>JACRAB010000127.1 GCA_016213575.1 Actinomycetota bacterium
ACGGTCCGGTGTTCGACGAGTCGAAGTTCGCGCGCTTCTGAGCCGTCCCCGGACGGTGCCCGGAGCCCGGTCGGACGCTACGGCGTCCGGCCGGGCTCCGGCAGTCTCGGCAGCTTCGGCGACCTCAGCCAGGCGGTGAAGAGCGCGTCGAGCGGCTCCGGCGTCCAGGCCTGGGCGTGCGCCTCGAACCCGGCGGTCGTCACCGTGCCGTGCCGGTGCTCCGTCGTCCAGGCCCGCAGCATCGGGCCGAACGCCGCGTCGCCCATCCTCAGGCGCAGCGCGTGCACGGCGAGCGCCCCGCGCTTGTAGAGCCGGTCGTCGAACATGAGGACCGGGCCCGGGTCGGCGATGACGAGGTCCTGCGGCAGCCCGGACAGCCGCTGCCAGGCCTTGCGGGCCAGGGCGTCCGCGCTCTCGCGGCCCTTCTCCTGGGACCACAGCCACTCGGCGTAGCAGGCGAACCCCTCGTGGAGCCAGATGTCCTGCCAGCGCCCGAGGGTGAGGCTGTTGCCGAACCACTGGTGCGCCAGCTCGTGGGCGACGAGCCGCTCGCTGCCGCGCCGGCCGTCGACGTGGTTGGCGCCGAAGATCGACAGCCCCTGCGCCTCGAGCGGGATCTCGAGCTCCTCGTCGGTGACGACGACGGTGTACGCCTCGAACGGGTACGGGCCGAAGACCCGCTCGAACAGCCGCACCATGGCGGCCTGCGGCGCGAAGTCGTGGTCGAACGCCGCGAGCAGCCGCGGCGGCACCGCGGCCCGCTGCCGGACCGGCCCCATCGCGGTGTCGACGAGCCGGTACCGGCCGACCTGCACCGTCGCGAGGTAGGTCGCCATCGGCTCCGGCGACTCGTAGACCCAGGTCGTCCGGCTGGCGCCGGCGCGCCGGTCCACGAGCGAGCCGTTGCACACGACCGTGTAGAGCGACTCCGTCGTCACCGTGAAGCGGTAGCTCGCCTTGTCGCCCGGGTGGTCGTTGCAGGCCAGCCAGGACGGCGCGCCGTCCGGCTGGCTCGCGACGATGACGCCGTCGCTGAGCTCCTCCCAGCCCACCTCGCCCCAGGGTCCGTCGAGCGGTGCGGGGGAGCCGCTGTACCGCACGGACAGGGTCAGGGCGGTGTCGGCCGGCGTCTGCCGCGGCAGCGTGACGACGAGCTTGCGGCCGCGGTGCGCGTACCGGGCCGGCCGGCCGTCGACGAGCACCTTGACGACGCGCAGGCCCGCGAGGTCGACGTGCAGCCGGGACGTCGCGCGCCGGGTCAGCACGGAGAGCGCCACCGTCGCGTCGAGCCGGTTGCTCGAGACCCGGTAGTCGAGGTCGACGTCGTACCGGAGCACCCGGTAGGCGTCGTCGCCGCTCTTCGGGCGGTAGGGGTCCCCGGCGGAGCCCTCGGCGGGCGGTCGACCCGTCGATCGTCGGTTCGTCATCACGGGCGACCCTATGCGCCCGCGGCCGGGGCCGCGCCGCCGGTCGGCCCGGTGGTCGGCTCGGCGATCGGCCCGGTGGTCGGCTCCTCGACCCGGACGGCGGGCCCGGTGGCCCGCGGGGCGTCGTCCGGCCAGAAGACGATCGGGTTGCCGCGCCACCGGGTCTGGGCGGGGACCTCCTCGCCGCGCAGGACGAGCGAGGCGGGCCCGACGGTCGACGACGTGCCGATCGTCGCGGCGGGCAGGACGACGCCGTGAGGCCCGAGGGTCGCGCCGGGCTCGAGGGTCACGTGGTCCATCGAGAGGATCCGGTCGTGGAAGAGGTGGGTCTGGACGACGCACCCGCGGTTGACGGTCGCGCCGTCCCCGAGCGTCACGAGGTCGGCCTCAGGCAGCCAGTACGACTCGCACCAGACGCCGCGGCCGATCCGCGAGCCCATCGAGCGCAGCCACCAGACCATCGCCGGGGTGCCCGCGGCCGAGCGCAGGAAGAACGGCGCGGCGAGCATCTCGGTGAAGGTGTCGGCGAGCTCGTTGCGCCACACGAACGAGCTCCACAGCGGGTACTCGACCGCGTGGATCCGGCCCACGAGAAGCCATTTCGCGACAGAGGTGACCACCGCGGCGACGACGGCGGCGGCGAGCAGCGCCGGGCCGGCGAGCAGCGCGGCGGCCCACCAGCCCCACGTGACGACGGCGGCCTGGAGCGCGACGAGCACGCCCGCCGCGAGCGTCACCGAGGCGAGCGTCGGCACGATCCGGAGCGCCTCGACGGTGCCGCGGGCGACCTTGAGCCGGGTCGCCGGGGCGTAGGTGCGGCTCGTGTCGGTCTCCTGCGCCGCGCGGCGCATCTGCACCGGCGGGCTGCCGACCCACGACGTGCCGCGCTTGGCCCGCTTCGGCGCGGCGGAGAGCACCGCGACGAGCGAGTCCTTGGGCACCTTGCGGCCGGGCGCCGTCATCCCCGAGTTGCCGAGGAAGGCCCGCTTGCCGACCTTGGCCCGGGCGATCCGCATCCACCCGCCGGAGAGCTCGTAGGAGCCGACCATCGTGTCGTCCGCGAGGAAGGCGTGCTCGCCGACCGAGGTGAGGCTCGGCAGCATGACGACCGTCGAGGCCTCGACCCCGCGGCCGACCTTCGCGCCGAGGATCCGCAGCCACACCGGCGTGAACAGCCCCGCGTACAGCGGGAAGAGCCACGTGCGGGCCTCGTCCATGAGCCGCTCGACGCCCCAGGCCTGCCAGCCGACCCGGCTGCGGACCGCGTGGTGGCCGGTCGTGAGCCGCACCGACAGCAGCCGGACGGCGAGCGCCACGAGGACGGCGTACGTCGTGAACGCGGCCAGGCCGGCGAGCGGGGACCAGACGAGCACGCCGAGGGCGATGTCGCGCCCGGACCCCGCGGAGAGGTCGAGCGCCCGGGCGAGCACGAGCAGCCCGGCACCCGCGGCGAGCAGCGGCAGCCCGGCGAACACAGCCGCGCTGAGCCCGAAGACGGGCACCCAGCGCAGCCCGCGCGGCGGCCGCCCGGTCGGGGCGTCGTGCCGCGCCGGGCCGTCGAACTCGGCAGGGGAGCCGGCCCAGCGCTCGCCGGGCGGCACCGAGCCGAGCACCGCGGAGCCGGGAGCGAGCTGGGCGCCCTGGCCGAGCCGGGCGCCCGGGCCGAGCGTGCTGCGGGCGCCGACCGACGCGCCGGCCCCGACCCGGACCCGGCCGACGACGAGGACGTCGCCGTCGACCCAGTGCCCGGACAGGTCCACCTCGGGCTCGACCGAGCAGCCCTTGCCGAGGGTCAGCAGACCGGTGACGGGCGGCAGCGCGTGCAGGTCGACATCCTTGGCGACGGACGCGCCGAGCAGCCGCGCGTAGTGCACGACCCACGGTGCGCAGAGCAGCCCGTCGGCGCCGACCGCCGAGGCCCAGGCCTCGGCGAACCAGATCCGCAGGTGCACCCGGCCGCCGCGCGGGTAGTTGCCCGGCCGGACGCCGCGGGTGACGACCCGGGCCACGCCGCCCGCGAGGAGGAACCGGCCGGGCGGGGAGACGAGGACGAGCCAGCCGAGGGCGACGGCCCACCAAGGGGTCTGGGGCAGGACGTCGAGCGGGGAGAAGGCGCCGAAGGCCGGGAACGCGGCGTCGCCGTCGGCGTCCGGCCCGACCGGGTCGGCGCGTCGCTCGACCAACAGCGCGAGCAGGTTCGTCGCGACCGCGAGCCACAGCAGCCAGCGCAGCCCGGTCACGGCCGCGAGCGGCACCCCGAGCACGGTCTGGGTGACGCGCATCTGCCACCGGACGGGCTTGACGACGCGGTCCGTCGAGCTCACCGACGGGGTGAACTCCTCGAGCGTGTCGGCGAGCGTGCCGAGGCGCGGGTTCTCGTAGACGTCGGCGACGGTGACCTCGGGGTAGCGGGTGCGCAGCACCGAGACGAGCTGGGCCGCGGCGAGGCTGCCGCCGCCGTGGGCGAAGAAGTCGTCGTCGAGGCCGGCGATGCTCGCGCCGAGGATCCGGGCCCACTGCTCGGCGACCCAGGCCGCGGTGCCGGTGAGGTGGGAGGCCACCGCCGGCTCGGACGTCATGCCCTCGAGCGGCCACGGCAGGGCGTCCCGGTCGACCTTGCCGGACGTCCGGGTCGGGATCGTGCCGACGACGGCGAGCCGCGGGACGAGCGCCGCGGGCAGGCTCTCGCGCAGCCGGGCGGTCGCGGCGGCGACGTCGAAACCCGGTGCCGCGCCGTCCGTCCCGGGTGCCGCGCCGTCCCCGGCCTCGTCATCCGGCCCGCTCGCGTCGTCGGACGCGAGCGCGACGTACCCGACGAGGATCTGGTTGCCGGCGGCGGTCTTGCGGACGGCGGCGGCCGCGCCGGCGACCCCGGGCAGCGCCTGCAGGGCGGCGTCCACCTCGCCGAGCTCGATCCGCCGGCCGCCGAGCTTGACCTGGTCGTCGGCCCGGCCCTGGAACAGCAGCCCGGCCCGGTCGAGGGTCACGAGGTCGCCGCTGCGGTACGCGCGGTCCCAGCCGAGCGTCGGCATCGGCGCGTACTTCTCGGCGTCCTTGGCCGGGTCGAGGTAGCGCGCGAGGTTGAGCGCCCGACCCGCCAGGTGCGGGAGCATGACCGGGGCGATCTCGACCATGTACCGGATGAAGTCGCGCTTGGTGACCGGGCCCTCGCCGTCCCGCTTCGCGCCGCACGCGACGACGGTCGCCTCGGTGGGGCCGTAGGTGTTCCACACCTCGCGGCCGGGGACGACGACCCGGGCGGCGAGGTCCGGCGGGCAGGCCTCACCGCCGAAGATGAGCAGCCGGACGGCGTCCAGCGCCTCCGCGGGCCACAGCGACGCGAGCGTCGGCACCGTCGAGACGACGCTGACCCGCTGCTTGACGAGCCACGGGCCGAGGTCCATGCCGCTGCGGACGAGGGCGCGCGGCGCCGGGACGAGGCACGCGCCGTACCGCCAGGCGAGCCACATCTCCTCGCACGAGGCGTCGAACGCGACGGACAGCCCCGCGAGCACCCGGTCGCCGGGGCCGAGCGGGCGGTCCTGGAGGAACATCCGGGCCTCGGCGTCGACGAAGGCCGCGGCGTTGCGGTGGGTCACCGCGACGCCCTGCGGGGTGCCCGTCGAGCCGGACGTGATGATGATCCACGCGTAGTCGTCCGGCGTGGGGTCGGCGGCGCCGCCGGTGCCGTCCCCGCCGCCCGTGACCGCTGCGGGCCGCGCGGCCCGGGCCTTGCGACGGCGGACGACGAGGCCCTCGTCGGCGGTGAGCACCGCGGCGACGTCCGCCTCCCGGAACACGAGGTGGGCGCGCTCGTCGGGGTCGTCGAGGTCGACGGGCACGTACGCGGCGCCGGCGGACAGCACCGCGAGGATCGACGTGTAGAGCGCGTGGGTGCCGGACGGCATCCGGACGCCGACCCGGTCGCCGCGCGAGATCCCGGCCGCGCGCAGCCCGTCGGCGGTCGCCCGGACCGCGGCGGCCAGGCCCGCGTACGTGAGCACCGACGTGCCGTCGTCCATCGCGGGGGCGCCCGGGTGCCGGGCGACGGTCTCGCGGAAGACGTCGACGAGGGTGCGCTCCGGCGGGGCGAGCGCCCCGCGCAGGAACGGGTCGTCCGCTCCGGTCGCGTCGACCACCGGTCACCTCCGTGCGGCGTGCGGCGGGCCGTCCCCGGGCGGGGTGCGCCGTCCGGCCCCGACCGGTGACCATCCTCCTGGTCCGGGGGCACGTCCCGCCAGGATGACCGCGTGTCGGACGCGCCACCCGCCGCGCGGACGGGAGCGCTCCCAGCCGGACCGGGTAGCGTGCCACCTGGACCGGTACAGGATGGTCGCCACGAGGGTGACCTGCACGACCGACACGACCGCTGGAGGCACGCATGGGGATGACGTTCCCGGAGGGGTTCCTGTGGGGCGCGGCGACCGCGTCCTACCAGATCGAGGGGGCGGCGACCGAGGACGGCCGCGGCCCGTCGATCTGGGACACCTTCTCCCACACCCCCGGCCTGACCCTGGACGGCGCGACCGGTGACGTCGCGTGCGACCACTACCACCGGGTCGACGCCGACGTCGCGCTCATGGCCGGGCTCGGCCTGCAGGGCTACCGCTTCTCGATCGCGTGGCCGCGCATCGTGCCGACCGGTTCGGGCGCCGTGAACCAGGCCGGTCTCGACTTCTACTCCCGGCTCGTCGACACGTTGCTGGCCAAGGGGATCCGGCCGATCGCGACGCTCTACCACTGGGACCTCCCTCAGCCGCTCGAGGACGCCGGCGGCTGGCCGGCCCGGGACACGGCGTACCGGTTCGCCGAGTACGCGCAGGTGCTCGCCGGGGCGCTCGGCGACCGGGTCCACACCTGGACGACGCTCAACGAGCCGTGGTGCACGGCGTACCTCGGGTACGGGTCCGGCGTCCACGCCCCGGGGCGCCGCGAGCCGGCGGCCGCGCTCGCGGCCGCGCCCCACCTCAACCTCGGGCACGGGCTCGCCGTCCAGGCGATCCGCGGCGTCCTCGGCGACGCCGCGCGCTGCGCGGTGACGCTCAACCTCCACGAGGTCCGCCCCGCCGACCCGACGAACCCCGCGGACGTCGAGGCGGCGGCGCGGATCGACCGCGTCGGCAACGAGGTCTTCCTCGGCCCGATGCTCGACGGCGCCTACCCGGCCGCGCTGCTCGCGGACACCGCGGCGGTCACCGACTGGTCGTTCGTGCGCGACGG
>JACRAB010000129.1 GCA_016213575.1 Actinomycetota bacterium
GGCGTCAACTTCCCGATCGGTGTCCTCATCTACTGGCTCACGACGAACGTCTGGTCGATGGGTCAGCAGTTCTACGTCATCCGCCGGATGCCCGCCCCGGGCTCCCCCGCCGCGAAGGCGCTCGAGGAGCGCCGCCGGCGCAAGGGCAAGGGCGAGCCGGAGGCGGTCGGCACCGAGGACGAGACGTCGTCCGGTGGCCCGACCGGCGGCCAGCGCCAGCAGCCGAAGCGGCAGCCGAAGCGCAAGCGCACGCCGCCGCCGGCGTACGGGACGCCGCCGGCCAAGCCCGCCCAGGGCACGGGCGAGGACGAGGCCGGTGAGGCGCCGCAGGGCGAGGAGCCGAGCGGCGAGACCCCGGCGCCGAGCGGGCCGACGACCGGCCCGCGGGCGAACGGTGCAGCGCCGTCCGCCGGTGCTCCCGGTGGCGCGAACAAGCGACCGGCCACCAAGCCGCGCCGCGGGAAGCCCAGTCAGCCCAAGCGCTGACGGCAGCGGCCGCGCACCGCGCGCCGCGCACGACCCGGGACGACCGGGTCCACCAACCTGACGGGCATCGCCCGTGAAGACCGACACGTGGGAGGAAGCATCGTGAGCGACACGCACGCGGTGGAGGACACGCGGGTGACCGACGAGGACGCGCTCGTCGACGTGCCGGCCGGCACCGAGGTCGCCGGGGGCGGCTCCGCCGAGACGGACGCGGTCGTCGACGACGTCGTCGAGGACGTCGACGACGAGTCCGAGGAGTCCGACGAGGACTCGGACGACGAGTCGGACGACGACGAGTCCGACGAGGACGACGACACGGAGGCCGGCGCCGAGGGGACGTCGTCCGGCACCCGCAGCCGGCGCAGCAGCCGCGGTGGTGAGTCGCTGCGCCGCCTCGAGGAGGAGGGCGAGGTGGCGGCCGACTACCTCGAGGAGCTCCTCGACATCGTCGACCTCGACGGCGACATCGACATCGACGTCGAGAACGGCCGAGCCTCGGTGGCGATCGTCGCCGAGGGCGGGTCGGACCGTGAGCTGCGCAAGCTCGTCGGCCCGGGCGGCGAGGTGCTCGAGGCGCTGCAGGACCTGTCCCGGCTCGCCGTGCAGGCGAAGACCGGGGAGCGCAGCCGGCTCATGCTCGACGTCGCCGGCTTCCGTGCGGCGCGTCGCAAGGCGCTCGAGGAGCAGGCGGCGCGTGCCTGCGAGGAGGTCCGGCGCACGAGCCAGCCGCTCCGCCTCGAGCCGATGTCGGCGTTCGAGCGCAAGGTGGTCCACGACGTCGTCGCGGACTCCGGGCTCGTGAGCGAGTCCGAGGGCGAGGACCCGGCCCGCCGGGTCGTCATCTTCCCGGCCTCGGCCTGAGCGGCAGACACGTGACCGGCGACGGCCGGACGACGACGGCGCCACCCGCACCGAGCGGGGGCGCCGTCGTCGCGTTGTTCGGCGACCGGGCCGCGCTGGCCGAACGGTTCGCGACGCACCTCGCGACGACCGGGGTGGAGCGCGGGCTCATCGGGCCGCGGGAGGTCCCGCGGCTCTGGGAGCGGCACGTCCTCAACTGCGCCGCGGTGGCCGAGCTGCTGCTCCCCGGTGAGCGGTGCGTCGACGTCGGGTCGGGTGCCGGACTGCCCGGGATCGCCCTGGCGATCGCGCGACCGGACGTGACGGTGACCCTCGTCGAGCCGCTGCAGCGACGCGTCGTGTGGCTCGAGGAGGTCGTCACGGACCTCGGCCTCGGGACGGTCGAGGTGGTTCGCGCACGGGCGGAGGAGCTGCACGCGGCGGGGCCCCGCTTCGATGTCGCGACCGCTCGGGCGGTCGCCGCGCTCGACAAGCTCGCCGGGTGGTGCCTGCCGCTCGTCGTCCCGGGTGGCCGGCTGCTCGCCCTCAAGGGTCGGTCCGCGGCCGAGGAGCTGGAGGCCGCCGACGGTGCGCTGACCCGGCTCGGCGCGCGGGCGCGCTCGATCGTCGAGTGCGGCGCGGGGATCCTCGAGGAGCTGACGACGGTCGTCGTCGTCGAGGCGGGGGAGCCGGTGTCCCGGCCCGGCCGCACGGGGCGGAAGGCTCGGCCCGGCGGAACGGCCGCTCGTGGATCGGGTCGGGCACGGCCTCGCGCGTAGGGCGACCGGGCGCGGGCGGGTTGCCGTGCGCCGCCCGCGGGTGACGGTGTTTCACGGGAAACACGGGTGAGCCCGGCCGCGAGGAGGACGTGCTCGTCGTCCTCGCCGCCCGGGCGGCCGCGCCGGCGCGGGCCGAACGCAGCAGACGTCGCGCCGAGGGCAACGCTGTGGATGGACGAGAACCCGCGACCGGCCGACGTGGTCGTCGACGGCCGGGGCTGCCGCCGGAGTCGTGGTCCCGTCCGGCCCGCCGGTGACATCCCGGCTCATGACGGATGCGCGCCGGAGGTGACGTCGTCCGCCGCAACACCGACACCGGACGACGACGAGCCGCACCGGAGCGACTGCCCGCGGACGAGGTCTACTGCGCGCGGGGTGCGCCGGACGCTGCACGCGCCGGGTCGATGCCTCGGCTGCCAACTGTCGGACAGGCTGGGCCACTGCGGGCACGGCGCCGCCGGCCGCTGCGGCAACCACGCTCCGACCGACCGGGTCGGCGGCGGTGTGGCTGCCCAAGCATCTGACTCCGATGGCCCGGAGGATGGGCTCGCGGCCGGGTAGGGGGCGCTGCGCAAACTGGCCTCATGGCCGAGTGGGAGCCGGATCCCGGTGCCGCGGCGCCGCCCTGGTTGGTGGCAGCTTCGGCCCCGGGACCGTCGGCGAGGAGGGTGCGTACAAGGCGTTCCCGCTGTCTGGATCGACGTCGACTCCGGACAGACCGAGGCAGTGGCACTGGAGTTCGGCGTGGTCTCCCGGTCGCTCCTCTCGGAGACAGAAGGGCAGGAGCGCCGCGGTCTGGTGCCGAAGTACTGACTGGTGACCACGGCGGTGCCCTGTGGAGCACGACTGGTCGCGGGCATCCCGCTCGCCTCGCCGGCGCCCCTGATGTCTGGACCGGCGAGAGAGGCCGCCGGGTGCGACCGTCGGGTGGGCCCGAGGTGCCACCGTCCGTGGCGCCATGACGACCGTCGTTTCACGGGAAACGGCAACCGACCCCTGACGAGCAGCTCCAAGAGTCGCCCGGTGTCGGTCGGCCGAGTTCCACGCGCTCGCCACCGCCGAGACGTCCGGGCCGCCGGTGATTGCCGCTGGGGCGGGATGGCCTTTGGGCCGGGACGGGTAGGAGGTCGCCCAGGGCGACCACCGCCGACATCGCCACCGGCAGGTCCCCGTGAACGTGCTGCCTCGTGGCGAGAGCCGAGCGTCGCTGTTTCACGGGAAACCACGCGCTGGGCCGGCGGGCCCACAGCGAGCATGACGACAGGTCGGGCCCGCCGAGGGCGTCCACGGTTGCCCGCCGCGGGAGGCCTAGCGATCGCCGCCGCACCTGGGCGGGAGCGGTCTGAGCGCCCTCGGAGGTGCCCATCGCCCGGGCGATCGAGGCCGATGCCCCATCCCTGGGCGCGTTCGTTGCGTCTCGGAGCCGAACCCTGCTTGGCTGGCGGAGGAACATCCGTTGTCGGCACATAGGGTGCAGTTGCCGCAGGGCGGAGCCACAGCGGGGAGTGGACACGGGAGGATGGCGCGTGAGTGGGATCGGCTGGCCGACACAGGGGACCGTCACCGACGACGGAGGGTTGGGATGGCCGGTGGTCGACGACGACGCTGACCTCGGGACGGAGAAGCCGGCCGTGACGCCGAGCGACGCGGACGCCACAGCCGATCGGTCCGCCGCCTCTGAGGGGGCGGTCTGGTGGGAGGCCCTGCATGCCGACGACGTCCCGGCCGAGGGCGACGCAGCAGTCGTCGTCGAGAGCGGGTCGCGCTCGTTCGTTCCCGTGGCGGCGCTGCCGGCGGGCGCGGCCACCGCCGGGTCGGCCCCGACGGTGTCGGTGCCCGCTCCGGCCCGACAGGTCGATGTGAGGGCCCAGGAGTGGGGCGGCCCGGCGGCACCGACACCCGCGCTCGTCGGTGAGCTCCGACGGCAGGTCCACGACGGTTCGCCGGAGCAGGGCGCCGGCGCGCCGTCCGCGTTTCACGTGGAACCTCCCTCGGAGGTCCCCTCGACCGAGCCGGGCCGCTGGGGTCGGTGGCGGGACTCCGTGGACGAGGCGCCGCGGGCGCTGTTCCAGGGGGATCTGCCCCGACCCGATGAGACGGCCCGGACCGAGCCGACATCGTTCGCCGGGCCGGAGAGCCGCGGCGTCGGGACCACGGCGAAACCGGAGTGGGTGCCCGACGGATCCTCGCCGGGGGCCCGCTCCTGGCGGGAGCAGGGAGTGAACGCTCCTTCGGCTCCGGCTGCCGGTGCGCGGGCGGACGGCGAGCGAGCGTTCTCTTCCGATGGTGTCGGTGACGGCTCGGACCAGCCCTTCGCGGCGGGCGGCGGCTCGCCGCTGCACCAGGAAGGGCCGGACCGGCCTCGGTTGGTCGATCTGCTCAACGGCGGTGGCACACCGGACGGCGAGGCCGCCGGCTCCGCCGTCGTGGCTGCCGATGCGACGCGGGAAGCCGACGGTCGACCGCACGGGTCGGACGTGCCGCAGGATGAGGTTTCCCGTGAAACGCCTGAGGGGGCGGTCGGTGCGCAGGGTGCCGGCGAAGGGCCGGACCATGTGACCGAGGTGTCGTCTGAACAGGGCGAGGAGGACGCCACCGAGGAGTCCCTGATCGTGGCCGACCCGGCAGCGGCCGACACGGTACCGGACGGTCCGGCACCGGACGGTCCGGCAGAGGTTCGCCCGACGGAGGATCGCCCGGCGTCTGGCGGGCCGGTGGACGAGTCCGGCCGACTGACGCCGGTTTCCCGTGAAACGACGCACCGCGCCGACGACCAGGCGCCCGGCGTCGAGGCGGGGATGCCGACGTCCGACGAGCTGCCGCCCCTGGAGGATCTCGGAGAGTCCACGGAGGCGGCCGGACCCGCACCGGCGGGCGGTCCGGCGTCCGGGTCCCACACCCCGCCGATCGACACGGACGCCCCGGCCGACGACGTTTCCCGTGAAACCGACACGCCCGGCCCTGGTGCGGCGGCCGGCGACATGAACGGAACCGTCACCGCTGCGTGGGAAGATCGGGCCGCGGGCGACGGTGCTGAGACCGACCCCGTGGATATGTCGCACGACCCACGCGGTGACGCGCCCGCAGGGCAGACTGCACCCGCGGAGCCTTCGCACTCGGAGGCTCCGGGACCGATGGATGGGAGCGCCGGCATGGACGAGCGCGCAGGCGACGGGGGAGTTCTCGTCGCAGGTGCCGCGCCGTCAGGGCCGCAGGAGCAGATGAGCGAGTACGGACACATGACGACCACCGGGTCGACGCCGGTGCGGGTGGGCTACGAGGAGCACGAGCGCGTGGACCTGGTCCGCTCGCTCCCGTCGGTGGACGACTCCACGCCGCTCGCGGTCGAGGTCGCCGAGGACGCGCGCCGGCGCATCACCCTCTCGGGCCGGCCGTTCCCCAAGCCGCCGCACACCCGGATCATGACGGTGGCCAACCAGAAGGGCGGCGTCGGCAAGACGACGACGACCGTCAACATGGCGGCCGCCCTCGCCCAGGCCGGACTCAACGTCCTGGTCCTCGACATCGACCCGCAGGGCAACGCCTCGACGGCGCTGGGGATCGACCACCACAGCGACATCCCCAGCCTCTACGACGTCGTCGTCGAGGGGATGCCGCTCGCGGACGTCGTGCAGCCGTGCCCCGACGTGCCGAACCTCTGGTGCGCCCCGGCGACGATCGACCTCGCCGGCGCCGAGATCGAGCTCGTGTCGTTGGTTGCACGTGAAACACGACTGCAGCGCGCGCTCGCCACCTACCTCGACGAGCGCATCAACGCCGGGCTGCCGAACATCGACTACGTCTTCGTCGACTGCCCGCCGAGTCTCAGCCTCCTCACGGTCAACGCCTTCGTGGCGGCCCGCGAGGTGCTCATCCCGATCCAGTGCGAGTACTACGCGCTCGAGGGGCTCTCGCAGCTCCTCAAGCACGTCGAGCTCATCCGGGGGCACCTCAACCCGGAGCTCCACGTCTCGACGATCCTCCTGACGATGTACGACGGCCGGACCAGGTTGTCGTCGCAGGTGGCCGACGAGGTGCGCGAGCACTTCCCGGAGCAGGTGGTGAAGACCTCGGTGCCGCGCAGCGTGCGCATCTCGGAGGCGCCGAGCCACGGCCAGACCGTCATGACCTACGACCCGGCCTCGAGCGGGGCGCTGTCGTACCTCGAGGCGGCCCGCGAGCTCGCCGAGCAAGTGCTCACGTGGAACGACCGGCCGACGACGACTGAGGAGCGAGTGTGAGCGAGAAGCGACGGGGACTGGGCCGCGGACTCGGTGCACTGATCCCGAACACCACCGGGACGAAGACCGCGGGGGACCGTCCTGTCGACGTGTTCTTCCCGGGGAAGACGGAGAGCCCGCCCGCCGTCGTCCCCGAGGCCCGCGCCACGCCGAACGGCGAGACGCCGGGAACGGACGCCGCCGCACCGACGGGCGCCCCCGACGCAGCCGCCGCACCGGCCAACGGCGTGGCGACCTACAGCGCCGCGTCCGCCGTCGTCGACCTCGACGCGGCAACCGGCTCTGCCACCGGCCCCGCCGGCACGGGTGAGCTGTTGCCGGTCCCGGGGGCCCGGTTCGCCGAGCTGCCGGTCATGTCGATCCGGCCGAACCCGCGTCAGCCGCGGCAGGTCTTCGACGAGGAGGCTCTCGCCGAGCTGGTCCACTCCGTCAAGGAGATCGGCGTCCTGCAGCCGGTCGTCGTGCGCGAGGCGGCGAGCGAGGACGGCGAGGCCCGCTACGAGCTCATCATGGGCGAGCGCCGCTGGCGGGCGACCCAGGAGGCCGGCCTCGAGACGATCCCCGCGATCGTCCGCGAGACCTCGGACGACGTCCTCCTGCGCGACGCGCTCCTGGAGAACCTCCACCGCAGCCAGCTCAACCCGCTCGAGGAGGCGGCCGCCTACCAGCAGCTCCTCGACGACTTCGGCTGCACCCACGAGGAGCTCGCGACCCGGATCGGCCGTTCGCGGCCGCAGATCAGCAACACGATCCGGCTGCTCCGGCTGCCCCCGCTCGTCCAGCGCCGGGTCGCCGCAGGGGTCCTGTCCGCCGGGCACGCCCGGGCGCTGCTCGGCCTCGACGACGCCGCGGCGATGGAGCGGCTCGCGCAGCGGATCGTCGCCGAAGGGCTCTCGGTCCGGATGGTCGAGGAGATCGTCGCGCTCGGCGACGGCCCCGTCGCCAAGCCCGCCAAGAAGCGGCCGCGGGCCGGCGGCCACACCTCCGAGCTCAACGACCTCGCGTCCCGGCTGGGGGACCGGCTCGACACGAAGGTCAGTGTCGCGCTCGGCCGGAGCAAGGGCCGGCTGAGCATCGACTTCGCCAGCGTCGAGGACCTGAACCGGATCATCGGCCTCATGTCCCCCGAGGTGAAGGGCGTCTTCCAGGAGGTGCGCTGACCGCGCCCGCCGGACCCCGGAACGCACGAGAACGGCCCCGCACCTCACGGTGCGGGGCCGTTCGCGGCGTCGGTCGTACCGCCCGGGGGCCTGGCCCCAGCGGGCGCTCAGACCCCCGAGGGAGCCGCCGGCTCCGTGGGGGCCTGCTCGGCCCCGGACGCCCCTGTGGCGGCCTCCACGAGCCGCCGGTAGAGCGCACCGGCGTCCTCCCCGGCGGCCTCGACGGACTGCGGCAGGAGCGAGGTCTCGGTCATTCCGGGGGCGACGTTCACCTCGAGGAACCACGGCGTGCCGTCCCGGTCGACGATGAGGTCGGTACGCGACAGGTGCCGCAGGCCGAAGGCCCGGTGCGCCCGGACGGCGACCTCGGCGGCCGCCTCCGCCGACGCGTCGGTGAGGCGGGCGGGGCAGAAGAACTCGGTGGCGCCGGCGGTGTAGCGGGCGTCGTAGTCGTAGACGCCGCCGTCGGCGACGATCTCCACGGCCGGCAGGGCGCGCAGCCCGTCACCCGTGTCGACGACGCTCACGGCGACCTCGACCCCCTCGACGAACCGCTCGACGAGCGCGACGTCGCCGTAGGCGAAGCAGTCGACCATGGCGCGTGGGAGCGCCCCGGCCTCCCGGACGACGCTCACCCCGAGGGCCGAACCGCCCCGGGCGGGCTTGACGACGAGCGGCAGCCCGAGCCGTTCGACGAGGGCCGCGAGCACCCCCTGCGCGCCGAGCTCGCGGAAGGTGCCGTGCGGCAGCGCCACCGAGTCCGGCACCCGCAGGCCCGCGGCGCGGGCGACCGACTTGGCGACCGGCTTGTCCCAGGCCATCCGGCAGGCGGCCGGCGTGGCGCCGACGTACGGCAGCCCGAGCAGGTCGAGGACGTCGCGGACCGCGCCGTCCTCACCGGTCGCCCCGTGGAGCAGCGGCCAGACGACGTCCGGCTGCTCGGCCTGCAGCGCGGGCACGAGCTGGGCGTCGACGTCGCGGACCTCGACGAGGCAGCCGGCGTCCCGCAGCGCCTCGGCCACACGCCGTCCGGAGCGCAGCGAGACCTCGCGCTCGTGGGAGAGGCCGCCGGCGAGGACGACGACCCGGGGTGGGTGTTCCACGTGAATCCTCCGTGCTGGCTGGGCGGGCTGATCGCCGGCGGGGCCGGCCGACCGGCCCGACCTCAGGTGAGGTCGGGCGAGGGGGACTGCACCTGCCGGCGGCCGGCCGCGCCGTTCGCGAGGCCGGTCGGGGCGGCGGGACCGCCGAAGGTCTCGAGCAGCTCGAGCTCGGCCTCGACGACGCCGGCGAGCCGGCGCACGCCTTCGCGGATGCGCTCGGACGTCGGGTAGCAGTACGACAGGCGCAGGTTCTGCCGGCCCTGGCCGTCGGCGTAGAACGCGGTACCGGGTACGTACGCCACCCGCTCGGTCACCGCACGCGGCAGCATCGCCGTCGCGTCGAGGCCGTCGGGCAGCGTGACCCAGACGTAGAAGCCGCCCTTGGGCGTCGTCCAGCGGGCGGCGGGCAGCATGTCGGCGAGGGCGTCGAGGGTGGCGACCGACCGCTCCCGGTAGAGCTCGCGGAACACCCCGACCTGGTGCTTCCAGTCGTGGGTCTCGAGGTACGTCGCGACGGCGAGCTGGCTGAACGAGCTCGGGCACAGGATCGCGGACTCGCTCGCGAGGACGAGCTTCTCCCGGACGGCGTGCGGTGCGACCGCCCAGCCGACCCGGAAGCCGGGGGCGAAGGTCTTCGAGAACGACCCGAGGTAGATGACGCCCTCGGGGTTGAGCGAGTGCATCGAGGGGAGCGGGTCGCCCTCGAAGCCGAGCAGGCCGTACGGGTCGTCCTCGAGGACGAGCACGCCGTACCGCTTGGCGATCTCGACGATCTGCGGACGGCGCTCGGCGGACAGCGTCACGCCCGCGGGGTTGTGGTGGTTGGGCACCGTGTAGAGCAGCTTGACCCGGCGGCCCTCGCGGGTGAGCCGGGCGAGCGTCTCCTCGAGCGCGGCGGGGACGAGCCCGTCGTCGTCGAGCGGCACGTGGACGACGTCCGCCTGGTACGAGCGGAAGACGCCGAGCGCCCCGACGTACGACGGTGCCTCCGCGACGACGACGTCGCCCGGGTCGACGAAGATCCGGGTCACGAGGTCGAGCGCCTGCTGGGAGCCGGTGGTCACGACGATGTCGTCGGGGTGCGCGTCGACCTGCTGCGGCGCCATGACATCGAGGATCTTCTCGCGCAGGCCCGGGTCGCCCTGGCCGGAGCCGTACTGCAGGGCGACCGTGCCGCGCTCGGCGACGAGCTTGGCGAGGGCGTTGCCGACGACGTCGAGGGGGAGCGCCGAGAGGAACGGCATGCCTCCGGCGAGGGAGACGACCTCCGGCCGGCTGGCGACGGCGAACAGGGCGCGGATCTCCGAGGCGGTCATGCCCCGGGTCCTGGCGGCGTACGTGTCGACCCAGCGGTCGAGCCTCGAGCCGGCGGCGGCCTGGTGTCCCTCCGGTGGCATGTGCGTGCGCCTCCAATCCCTGTGTTCATCGACGGGTCGCTGCTGACGTCGCCCGGCAGGTGCCGGGGCGTCGTCCGATCCTTCCGGCTGCCGGCGTCCGCCGTCCTCCGGAATACGCAGGGGAGTCAATCGATCACCCAGTGTGTCCTTCACTGGAACGAGACCCGCTGCGTACGATGTCCACAGGGTTCCCGGTGTGTCCGATGCCGGCCCCTCCACTGCAGGGAGTGTCGCATGCGACTCGGACGGCTCGTCGCAGCGGGCCTCGTCGCCGGTGCCGTCGCCGGCTTCGTCGGAGCACTGCTCCGCCCGCGCACCGTCCCGGCCTACGGCTCCGGCCCCGGTCCCGGCGCCCCCGGCGTCGCGACCGAGGTCGCGCCGACGGCTACCCCCCACCGCCGGCTCGACGTCGACGCCGCCCACGAGGGGCCGCCCGACCATGCCGTCGCCGCCGCGGCCCGCTCGCGCGGGGCGGCGGGCTGATGGGGCGCCGGCTCTCGCCCCTCACCCTCGACACGCTCCAGGACATCCCGGACCCGTGCCGGTCCTGCGTCACGTGGGAGCTCGACCCGGTCGCCGCGCGCCGGGCCGGCGAGGCCGGGGACACCGCCTTCGAGAAGGAGGCCTGGGTCTCCGCGACGCTCCTCGAGTGGGGCTCCTGCGGCCGCATCGCCTACGTCGACGAGATGCCCGCCGGGTTCGTGCTCTACGCGCCGCCCGCGTTCGTCCCGCGGTCGATGGCCTTCCCGACCTCACCCGTGAGCGCGGACGCCGTCCTGCTCATGACCGCGCGGGTCCTGCCGCTGTGGGCCGGCGGCGGTCTGGCCCGGATGCTCGTCCAGGCGGCGGCGAAGGACCTCACGCGCCGCGGCGTCCGGGCGGTCGAGGCGTTCGGGCTCGCCGTGGAGAGCGACGGCCCGGACGGCGACGGGCCGGGCTCGCAGTGCCTGGTCCCGGCCGACCTGCTGCTCGCCGTCGGCTTCAAGACCGTGCGCCAGCACCGCCGCTACCCGCGGCTGCGGCTCGAGCTCAAGACGGCCCTGTCGTGGCGGGAGGACGTCGAGCAGGCCCTCGAGCGGATCCTCGGCACCGTCCGGACGCCGGCGCTCACGAGCCAGAGCTCGCACCCCGGCGTCTGACGGCACGCGTGGCGACCGGTCCGGCCTGGGGGACGCCCGACTCCGTTCCCGAGCGCGCGCCCGACCGGGTGGACGTCGCGACCCGGGTCACCGGCGTCCCGTCGCTCGTCGGGCTCGTTTTCGCCCTGGTGCGCCGACCGCTGCTGACGCCCACCCCGGGGCGCTGGACGTGGTCGTTCACCGCGCGCGGGATCATCATCTGGAGCGCGGACGGTACGCCGGCCCCGCCGCGCGGTGACGGGGCGGCCGGGTCGTCGAGGAAGATGCTGCGGCCGTGGAGCCATGTCGCCCGGCTCGACGTCGACGAGCTCCGGCTGCACGTGCTCATGAAGGACCGTCGGCGAGGGACGCTGCCGACGTCCGGCATGGACTTCGACGACCTGCGGCACGTCGTGCGCTGGGCCCGTGCCGCCGGCGTCGAGGTCACCGGCGAGCCGACCGCCGTCTGAGGCGACGGCGACGGCGCACCCGCGGCGGGCAGGTCAGGTCAGACCGGCGTGCGCGAGGACGTCGGCGAGGCGGAGCGAGCCGGTGACGGCGTCGTCCTCGGCGAGGTAGAGCCGCTGGACGGCGACGACGATCGCCTCGGCGACGGTGTCGCGGAACCCGGGGTCGGCCAGATGTGCGGCGTCGCCGGGGTTCGACAGGTACCCGAGCTCGACGAGGACGGCGGGCATCCGGGTCACGCGGACGATCTCGATGGCGCAGGCGTGGGTCCGCAGGTCGGTCATGCCCGTGCGGGCGACGACCTCGCGCTGGATCCGGTTCGCGAGCGCCTCGCCCGTCGCCGAGCGGGCGCCGACCCGGACGTCGCCCCAGAAGAACGTCGCGACCCCGGACGCCTCCGGGTTCGGGTGCCAGTCGCACGCGAGCGAGACGAACAGGTCCGCGTGCACCCCTCGCGCGAGCGATGCGCGGGCCTGGTCGTCGGGGCAGGTCGTGGCGCCGCGCGTGAGCACCGGGGTGGCGCCGGTCGCGGCGAGCCGGCCCTCGATGCGGTACGCGAGGTCGAGGGTGACGTCCGCCTCGGTGAGGTCACCGGCGCGCGGCCCGGTGCGGCCGAGGCCGCCGGCGGCGTCGAGGACGACGACCTTGCCGGCGAGGCTCTTGCCCGCGACGGCGACGTTCGCCTGCTGGCGCAGCGCCCACGGGTCGCCGCCACCGACGGCCCGGGAGAGCGCGCCGAGGGCGCGGAGCGTGCCTGGGCCGCACAGACCGTCCGGCTCGAGGCCGAGACCGCGCTGCAGCTCGCGCAGCGCCAGCTCGGTCGCGACGCCGAAGACGCCGTCGACCGGGCCGCCGTGGAACCCCAGGGTGACGAGCCGCTCCTGGAGCGCGGACACGTCGTCCCCGCGCATGAGGTGCCCGGGGGTGAAGAGCAGGATCCGGTCCCCGAGCCGCCAGCGCGCCCCGTCGAGGACCCGCGCCGTCTGGGCGCCGACGACGCCGTCCGAGACGAGGCCGCGGCGCTGCTGGAACGCCCGGACCGCCTCCTCGAGGCTCGAGTCGAAGACGTCCGGTTCCGGCGGGGCGGGCTCGGCCGGCGTTGCAGCGCCGTCGACGACGACGCCGTCGACGGTGTCGTCGCCCGCACCGTCCGCCCGGTCGAGCATCGAGCGCAGGGCGACGACGAGCGGGCCCCGGTCCCCGCGGCGCAGAGGTGCGGCCGTGGCCGCCTCCGCCTGTCCGAGCGTGCGTCCGGAAGTCACGCGGCCGGTCAGCCGATCCAGTCCGCGAGCTCGCGCAGCAGGATGACCTTCGGCTTGGCCCCGATGATCGACTTCACCATCTCGCCGTTCTGGTACACCGCGATCGTCGGCAGCGCCGTGACGCCGTACTGCGCGGCGACCTTCGGGTTCTCGTCCGTGTTGATATTGACGATGTCGATCTTCTCGGCGTACTCGCCGGCGATCTCGTCGAGGATCGGGGAGACCTGGCGGCACGGGCCGCACCACGGAGCCCAGAAGTCGACCACGACCGGCTTGGACGACTGGAGGACGTCGTTCGAGAACGTGTCGTCGGTGACGGTCTTGCTGCTCATGGGTGCTCCCTCTCCTCGTGGCGGCCGGGGCGTCGTACCCCGGTGCCGGTGGTGCGTCGTGACTGTCGGTGGGGCCGTGCGACCTGGGGTCACCAGGTCCCGGCCGTCCGGGTGAGTGCCCGGACGATGCTGCCAGATCGCGGCCGCGGTGGCGCTCAGGCGGAGCGGCCGGGTCGCGAGATCTCCTTGCCGATCAAGCCGTCTCAGGCGCTGACGGCGGCCGCGGTGACGGCTGCGGAGTGCGCGGCCCCCGCCCGGTCGGCGTCGCCCTCGTCGGCGAGTGCCGCGAGGTAGCGCTCGGCGTCGAGCGCGGCCGCGCATCCCGACCCGGCCGCGGTGATGGCCTGCCGGTACTCGTGGTCGACGACGTCACCGCAGGCGAAGACGCCGGGCAGCGACGTGCGTGAGGTGCGGCCCTGGACGGCGACGTAGCCGGCCTCGTCGAGCGACACCTGGTCCTTGAAGAGCTCGACCCGGGGGTCGTGGCCGATCGCGACGAACAGGCCGGTGACGTCGAGCGTCGACACCTCGCCGGTCTTGAGGTTGCGCAGCGACAGGCCGCTCAGCTTCGCGTCGCCGAGCACGTCGACGACCTCGCTGTCCCACTGGAACTTCAGCTTCGGGTCGTTGAACGCGCGCTCCTGCATGATCTTCGAGGCGCGGAGGGTGTCCCGCCGGTGCACGAGCGTCACCGACCGGGCGAACCGGGTGAGGAACGTCGCCTCCTCGATCGCGGAGTCGCCGCCGCCGACGACGGCGATGTCCTGGTCGCGGAAGAAGAAGCCGTCGCACGTCGCGCACCACGAGACGCCGTGCCCGGAGAGCCGCTTCTCGTTCTCGAGGCCGAGCTCGCGGTACGCCGAGCCGGTCGCGAGGATCACGGCGCGGGCGCGGTGGGTGGTGATCCCGCCGTACTGCTCGTCGCCGGTGTCGACCTCCTTGACCTCGCCGTCGAGCCGGACGGCGACGACGTCCTCGGGCCGCAGGTCGGCGCCGAAGCGCTCGGCCTGGCCGCGGAGGTTCTCCATGAGCTCGGGGCCCTGGATGCCGGCCGGGAAGCCGGGGAAGTTCTCGACCTCGGTCGTGTTCATGAGCGCGCCGCCGGCGGTGACCGAGCCCTCGAAGACGAGCGGCTTGAGGTCGGCCCGCGCCGCGTAGATCGCCGCGGTGTAGCCGGCAGGCCCGGACCCGATGATGATGACGTCCCGGATCGTGCCGGCGTCGGTGCTCACGTCGTCTCCCTGCGGTGCTCGGCAGGCCCGGTCACCCGGGCGTAGGGCGGCCGCGTCCGCGGCACCCGGTCATCGTCAACCGATCGTACGGGGCCCGTGTTCCCCCGGGAGCCGGGATCCCGGAGTGCGACCGGACACCCTGCGGCATACCCCCGGTCGTACCCCGGTCGCAGCGGTCAGGCCTTCGGGACGACGACGAAGTGCAGCGGGGCCTCGTCGCCGGAGCCGCAGTCGCGGGAGACCGCCCAGACCTCGTAGCCGCCGTCCTCGCCCCGCAGGACGATGATCGCCGCCTCCCGGTTCTGGTACTGGGCGATGTCCACCGCGAGCGGGGTCTGGTCGCCGGCGTTGAGGGCTTCCAGGCAGCGGGCGAGCACGGCGGGCTGCGAGAGCTGGGACCCGTTCGCCGCCATCGAGGCCTCGACGCTCGGCCGGTTGCTGCTGGCGGCCTCCTTCGCGAGCTTCTCGGCGTCGCCGCCGAGGCTCTTCTCCGTGTAGTTGCGACCGCTCGCGAGCACGGGTGCGGACACCGGGGGCAGCGTCGGGGCGGCGGCCTGGCCGCCGTCGCCGGCGTCCGAACCCCCGCCGAGCGCCGTCCAGACGATGCCGCCGAGGCCGACCGCGACGACGACACCGGCCGCGGCGGCGAGCAGCGGGGCGCGCTTGCCGAGGTCGACCTTGCGCAGCCGGGTCACGACGCCGTTCTCGGCGCGGCTGCTGTCGCGGACGTCGCGCCGGCTCGGGCCGCCGGCCCGGCCGGGGCGCCGCAGCCCGGAGACCCGGCTGCCGCCGAGGGCCGGCAACGTGCTCGTCGTCTCGCCCGCGCGCTCGCCGCCGGGCGCCGCCGGGTTGAGGCCGGACGGGTTGAGGTCGCCGATGGGGCGGATGACCCGGGTGTACCCGCCGGTCTCGTCGCCGTCGTCGGTGCCGCCCGCGGGGGCGGGCTCCGGCGTCGCGGCCGGGGCGTCGTCCGGTGCCGCCCGCCGGGCCGTGGAGCCGGCGCGCAGGTCGAAGCTGTCCCAGGTCTCGGTGGCGTCCCAGGTCGGGTCGTGCGCCGGGACCTGCGGCTGCACGGCGTGCTGGTCCCGGACCGTGCCCTCAGGGGCGGCCGCCGCCGCGGCGACCCCGCCCGGGTCGAGCGGGCTGCGGTCCCAGCCGTTCTCCCGGCCGGTCCACGGCGCGGCCTGCTCGCCCCACTCGGGAGCCTGGGTGACCTGCCAGTGCTGGTCCCACGGCGCGGCCTCGGGGGCGGGCACCGGGGCCAGCGGGACC
>JACRAB010000144.1 GCA_016213575.1 Actinomycetota bacterium
ACCCACCGCGACTCCCGCGCCGGCGACCCCGACCTGCACACCCACGTCGCGATCTCCAACAAGGTCCAGACCCTCGACAGCGTGCAGGGCGATGGGCAGGATGATGGGCGGGGCGGGCGGTGGCTGGCCCTGGACGGGCGGCCGATCCACGCCAGCGCCGTGGCGGCGTCCGAGCGGTACAACACGCGGGTGGAGGCCGAGCTGGTGGCCCGGCTCGGTGTCCGGTTCACCGAGCGCGCCGGAACGGACCCGGGACGGCGTCCGGTCCGTGAGCTCGTCGGGGCCGACCCGGCGCTGCTGACGGCGTGGTCTCGGCGGCGGCGGGCGATCGACGCCCGCCGCACCGAGCTCGCGGCGGTGTTCCAGGCCGAGCACGGCCGCCCGCCATCACCGGTCGAGGCCCTGCACCTCGCCCAGCAGGCGACCCTGGAGCCCCGCGGCCGCAAGCACGAGCCCCGCTCCCACGCCGACCAGCGCGCCACGTGGCAGACCGAAGCAGCCGCCGTCCTCGGCAGCCCGGACGCTGTTGCGGGCATGGTCCGCGCCGTCCTGGCCGCCGGCGGCGAGGCTCCGGGGCGGGCGTGGGCAGACCGCACACCGGCCGAGCGGGAGGAGTGGGTGGCCCGGGCAGCGGGTGAGGTCGTGGCGACTGTGCAGACCGCTCGGGCGACCTGGCGGCAGACCCACGTGCGGGCCGAGGCCGAGCGCCTCGCCCGCCGCGACGGCATCCCGCTGCCCGACCTGGACGCGATGGTCGACGCGGTCGTCGCCCGGGCGCTGTCCAGCGAGCACTCCCTGCCCCTGCACGCCCCGGAACGAGGCCCATCCGACAGACCAGCCGGCGGGCCGCCGGCAGGGGTGATCGTCGAGCCTGCCGCGCTGCGCCGCCGCGACGGGGCCAGCGTGTTCGAGGTGGCCGGGACCCGCCGGTTCACCTCGACCGCGATCGTCACGGCCGAGCGGTCGCTGGTCGCGGCCGCCGGCCGCCGGGCCGGCCGCGCCGCCCGCCGTGACGTGGGCGGGGTCGCGTTGCTGGAGTCGGAGGCCCACGGGTTCCGGCTCAACCCCGGCCAGGTCCACCTGGTCCGGCAGATGGCCACCTCCGGGGCCCGGCTCCAGCTCGGGCTCGCGCCGGCCGGTACCGGCAAGACGACCGCGATGCGGGCCCTGTCCCGGGCATGGACCGACAGCGGCGGGCCCGTCCTCGGGCTCGCGCCGTCCGCGGCCGCGGCCACGGTCCTGCGCGAGGAGCTCGGCGCGCACACCGACACCCTCGCCAAGCTGCAGCACACCATTGCCACCCACGGGAGCGATGCCGGGCGGCAGCAGCGGGGGTTGCCGGGGTGGGTGGCGGCGCTCGGGCCGGACAGCCTGGTGGTCATCGACGAGGCCGGGATGGCCGGCACCTGCGACCTGGCCGCGGTCGTCGAGTTCGTCCTGTCCCGGGGCGGCAGCGTCCGGCTGATCGGGGACGACCAGCAGCTCGCCGCGATCGGCGCCGGCGGGGTGCTGCGCGACATCGCGGCCACCCACGGCGCGGTCACCCTCTCGCACGTCGTCCGGTTCACCGACCCCGCCGAAGGCGCCGCCTCGCTCGCGCTACGCGCGGGCGACCCGGCCGCGATCGCCTACTACACCGATCAGGGCCGCATCCACGTCGGCGACCTCGGCACCTGCGTCGACCAGGCCTACACCGCATGGTCCGCCGACCGGGCCGCCGGCCGGGACGCGCTCATGCTCGCCTCCACCCGCGATCTCGTCGCCGAGCTCAACGCCCGCGCCCGCACCGACCGCCTCAGCCGCAATCAGACGGCCGGTGTTCTGCGGGAGGTCGAGCTCGCCGACGGGTGCCGGGTCAGCGCCGGCGACACGGTGATCACGAGGGAGAACGATCGGCAGCTGCGGTTCACCGCGACGGACTGGGTGAAGAACGGTGCCCGGTGGACCGTCACCGCGCTCACCCCGGGCGGTGGGCTGCGGGTCCGGCACCTGGCCACCGGCCGGCACGTCGTCCTGCCCGCCGCCTACGTCGCAGCGCACGTCGCTCTCGGCTACGCGAGCACCGTGCACGCCGCGCAGGGTGTCACCGCGGACGTCACCCACGTCATCGCCTCAGGGACCGAGTCCCGGCAGACGATGTACGTGGCGATGACCAGAGGACGCGCCGCCAACCACCTCTACCTCGGCGTCACCGGCGACGGCGACCCGCACACCGTCATCAGCCGGGACGCCCTGCTGCCCCCGACCGCGGTTGACGTCCTGGCCCGGATCCTGACCCGGGACGGCGCCCAGACTGCCGCGACCAGCCACACCCGCGCCCTCGCCGACCCCGCGGCCCGGCTGCAGGCCGCCGCCGACCGGTACGCGCACGCCCTGACCACCGCCGCCCAGACCCGGCTCGGGCCGCAGCGGCTCGCCGACCTCGAGGTCGCCGCCGAGCAGGTCCTGCCCGGCCTGACCGAACACGAGGCGTGGCCGACGCTGCGCGCGCACCTGGCCCTGCACGCCCTCGACGGCAGCGACCCGAGCGACCTGCTCAGCACCCTCCACAACACCCTCAACACCGTGGCCGCCCGACGCGAGCTCAACAGCGCCCACGACCCAGCCGCCGTCCTCGACTGGCGCCTGGACCCCACCCACCTACGCACCGCCACCCGCGGCCCGCTGCCCTGGCTGCCCGGCTTCCCCGCCGCCCTCACCGACACCAGCACCGACACCAGCACCAGCACGGACACCAGCACCAGCACCGACGGTGCCGAGCCGGGCTGGGGGAAGTACCTGGCGGCGCGGGCTGATCTCGTTCGTGGTCTGGCCGCCGACGTCGCCTCCGCAGCCGGCGAGTGGACGCCGGCGACCGCCCCCTCGTGGGCCGCTCACCTGCTCGACCGCGAGGTCGACCGGCAGCTCGCCGTCGACCTCGCGGTGTGGCGGGCCGCGACCGGCGTCCCCGACACCGACCCCCGACCGGCCGGCCCCACCCAGATCCCGGCTGCCCGCGCCCGGCACCAGAAGCGGCTCGCCGACCGCGCCACCGCCGCGCTCGGCGACCCACGCGCGAACGCCGCCCGCTGGCAGCACCTCGCCGAACGCCTCGAGCCCCGGCTGCTCACCGACCCAGGCTGGCCCGACCTCGCCGCCCGCCTCACCCTCGCCGCACACACCGGCCTCGACATCGCCGCCCTCACCACCGCCGTCGCCGCGCACCACCCGCTGCCCGACGAGCAACCCGCAGCCGCCCTGTGGTGGCGCCTGACCCGCCACCTGCCCGCAACCCTCACCCGACCCAGCTACGACAGCACCGGCAGCGCAGTCAGCGCAGGCACCTCCAGCACGCCCAGCAGCAGGGGTCTGCGCCCGGACTGGGCGCCCGCCCTCATCGCGGTGATCGGTGCCCGCGCTGCGGGCCGGGTCCAGAGCGACCGGGCCTGGCCCGGGCTCGTCGCGGCCGTCACGACCGCCACCGATCACGGCTGGCAGCCGGACGCCGTCCTGGCCACTGCATGGGAGCTCCTTCACGCCGGCTCCACCAGCGACAGCCACGACTCTGGCTACGCACTGCGGGACGACGAGCTCACCCAGGCGTTGACGTGGCGGGTCGGCCTACTCGCTACCGGCTACCCCGACCCTGTCCCCGGCAGCGATCCGGTCGCCGCAGACGCGCCGTTCGGCCCGGACGACGTGCCGCCGCCACCCGATCCGTTCGAGGTCGCCGCAGTCCTCGCCGACACCCCGCCGGCGGACGACGAGGCGGGGACCTGGACGCGGGCCGAGGACGTCGACGCGCAGACCCGCGCGGAGCTCGAGGCAATCGCCCGCCGGGGCCCGATCGTTGAACCACGCGTCGGTGAGGCCGACGCCGTGGTCCCGCCGCCGGGCCACCCGGCTACCGACCTGGCCGGCCGGCGGCGGGTCTACGAGCTGAACAGGCTCGCGCACGACGTCTTCACGGCTTCGTACCCGACCTCGTGGGCCCCGCGGTACCTGCAGGAGCGACTCGGCAGCGACCTGGCCGACGACCTGCGGTTCAGCCCCGGGTACGCCCCGGCCCGGTGGCGGTCCCTGGTGACGGTCCTACGCCGAGCCGGCGCGAGCGACAACGAGATCGTGGCCGCCGGGCTAGGGACCGTCGCGTCCACCGGGCAGGTCATCGACCGCTTCCGGGACCGGCTCGTCCTGCCGATCCGCGACGAGCACGGCGGGTCCCTCGCCGGAGGGCAGGAGAC
>JACRAB010000132.1 GCA_016213575.1 Actinomycetota bacterium
CGTCCCGTCGCAGCGGCTCGCGAGAGCGCGACGCCCGACGAAGGGGAAGCACCGATGAACAGACCCATCACGATGCCAAAGGCCACCACCGGCCGCCGGCATGGCCGCCGCGCCCTGATCGCCGCCACGGCCGCCGTCGTGGCCGTCTGCGCGGCCGTCCCGGCGTCCGCCGTCGCGTCGGCAGGGCAGGGGCCGTCCACCCGCGGCGTCATCGTCTGGACCGACCGGACCGCCAGCGGCGACCACCTGATGATCGCCCGCGCCGACGGCAGCCACGCACGAAGCCTGACTCAGGTGATCCCCGGCGAGAGCGATATCGACGCGCAGATCTCCCCGGACGGACGCTGGGTCGTCTACGAGCACGACACCGCCGAGACCGCCGTCGTCCGTCTGGTCCGCTCGGACGGTACCGACGACCACCTGGTGAACATCCGCTGCGTCGCCCCGTGCGTCGCAATCGGGCAGCCGACCTGGCTGTCGAACAGCCGCCTGGCCTACATCAGGGTCGACGGGCCCTTCGACACCGGCTTCGCCGCCTCCGGAGTCCTGTGGACGTCGCGGCTCGACGGCACCCACGAGCGGCGGTTCTCCGAGCCGGGAATCGACGGCCGCTACGAGGACACCTACCTGCACGTCTCCGCGGACGGCTCCTACGTCACCTTCCGCCGCAACAACAACGCGCTCGACAAGGCCGCGCTGTTCCGCGCCGACCCCGACGGCCGGCACCCGCACCAGCTCACGCCGTACGCGCTCAACGCCGAGATCAGCGACCTGTCGACGGCGAGCCGCGGGACGACGAAGGACCTGGTCGTCTTCGAAACCTTCGGCCGCGGATCCTCGGACGACACGTTCGTCGACATCGCGACCGTTCCCACCACCTGCGGCTCGATCCAGGACTGCACCTCGAAGATCGTGTGGCTCACCGACAACGCCACCACCGGGCGCCGCAACGCCAACCCGCAGTGGTCCCCGGACGGGACGAGCATCGTGTTCACCGACCGTGCCAGCGTCGATGTCAGCGACGCCGAGATCTGGACCATGCGCTACCTCGGAACCCAGCGCCGCAAGATCTCGAACTCGCCCGACTTCGACTTCCGTCCCACCTGGGGCGTCCGGGCCGGGAGCCGGGCATGAACCGGCTCGTGCGGCTCACGGTCGCGGTCGCAGCGACGGCACTGACCCTGACATCCCTCGGTGCCGTGCCGGCCGGCGCCACGACGTCCGACCACGACAGCATCATCGTCGCCACCCGCTTCTCCGACGCCAACGGCGGTCAGCCGCAGATCGTCGCGACGACACCACAGGGCGGCAGACTCCGGGTGCTCACCACCGGCCACCAGGATTCCGACCCGCACATGTCTCCCGACGGGAAGCGCATCGTCTTCCAGCGCTGCGTCGACGCCTTCGACTGCGACAACGTCGGGCGGACCAACATCTGGGTGATGAATGCCGACGGCAGCCACCAGCACGCACTGACCCAGTGCGACGCCAGCCGCTGCCTCGGCGCGTTCAACCCGGCGTTCTCACCCGACGGGCGGTGGATCACCTTCACCGAGGACCTGCTCGACGCGAACGGGGTGAACTTCAACGGGGTCTTCGTCATGCGCACCGACGGAACCCACCCGCGCCGGGTCACCTCCAACGGTCCGGACAACCTGCCCGACCTCCGCCCCCAGTTCTCCCCGGACGGTCGCTCCATCGTCTTCAACCGCGAGACCACCGACGGAGACCGACTCATGACCGTCCACGCCGACGGCACCGGCCTGCGAGCACTCCTCCCCGGCGTCGACGGCTTCTCTGCCAGCTGGTCACCCGACGGCCGTCGGATCGCCTTCAGCCTGGCCCGGCATCTCGCCGGCGGCACCACGCTCGACGTCGCGACCGTCCGCCCGGACGGCACGGGGCTGCGGGTCGTCACCGACAGCACCGACGGGACGGCGTCGTTCTTCCCCGCCTGGTCCCCGGACGGCTCCCGGATCGTCTTCACCCGGGGTGTCCCGGACGGCTGCGCACTCGTCGTCGCCCGACCAGACGGATCCCGACCCAAGACCCTCGACATCGGAGCCGGGTGCTTCCTCGACGCGAACTGGGGAAGGGCCGCCAGCGGGTAGCCGTCCACAGGGTCGGGCGAGCCACGACCATTTGGAGATGGGGCAGCCGCGACGGGCCGGAACCAGCGACTCGTGCGGCTGCCCCAGATCCGCACCAAGGCTGCCCGGCCGGACCCTCGCGCACGTCACGCAGAGCCGTCCGCCACGTGCGTCGCCGGCCGAGGCAGCTGCCGGACTGCCGGTACGCAAGCGACCGTCACGGCGGCGGTCACGCCCACGACCGTCATGGCGAGCAGGGCGTGGTGCAGGCCGATCGAGACGGTGACGAAGCCGATGAGCATGTTGCCGAGGGGGATCGCGCCGGCGCTGGTGAGGTAGTCGTAGCTGGAGACCCGGGACAGGGCGTGGTCCGGGACGTGCTCCTGGAGCGACGTGGCCCAGAGCGTGAAGGTGCCGGTGACGCAGACGCCGGCGAGCAGCTCGAGCCCCGCGATGCCCCACTCGCCGAGACCGCTCCCGATGAAGGCGGCCTGGCAGGAGGCGCCGACGAGCATGAGGCTCGCGACGCGCATCGCGAACCGCGGGCGCCAGCGCAGCAGAAGCAGATCGCCGAGCACGCAGCCGACGCCGAAGCCGGCGGTGATGAGCGCCCACGACCTCGCGCCGTTCAGCTCTTCGGCGGCCAGCACGGGCCCGAGCACGAAGATCGCGGGGAGGACGACCACGTGGTACGCGGCCATGCCGCCGAGGAAGGAGATGACCCACCGGCGGCTGCGGACCTCCGACCACCCTTCCTTGAGGCTGGTCGTGAAGCGGGGAGACGCTGCTGCGAGGTCTTCCGCGTGCGGCCCGTCGGTGACGACCCGGGGGCGGAGAGGGATCAGGCAGGCGATCGACACCGCGAAGGTCCCGGCGTCGAAGAGGAACGCGCCACCCGGTCCGACGACGGTCACCAGGAAGCCGGCCAGCACCGGCCCGAGGATCGAACCGGTGGAGAAGCTGAGGCCGCGCAGGGCGTTGGCGGGCTGCAGGTTGCCCGCGGACACCGTGCCGGGCAGCAGCCCGGTGAAGGCGGGTGCGAAGAAGGCGTCGGCGGCACCGTACGTGGCCGCCAGCACGACGAGGTGGATCACCTGCGCGTTGCCGCGCAGGAGCAGGACGCCGGCGACGAGCTGGCAGACGAAGCGGGTCACGTCGGAGGCGACGAGGATCTTCTTGCGGTCGAACCGGTCCGCCCACACCCCGGCCGGCAGCGCGAGCAGCGCGAAGGGGAGGAACTGGGCGGCCGACACGATCGCCACGTCGCCGACGTCCCCGCCGACGGCCAGGACGGCGAACGGCAGCATGACCATCATCACCCGGTCGCCGAGGATGGAGAGCACCTGGCCGGAGAAGAGCAGGCGGTACTGCGGTTCCTCGCGAAGGACTTGCGGGATCCGGGGGCGTCGGGAGCGTGCGCGGAGCGGCAGCTCGGTGTTCGGGTTCATGGCTCCACGCAATCTGACACCGATGTGTCGTGCTGGATACGGTCGACGGGAGACGAACGTGTCGCGGGCGGGTCAGACGGCGTCGCGGACGGGGGCCGGGAGCCCGAGCCGGAACGCGGCGTCGGCGTCGGCGGTGTCCTCCTCGACGAGGTCGTCGTTGATCGCGATGGCGGCGGTCGAGCCCTCGCCGGCGGCGGTGACGACCTGGGCGCGGGGGTTGACGGCGTTGCCGGCGGCCCAGACGCCGGGGACGCTCGTGCGGCCGGTGGGGTCGGTGGCGACCCAGCCGCTCGGGTGGGTGGCGCAGCCGAGTCCGGTGAGCAGCTCGTCGTGGGGGACGACGCGGGGCCGGACGAAGACGGCGCTGCGCGGGACGACCTGTCCGGTGGCGACCTCGACGCCGGTGAGCCGGTCGTCGTCGACGACGAGCCGGGTCACGGGGTCGTCGACGATGCCGATGGCGTGGGCGACGAGCCGCCGGCGCTCGTCGGCGGTGAGCGTCCCGCCGTCGGTGAAGTAGACGACGTCGCCGGACCACTGGCGCACGACGTGGGCGTGGGTGACGGCCTCCGGGGTGCCGCCGAGCACGCCGAGCGGCTGGTCGCGGACCTCGTGGCCGTGGCAGTAGGGGCAGTGGAGCACGTCGCGTCCCCAGCGCTCCCGGACGCCGGGGACGTCGGGGACGTCGTCGCGCAGCCCTGTCGTGACCAGCACGCGGCGGGCGTGCAGGACGGTGCCGTCGGCGAGGCCGACCTCGAGCACCGGGGGCCCGTGCGGGCCGTCGGCGGAGAGACGGCGGACGTCGGTGGCGCGGCCGTCGACGAGGTGCCCGCCGTAGCCGGTGACCTCCCGGCGACCTCTGGCGAGCAGCTCGGCGGGCGGCAGGCCGTCGGAGCCGAGGAAGCCGTGCATGCGGGCCGCGGGTGCGTTGCGCGGCTGCCCGGCGTCCACGACGGCGACGCGCCGCCGGGCCCGGGTCAGGACGAGCGCCGCGGACAGCCCCGCAGCCCCGCCACCGACGACGACCACGTCCAGGAGGTCGGGCAGCGCTTCCGTCCTGTGCCCGGCCGCCGTACCGGCGCGGCTCACGGCGTCACCACGATCTTCCCGGACACCTGGCCGTGCTCGAGCGAGCGGAGCGCGTCGGCGACGTCGCTCAGGCCGCCGGTCCGGTGCACGGCCGACCTGACCTGGCCGTCCTGGATCAGCCGCGCGAGCGTCTCGAGGTCTGCTGTGTTCGGCCGGGCGACCCAGAAGGTCGCGAAGGTCTGGCTGCTGAAGCGCGAGACGAGCGTCGGCCGCACCTGACGGCCGAGGCCGCCGGTGATCTGGTCGCCGCCCTCGCCGCCGACGAAGACGAGCGTGCCCCGGGGCTCGAGCAGCCGGCGGAGAGTCTTCAATGACCGGTTGCCGCCGATGTCCAGGACGAGGTCGTAGCGACCGCCGCGCTCGTGGGCCTGCGTCGCGAGGTCGCCGGCGGTGTAGTCGAGGACCTGCTCCGCGCCGAGGGAGCGGACGAAGTCGAGCTTGGCGGTGCTGGCGACGCCGGTGACGGTACCGCCGAGGGCGCGGGCGATCTGGACGGCGAACGACCCGACGCCGCCGGAGGCGCCGATGACGAGGACACGCTGGCCGGGCTGCAGCCGGCCGTGGTCCCGGACCGCCTGCAGGGCGGTGGTACCGGACGTCGGCACCGCGCCGGCCTCGACGTGGGTCGCGGTGGCGGGCTTGGGGGCCAGGGTGGTCGCGTCCGCGATCGCGTACTCCGCGAACGTCGACCGGCCGACGCCGAAGACCTCGTCGCCGGCGGCGAAGCCCGTCACGCCGGAGCCGACCGCCCTGACGACTCCGGACAGCTCGCTGCCCAGGCCAGGCCGCTTCGGCCGGCGGATGCCGAACCCGGCGAGGCGCATGAGGTACGGGCGCCCGTTGAGGATGTGGACCGCGCCGCGGTCGATGCCGGCGGCGTGGACGCGGACGAGGACCTCACCCTCGCCGAGCGCGGGCACGGGGATGTCGCGGACGGCGAGGACGTCCGGGGAGCCGTACTCGTCGCGGACGACGGCCCGCATCGTCGCGGCGCGCCGGGCGGCGGCCGCGGGCTCGACGGAGGGGGTGTGCGCGGGGCGGATGTCGGAGTGGGACACGGTGTGCTCCTTGGTGGCAGTGGGTTGGCGGTGCGTGGTGACCGGACGAGCGTCGTCCGACGCCCTCGGTGCTCGCCCCGGTCGAATGACCGGGTTGTGCGTCCGGCGGGGACGTGGGCGCCGCCGGAAGGATCACGTGATCGCGACGCCGGGCGGCTTCGGGCGTACGGTCGCCTCGTGATGCACGGGCGGGACGCCGAGCAGGCGCGCCTCGCAGGCGTCCTTGCGGACGCGAAGGCGGGACGCGCCGGGCTCCTGCTCGTCCACGGCGAGCCCGGGGCAGGGAAGACCTCCTTGCTGGACGCCCTCGTCGCCGACGCGGGTGCCGAGGTGTGCGTCCTGCGGACCCAGGGAGTGGAGTCCGAGGCGCCGTTGGCGTTCGCGGCGCTGCAGCGGCTGCTGCGCCCCGTCCTCGGCCTGCTCGACCGGGTTCCGCCGCCGCAGGCCCGTGCGCTCAGGACGGCGTTCGGGCTGGAGTTCCCGGACCCGGGGCCGGCGGCCGCCGGCGTCCCGCAGCCGTTCCTCGTGGCGCTGGCGACGCTGTCGCTGCTCACGGAGGCCGCCGAGGCCGGCACCGTGCTCTGTGTCGTGGACGACGCGCAGTGGCTGGACCGGGCCACGTCCGAAGCGCTGCTGGTCGCCGGGCGACGACTCGGTGCGGACCGGGTCGTGATCGTGTTCGCCGCCCGGGACGGCGAGGGCCGTGTCTTCGCACCGGACGACGTCCCGGACCTCGCACTCGCTCCGCTCACGCGGGCGGCCGCGCTCGCCGTCCTCACCGAGGCGGCGGGCGAGGTGGCCGACGACGTGGCCGACGTCCTCATGGCCCAGACCGCAGGCAACCCGCTGGCCCTGGTCGAGCTGCCGACCACGCTCTCACCGGCCCAGCTGCGCGGCCAGACGTCCCTTCCGGACCGCCCGACGCTGACCCCCGGCATGGAACGGGTGTTCCTCGACCGCTGCCGCCGGCTCCCGCCCGAGGTGCAGACCCTCCTGCTCGTCGCCGCGGCGGACGACTCCGGGCAGGTCGCGACCGTTCGCCGGGCGGCCGCGCTGCTCGGCGTCCCCACGGATGCCCTCGGGGCGGCCGAACGGTCGGGCCTGGTCACGGTGCAGGCCGGCTCTCTGAGCGTCCGGCACCCCCTGGTCCGCTCTGCGATCTACCAGGCGGCCACGAGCGGCGAACGGCGTCAGGCGCACGCCGCGCTCGCCGACGCGGCCGACCCGGTCGCCGACGCCGACCGCCGGGCGTGGCACCGCGCGGCCGCGGTGGACGTCCCCGACGCCGCCGTCGTCGCCGCCCTGGACGACGCCGCCGCCCGCGCCGAGCGGCGCGCCGGGTACGCCGCCGCGGCCGCTGCGCACGCCCGCGCGGCCGAGCGCGCCGACGTCGTCCCCCCGCGGGCCGTC
>JACRAB010000133.1 GCA_016213575.1 Actinomycetota bacterium
CCATCGACAGCTTCGTCCAGATGTACGAGCCGCCCTCCTCGCGGAAGGCGGAGCCGAGCTCCGCCGTGAGCAGCGCGTAGGGGACGAAGAAGAACACCGACAGGAAGACCAGCCAGACGAACGCCTGGGCGCCGTAGTTGGACACGGCCCCGAGGGTGTCCAGACCGACGATGGTGCAGATGAGGAAGAAGAAGATGTCGAAGCGCCCGAAGTGGCGCTTGAGCTTCGCCTTCTCCTCGAGCGCCGCGGTGGTCGTCGTCTCGATGACGTCGGGCGGCAGCGCGGCAGCGGTCATGACGGCCTCCAGATCGTGAGTTGACGGCAACGATCGGCTACGTGATCTGCGGCGTCAACGGATGTCGGGGGCTTGTTCACACGGCGGTGACGTGGGCAGGCGGAGAAGCCCGACAAGAAGGTCAGAACGCCCGGGTCGTCCGCTCTCAGAACGCCTTGAGGGCCGAGACGGCCAGGCCGCCGAGGGTCTCGAGGTGGTAGCCGCCCTCCTGGACGACGACCATCGGCAGGTCGAGCGCGGCGACGAGCGCACCGGCCCGGGCGTAGCCGTCGGCGGTCACCTCGAGCGGGCTCTCCGGGTCGTGCGCGGCGGCGTCGAGGCCGAGGGAGAGCACGACGGCGTCCGCGTCGAAGCGCAGCGCCGCCTCGACGAGCAGCCGGACGGCCATGAGCCAGCCCTCGTCGTCCGTGCCGGGCGGCAGCGGCACGTTGACGGTGGCGCCGGCGCCCGCCCCGGTGCCGCGCTCGTCGCCGTACCCGAGCACGTGCGGGAACCAGCCCGCGCCCGGGTCGACGTGGACGGAGGCGTAGAGGACGTCGGCGCGCTCCCAGAAGACGGCCTGCGTGCCGTTGCCGTGGTGGGCGTCGACGTCGAGGACGGCGACCCGCATCCCCGCGTGGGTGAACGCCTGCGCCGCGACGGCCGCGTTGTTGAGGTAGCACGAGCCGCCGAACCCCGCCGGGGCGGCGTGGTGGCCGGGCGGGCGGGTCAGGGCGTACGCGCTGCGGGTCGGACCGGTCGGGGAGAGCACGAGGTCGACGGCCGTGAGCGTCGCGTCGACCGCGCCGCGGGCGGCCTCCCAGGTGCCGGGGCCGACGACGGTCATCGTGTCGTAGCACCAGACGCCCGCCCGGGCGTGCGTCGCCGCCGGGTAGCGCCAGGGCATCCCGGACGTCATGAACGGCGTCGGGAAGACGTACGGGACGACCCGGTCCGAGCCGACGGCCGCCGCGTACGGCCCGGCCTCCCAGGCGTCCCACGCCGTCCGCAGCCAGTCGACGAGGCCGGCCTCGTGCACCTCGAGGAGGACGTCGTCCGGGTGCGCGACCGCGGGGACCTCGGGGTGGCCGGCCGCGGCCAGCGCCTCGCGGAGCACGGTCGCCCGCGCGGGCACCTCGGTGCCGTCGGTGCGCACCCCGACCCAGACCTCGTCGCGCGGGTCGTGCCGGAGAACCTCGTCGGACCACACCACGGGCATCACGCGGGCCATGGTGGCAGATCGGGCCCGCGCCCTATGCTCCGCTCGTGGTCGCACGCTTCGCTGACCTGCTCGGCAGGACCGGGACCGACGTCGGGCTGCTGCCCAGCGGCCCCACCCGCTCGGTGCACGACGTCCCGGGCGTCGGCCTCGGGCACGCGACCTTCACCCTCGACGGGCCGGCGCCGCCGCACGGCCCGGGCACGGTCCGCACCGGGGTCAGCGTGCTCCACCTGCCCGGTGACCTCTTCGGCTCGCCGGTGCCCGCCGGCGGTGCGGTGCTCAACGGCGCGGGGGAGTGCACGGGCTTCGTCACGGTGACCGAGTGGGGCCGGGTCGAGACGCCGGTCTTCCTCACGTCGACGATGTCCGTCGGGCGGGTCTACGACGCCGCGTGCCTGCTCCTCGCCGAGCAGGACGAGCGGGTCGGGCGGGACGACGTCGTCATCCCGGTGGTCGCCGAGTGCGACGACTCCGGGCTCTCCGACCCGCGCCGGTTCCGGCCGACCGACGAGGACGTCGCGCGCGCCTGGGCGGCGGCCCGGGCGGGGGCGGACTCGGGGGCGCCGCCCGACGAGGGCTGCGTCGGTGCCGGCACCGGGATGGAGTGCCTCGGCTTCAAGGGCGGCATCGGGACGGCGTCCCGGCTGCTCCCCGACGGCCACGTGCTCGGAGCGGTCGTCCTGACGAACTTCGGCAGCCGGGAGCGGCTCACGGTCTGCGGTGTCCCGGTCGGGCGGCTGATGCCGGACGGCGCCCCGGCGGACGCCGCGAACGACACGTCGGACGGCGCCCCGGCGGACGCCGCGCAGCACCCCGACCGCGGTGACCGCGGCTCGTGCATCGTCGTCCTCGTCACCGACGGGCCGCTCGACGCGCACGCGTGCGGCCGGCTCGCGCGCCGGGCCGGGATGGGGCTGGCCCGCACCGGGTCCGTCGCGACGCACGGGTCGGGCGAGATCTTCCTCGCGCTCGCGACCGGGCTGCGGGGCGACCGGGTCCGGGCGGCGGAACCGCCGCCGGTCTCCGGGCGCGACCTCGACCCGTACTTCGCGGCGGCCGTCGAGGCGACCGAGGAGGCCGTCCTCACCGCGCTGCTCGCCGCGACGACGACGACAGGTCGCGACGGCCGCCGGGTCGAGGCGCTGCCCCTCGACGCGGTGGCGGACCTCGTCCGGCGGGCGTCGCAGCGGTGACGGGGACCCACGAGCAGGTCCGGATCCCGTTGCCGGACGGGGGTTTCCTCGCGACAGCGCTCTACCTCCCGGCCGCGGCCGGCCGCGGCGAGCGGGTCCCGGTGCTCCTCGAGGCGCTGCCCTACCGCAAGGACGACCTCACGTCGTCCTACCGCCCGGAGTACGTGCGGTTCCGCGACGAGCACGGCTACGCGGTCGCGCGGGTCGACCTGCGCGGCACCGGTTCCAGCCCGGGCGTCGCCCTCGACGAGTACCACCCGACCGAGCAGGCGGACCTGCACGTCGCGATCGGCTGGCTCGCCGCGCAGCCGTGGTCCACCGGTGCGGTCGGCATGTTCGGCACGTCGTGGAGCGGGTTCAACGCCCTCCAGCTCGCCTGCGAGCGGCCGCCGGCGCTGCGCGCCGTCGTCGCCTCGTACGCCACCGACGACCGCTGGACGGACGACGTGCACTGGATGGGCGGCGCGCTGCGGCTGCTCGACCAGGTCGACTACCCGCTCTACATGGTGGCGATGAACGCGCTGCCCCCGGTGCCCGCGGTCTTCGGCGACGGCTGGCGCGAGGAGTGGCACCGGCGGGTCGAGGAGACGCCGCCGTGGCTGCTGCGTTGGCTCACGGAGCAGACCGACGGCCCGTACTGGCGCCACGGCAGCGTCCGGGACCGGTCGCTCGCACCGGTCCGCGGCCCGTCCCCGGGCGGGTACGAGCGGATCGCCTGCCCGGTCCTCGTCGTCGCCGGGTGGGCGGACGGCTACCGCGACAACACCTTCCGCACGTTCCGTGCGCTCCACGACGCGGGGACTCCGGTCCACGTGCTCGCCGGGCCGTGGAGCCACATGGCACCCTCGACGTCGGTCCCCGGGCCGTGCGTCGACCACGTCGCGGTCATGGCCCGGTGGTGGGACCGCTGGCTGCGGGACGTGCCGAACGGGGTGGACGCCGAGCCGCCCGTGACGGTCTTCGTCCGGTCGTACGCCGCGCCGGAGCCGGACGCGGCGCGCTGGCCGGGCCGCTGGGAGGCGCACGACCGGGCCAGCCTGGACGCCGTCCGCGACGTCGTCGTGCCGCTCGCCGGGCTCCCGCTCACCGGCGCGAGACCCGTTGCGCCGCAGGACGTCCCGCCGGGTGCGACCGGTCCCGTCGTGGCCCACGACGCGGCCCTCGACGTCGGGGCCGCGGCCTGGAACTCGTGCGCCGCCTCGCTGCCCTGGGGGCAGCCGCTCGACCAGCGCGAGGACGAGGCGCGCTCGCTGTGCGCCGACGTCGACCTGCCCGCCGGCGCCGTCGTCCTCGGCCACCCGCTCGTCCGGGTCCGGGTGCTGCCGGTCGCGACGCGCACGCACGTGAGCGCGAAGCTCTCGCTCGTGCCCGTCGGTGGCGGCCCGAGCCTGCTCGTCGCCCGCGGGCTGCTCGACCTCGCGTACCGCGGCGGGGACGGGACGGCGCCGACCGCGCTCGTGCCCGGGGAGTGGGCCGACGCCGAGGTCGAGCTCGAGGCGGCCGCGTTCGAGGTCACGCCCGGGTACCGGCTCCGGCTCGCCATCGCCGCCGCTGACTGGCCGAACACCGTTGCCCCGCAGGGGGTCTGGTCGATGCTCGACGTCGGTGCGACCGAGCTCGTGCTCCCGGTGTCGGCGGGGTCGCCGCACCCGGTTCCGGTGCTCCCGGAGCCCCTCGCCGTGCCGTCCGACGAGGCGGCCGCGGCCGACGAGGAGGCCGGCGACTCCTCGCACGTCCAGTGGCAGCACGGCTACGACGTCCTCACCCGGACCCGTTACGCCGACGTGGACCACGGCGCCACGTACGCGGCGCCGCACGACGCGCGCTGCACCGAGCACTACGTCGGGCACGTCGAGGTCGACGCCCGGACCGGTGAGCAGACCGCGCGCGGGATGTGCCGCTACGAGGTCGAGTGGCCGCAGGCACGGGTGCGCACGGTCGCCCGGCTGCTCCTGCACGTCGACGGCGACGGGTTCACCGCGGACGTCGACCTCGACGTCGACGCGGACGACGAACCGGTCGCCCGCCGTCGCTGGCAGACCCGCGTGGACCGCCGCCTCCCCTGACTCCCCGAGTCACGGGGGAGGGGAGGGGTCAGGCGGGGGCGGGGCCGAGGCGGAGGAGCTCGCGCTCGAACGGGCCGAGCACGTCCTCGCTCACGCCGCGGCGGCGCATGTCGCGGATGTGGCCGGACAGGAGCGAGCGGAACTCGTCCTCGGCCTCGCGACGGGCGCGCTGGGGGCCGGACTCCTGGGCGGGGACCGTCCTGGAGCGGGGCTGGGGCGTGCCGTGCGCGACACGCGGGGAGGAGGAGCGCGTCACCGTGGGGGTGCGCTCGGGTGTCGTCTGCGTGGCCACGAGGTGATCGTGGCATCGCCGCACCATGTCATCGTGCGTTATCGCTACGACACGCCGAGTAACCATCGCGGGGACTCCTGACGTGCCCCGCGGGCGGGCGACAATGCCGGTGTGGCCGCGACACCCGCTCCCGACGAGCCCGACGACATCCCCGGCGCCGACGGCACCGGCGGCACCGACGACCGGCTGGTCCTGCTCGGTCCCGCCGACGCCGGTGAGCTGCTCACGCTCCAGCGGGCCGCCTACGTCACCGAGGCCCAGCTCCACGACGACGGCCGGCTGCCCCCGCTCGTGCAGACGCTCGAGCAGCTGCGCGCCGAGCTCGCCGGGCCGGCGGCGGCCTGGGGGCTGCGACGCGGCCCGCGGCTCGTCGCGGCGGTCCGGCTGCGCGACCTCGGGCACGGCGGTGTGGACCTGGGGCGGCTCATGGTCGCGCCCGACCTGCAGGGTCAGGGCCTGGGCAGCCGGCTGCTCGCGCGCAGCGAGACGCTCGTGCCGGCCGGGACCCGCCAGATCCACCTGTTCACCGGCGAGCGGAGCGAGGCGAACCTGCGCCTGTACCGCCGTCACGGGTACGTCGAGACGCACCGCACCCCGGCCGGCGGCCACGACCTCGTGCACCTGGTGAAGGTGCTCGACCCCGGGGACTGACCCGCAGGCAGACCCGTACGCACACCCGCAGGCACACCCGCGGACAGGTCGGCGGGACCCGCGGTCAGCCCTCGTCCCCGCCGTCCTTGGGGACGACGATCTCGACGCCGGCGGCGTGGAAGGCCTCGGTGAGGTCGTCCGGCGGCATGGTGTCCGTGACGAACCAGTCCGCCCGGCCCAGCTCGGCGACCTGGGCGAAGAGCCGGCGGTTGAACTTCGTCGAGTCGGCGAGGACGGCGACCTGGGCGGCCCGGCCCATCATCTCGGCCATCATCGCGGCCTCGCCGAGGTTGCTCGTCGAGTAGCCGCTGTCCTGCGAGACGGCGCCGACGCAGATGAGCGCGATGTCGCAGCGGATGTCCACCTCGCCGCGGCCGGACATCGCCGGGAACGCGACCGGGCCGACGGTCGCCTGGGCCGACGGCCGGACCGCGCCGCCGAACACGTAGAGGTCGCGGAAGACCTTGGCCGGCAGCTCGGCCGGCAGCGCGAGGCTGTTCGTCGCGATCGTCAGGTCGCGGTGGTCGCGCAGGTGCCGGACGGCGGCCAGCGTCGTCGTCCCGGCGTTGACGATGAGGGACGCACCGTCCGGGACGAGGCCGGCGACGAGGGCCCCGATCCGGTCCTTCGCCGAGGCCTGCACCCGGGCGCGGACCTCCAGGCCGGTGTCCGGCTTGGGGAACGCCGACAGGCTGACCGCGCCCCCGTGGGTCCGGATGATGACGCCGTCGGCGTCGAGGGCGTCGAGGTCGCGGCGGATCGTGTCGGCGGAGACGTCGAAGCGCTTGGCGAGGCGCGCGACCGTGACCTGGCCGACCTCGGCCACGTAGGCGGCGAGTGCGGCCTTGCGGCCGGCGGGCAGGCGGCGGCCGTCGTCGACGGTCTGCTCCGTGCTGGCGGACATGCGCCTGTCGTAGCACATCGATGCCGCTTTGTGCGAAGTCAGAGATGGAACGTGCGTGTTCTCGGCTGAAAACCGCAGACCACTTCGTCCTCGCGGGACATCGACAGCGCTGTCTCTGGCCCTCCGTGCACGAATGTGCAGCATTCCGTGTCCGATCTGCAACTTCCCGATCCCTTGACGCCGCAAGATCGCGGCTTTAAGTTGCAGAAAGCCGCAGACCTGCGCACCCCTGCGTGCAGGTATGCGTCATGCGGCGCTCTTCTGAGATGGGAGTGGGATGAGCAAAGGTGCTCGTGCGGGACGAAGGATGTCCGCACTTCTCTGCGCGGCGACGACGGTCATGCTCGTGGCCGCCTGTGGCGGCGGTTCCTCCGGCGGGTCCACGGGGACGGCCGGCGCCTCCGCCGGCGGTGACGTGACCCTGGAGTTCTCGCAGTGGTGGGAGCCGGAGCTTCCGGCGAACGCGCTGCGCGGCATGATGGACGAGTTCGAGGCAGCCAACCCCGGCATCAAGGTGAAGCTGCTGTCCGGGCCCTATGCCTCCACGAAGGAGCAGTCCGTCGCCGGTGCGGCCGCGGGCACCATGGCGGACGTCGTCGGCCTCGACGGCGCCTGGGTCAGCGACTTCGTCAAGCAGGGTGCGATCACCGACCTGTCGAAGCTCATGAAGGACTCGGCGTACGACGAGAGCCAGCTCGCCGCCCAGATCAAGATCAACAACGCGACCTACATGATCCCGGTGGTCAACTTCGTCTACCCGCTCTTCACGAACGACGACCTGCTGAAGAAGGCCGGCGTCAACGCGCCGCCCACCAACCGCACCGAGTTCCTCGACGCGGCGAAGAAGATCACCGCGCTCGGCGGCGACACGAAGGGCTGGGTCGTCCCGCTCTCGCTCGAGGCGCCGAACGGCATCCAGAACGACGTCATGGCGTGGAACTGGGCCTCCTGCGGCACGATGCTCAAGGACGGCAAGCCCGACCTGACGAACGCCGACGTCAAGGAGACCGTGGAGTTCGTCAAGGGCATGTGGGACGCCAAGCTCGTCGCCCCCGGCGCCCTGACGATGAAGGAGCAGGACAAGGTCGAGGAGTTCACGAACGGCCGGGTCGGCATGATGATCGACTCGCTCGCCCACGTGACGCTGATCCGGGAGAGCAACCCGAACCTCAAGTTCAGCATCTCGGCCATCCCGGCCAAGGACGGGTACTCCGGCAAGCGCGGCATCCCGTACGCCTCGTGGGGGATCGGCATCTCGGAGAACTCCAAGCACAAGGCCGAGGCGTTCAAGCTCGTCTCGTTCCTCATGAACGAGAAGAACAACTCCAAGCTCGCCTCCGTCGCGAACGCCTTCCCGGGCAACACGACGGCCGTCCCGGACTTCGTCCAGAACGACGATCTCTTCAAGGCCGCGTTCGACATCTACAAGGCCGGGTACCCCGCCAACGAGTTCACCGGGCTCCCGGTGGCCGAGGAGCTCATGCGCTCGTTCGACGAGGAGCTCCAGAAGACGCTCAACGGTGACCAGACGGTCGACGAGATGTTGACCAACGCCCAGGCCGGCTGGACGAAGAACTTCTGAGGCCGGTCCCCGACATGAGCACCAGCGTGAAGGCCGGGCCGCGGCAGTCGCCGCGGCCCGGCCCCACCCGTCCGATCGGCACGCCGCGCAAACCCTGGCGCAGGCGGGTCGAGCCCTACGTCTACGTCTTCCCGACCGTGCTCCTCATGGTCGTCCTCATGCTCGTGCCGATCGTCATGGTGATCCGGTACTCGCTGTACGACAACGTCATCATGAAGAAGGAGCCGGTCCTCGCGGGGATCGCGAACTACACCGAGATCCTCACCGACCCCGACTTCTGGAACGCCGTCAAGAACACGGCATTCTTCACGGGGACGAGCGTCGTCGCCCACCTCGTGCTCGGCATGGCGTTCGCGATGATGCTCAACACGCCCCTGCTCGGCAACGTCACCAAGGCCATCTTCCGGGTGCTGTTCATCCTGCCGTGGCTCTTCACGGTGGCGATCATCGCGGTGCTGTGGCGGCTGCTGCTCAACCCCAACGGGGTGCTCAACTACCTGCTGCAGACCTGGGGCCTGGCCGACTCCAAGGTCGAGTGGCTCGCCGACCCGAACCTCGCGCTCTACGCCGTGACCTTCATCAACATCTGGTCCGGCTACCCCTTCTACATGATGAGCCTGCTCGCCGGGCTCCAGGGGATCCCGCGCGACCTCTACGAGGCCGCGACGGTCGACGGCGCGAGCTACTGGCAGCGCTGGTGGAACGTCACGGTGCCGCAGCTGCGGCCCATCATCGTGAGCATCGCGATGCTCGACGTCATCTTCACGACGCAGCAGTTCGCGCTCATCTGGATGACCACCGGCGGCGGCCCGATCAACGTCACGGAGATGCTCAGCACGTTCACGTACAAGCTCGCCTTCAACCGCTACCAGTTCAGCCTGGCGTCGGCGAGCGCCGTGATCATCTTCGTGTTCTCGATGGTGCTCGCGTTCTTCTACGTCCGCTACCAGAAGGCACGGGACTGACATGGAGCCACGAGGTGCACGCCGGGTCCTGCTGAAGATCGGGGTCCTCGCCGGCCTGGTCGTCGGGGCCGTCTTCGCCGGGTTCCCGGTGTTCTGGATGGCGGCCAGCTCGTTCAAGGCGAATCCGGAGATCTTCGAGCTGCCGCCGCGGGTCGTCACGCCGGGCTTCTCGTTCGACGCGTACACGACGATCGTCACCGACCCGGTCAAGGTGCGGTTCTTCGTCAACAGCTACGTCGTCGCGCTGTCGGTCACCGCGCTCACGCTCGTCGTCGCGGTCCTCGCCGGCTACGCGTTCAGCCGCTTCGAGTTCCCGTTCAAGCGGCCGCTCAACATGGTCATCGTCAGCGTCCAGGCGGTGCCGCCCATCACCCTGCTCATCCCGTACTTCGGGCTCATGGTGACGCTCAAGCTCTACAACACCTACTGGGCGCTGATCCTCACGTACATGGTCTTCACGCTGCCGTACGCGATCATCATGATGACCGGCTACTTCAACACCCTGCCCCGCGAGCTCGACGAGGCGGTCAAGGTCGACGGTGCCGGCTCGTTCACGGCGCTGTGGCGGATCCTCGTGCCGATCTCGGTGCCCGGCCTGGTCTCGGTCGGCATCTACACGTTCATGATCGCCTGGAACGAGTACCTGTTCGCGCTGACCCTCACGCGCACCGAGGACATGCGGACGGTGCCCATCGGCATCCAGCTGCTCATGGGCCAGCACTCGTACGAGTGGAACGAGATGATGGCCATGAGCATCCTCGGCTGCATCCCCGTGCTCGTCCTCTTCCTGTTCTTCCAGCGGTTCTTCATCGGCGGCATGACCGCCGGGTCGGTGAAGGCCTAGGCGCCGCACGTCCGACGGCACCCCAGCGAACCTGCAGCACGCACGCAAACAACCGAGGAGATACCCATGTTGATGACCGGCCACCGTCTGCTCGACGTCGCGAACGAGCACGGTTTCGCCGTGCCCGCGTTCAACATCAGCGACTGGGCGATGAGCCAAGGCATCTTCGAGATCTGCGAGGAGATGAACGCGCCGCTCATCATCGCGATCCACCCCGACGAGCTCAAGCACACCGGCATCGACTTCATGGCCTCGGTGATCCAGCGCGCGCACAAGTCGCCGCTGCCGGTGACGATCCACTTCGACCACGGGACGACGTACGAGCAGATCCTCTGGGCCATCCAGGCCGGCTTCACCTCGATCATGATCGACGGCTCGATGCTGCCGTTCGAGGAGAACATCGCGCTCACGAAGAAGTCGGCGGCGGCCTGCCACGCGGTGGGGCTGTCCGTCGAGGGCGAGCTCGGCACCATCGGCAAGACCGACGGCGAGGCCGAGGACGGCGCCCAGACGATCATCTACACCGACCCGGACGACGCCGTGCACTTCGTCGCCGAGACCGGGGTCGACAGCCTGGCCGTCGCGATCGGCACGAGCCACGGCATCTACCCGTCGTGGATGAAGCCCGAGCTCAAGCTCGACCTGCTCAAGGAGATCAAGGGCAAGGTCCCCGTCGCCCCGCTCGTGCTCCACGGCGGCTCCGGCAACCCGGACGACGAGATCGCCGAGTCCGTCACGCTCGGCATCAACAAGATCAACATCTCGAGCGACATCAAGGTCGCCTACCACGAGAAGATGCGCGAGATCCTCCAGGACAAGGGGCTCAGCGAGCCGAACTCGATCCAGCCGCCGTGCATCGCGGCCATGAAGGAGACCGCGCGGCACAAGATCGAGCTGTTCCAGACCGACGGGAAGGCCTCCCTGTACTGATGGCCCGCGACGTCGTCCTCGGGCTGGGCAGCTGCCTGGACTACGAGATCACCTGGGACGGCGCCGTCGTCCAGCGGCTCGTCGACGAGTACGCCGTCACGGCCGCCGAGATCGGCCGGGACGTCGTCGTCGCGAACGAGCGCGACCTCGTCCGGTCGGTGCTGGGGTTCGTCCGCGACGGTGTCGGAGGGGAGCGGTTCGTCGCCTCCTCCGACATCGTCGAGACGTTCGCGGCGCGCTTCCCGCGCCGGATCACCCTCGGCGGCTCCAACGTCCGGGCGGCGGTCGCGATGAGCCGGCTCGGGCTGCCCTCGGTGCTGCACACCGTGAGCGTCGACGACAACGTCCGGCGGCTGCTGCCGCCCGGGGTCACGTACCTGTGCAGTGCCGAGCACGACTCGACCGACCCGCACCTCATCGTCCAGTTCCCGGCGGGCGCCTCGGTGCGGGTCGGTGACGTCGTCCTCGACGCCCCGCACCCGAACCGGCTCATCTACGTCAACGACCTGCCGAACCGAGAGATGGTCCTCAGCCCGGGCCTCGGCGACCTGCTCGCGAACGCCGGGGTCTTCCTCGTGTCGGGCTTCAACACCGTGCAGGACGCCGCGACCCTCGACGCCCGGATGACGTTCCTGCGCCACGAGATGCGCCGGCTGCCGGACGACGCCACGGTCGTCTTCGAGGACGCGGGCTACCACGTGCCGGCGCTGAGCGCCCGGGTCCGGGAGGCGCTGCTCGACCGGGTCGACGTCTACGGCCTCAACGAGGACGAGATGCAGGCGTACGTCGGCCGCGCCGTCGACCTGCTCGCCCCCGGACCGCTCGTGGAGGCCCTGCGGGACCTGTGCCGCGCGGTCCCGGCGCGCCTGCTCGTCGTCCACACGAAGTACTGGGCGCTCGCCCTCGGGCCCGGGGCGGACGGCTACCGGGACGCGCTCGAGGCCGCGACGGCGATGGCCGGCGTGCGCTACCTCGAGGGCGACGCCTTCACCGCCGAGCAGTTCCGCGCCATGCCCGCGCATCCGCGCAACCCCGGCGGACAGGCCCTCGCGGCGGCGCTCGCGCTGCGCCTGCCCGGCGAGGTGTGCGTCGTCCCCGCGTACGCGCTGAGCACCCCCGCCCCCACGACCGTGGGCCTCGGGGACGCCTTCGTCGGCGGCTTCGTGGCCGGCCTCGTCGGCGAGCGGGTCGGGCCGGCTCAGGGCAGCGCGCACCGGGTCGAGTAGACCGGCCCGGCGAGCACCGGCAGACCCGGCGGCGGGTCGAGGACCGCCGTCCGGCCGCCGTCGCCGGTGAGCCGGGCGGCGCAGGCCTGCGCCCCGGCCTGCGTCCCGTCGGCGCCGCCGATCCAGACGTCGAGCCACAGGGTCGTCCCCGGCGGCGCCTGCGACAGGTCGTGGCAGGGGCCGTCCTGCGGGGCCGGGCCGTCGCCGCAGGTGTCCTCGACGATGACGTACCGGCGCAGGTGCGGCAGGTAGAAGCGGGTCCCCGCGGGGTGGTCGAGGACGTCCCGACCGGTCGACCGGTCGTGCCCGACGGCCACGGTGACCGGGTCCGTGTACGTCCCGGTGCCGCCCGCCGTGCGGTGCAGCACCGGGTGGCTCACCGTGGACGAGCCGCGCGGGGTGTTGTCGAACCACGAGTACGCGGTGACGTAGACGCCGTCGAGCCGGGTCCCGGCCGGGGTCCCGTCGTCGCCCGGCGATGCCGCGGTCGTGCGGGAGGGGCGGGCGGACGCTGCGCGTGACG
>JACRAB010000135.1 GCA_016213575.1 Actinomycetota bacterium
ATGAGCTCGCGGTACTCGGCGACGATCCGGTCCCGCTCGGCGGCGACGGCCTCGGTCGGCCGGGCCAGCGACTCGCCGCGGCGGACCTTGGCGACGTAGTTGCGGATGAAGCCGACCGGGATGTCGAGGTTCTCCAGCCACACCCGGTCGGAGTGGTAGAAGCCGCTGCCCGCGGAGAAGTTGAACCAGGGGTTCTTGGCCTCCTCGAAGGCGGCGAGCCACTGCCGGCCGGCGTCGTCGGACTCCATCGCCGCGAGGGCCTCGGCCGCGGTGCCGGTGTCGAGGCGGGCGTCGACGCCGAGCTCGACGGCGAGCGTCGCGAGCTTCTTGAGCTCGTCGTCCGGCTGGAAGAGGTCGACGTGGACGCCGGCCACCATCTTCGCGATCGCCTGGTCGGGGATGCTCGGCCACAGGCCCTTGCAGAACCCGAAGAAGTCCAGGTAGGCCGCGTAACCGAGGTTGAGGAACTCGAAGTGGTGGTTCCAGGTCTTCAGCGTGAGGTCGAGCAGGCGGTTGTACGACTGCATGAGATGCATGCCGGAACCGGTGCCGCGCCCCTCGGTGAGGACGGCCATGTCCTCACGCTCGGGGAGCGGCTCGAAGGAGATCTCCTCGAGCTCGGCGATGACGGCCTTCACCTTGGGCAGCCAGGCGTCCTCGAGGGACTTCCAGTTGCCGAAGTAGAAGCCGGCGCGCTCCATGAACTCCGGGATCCGGGACTCGATCTCCGCACCGTCGAGCACCGGGACCGGCGCCAGGTACATGTACCCGTTGAGGATCCGGATGTCGACGCCGCGGGCCGGCGGGATGACGTAGTGCCGGGTGTTGTACTGCGAGAGGGCGATGAGCGCGTACTCGACGATCGTCGCGTCCCACGGCTCGATGACCTCGGGCGTGTGGACGCCGTCCATGAACCAGAACGCACCGTCCTCGTACGCCTGCCGCTCCTTGCTGAAGACGACCGAGTACGAGTAGAGGTCCTCCCACCCTTCGGCACCCACTGGTGGGGTCATCTCGAACGGGCTCGGGAAGCGGTCTGCCATGGTCGTCCTCCTCGACGCCTGACTGCTGCACGACGGGCCGGGTGGCCGCCGGGTGGTGCGGATCTTGTTGCGGGGCAGTGCGTTCGTGCCCGCCGGTCAGCCGACCGACTGCGGGTGATCGGTGTCGCGCGTGGTCTCCACCGAGTGCGGGTGGCCGTGGTGCGCGTCGACGCCCTGGGTGTGGTGGCCGTCGAGCAGCGTCGCGACGATGCTGCGGAAGGTGTCCTTGGCGACGCCGTTGAGCGGCGACGTGCGCGGCTTGCGGCTCCAGACCGTCTCCGGCCGGGCCTGCAGGAGCAGGACGTTCTCGCCGTCCGGCAGCTGCGCGTCGAGCGCCCACTCGACGTCCTGCGGGCAGCCGTAGTGCTTCTCCGCGCGGCGGGCCAGCGCCGCCACGGCGCGGATCTCCTCGTCGCTCAGGCACGCGGCGTCGCGCCGCTCGGGCTCGACGTCGCACTCGACGACGCGGCCGTCGTCCCCGAGCCGGTGCTCGACGTGCTTCGGCGAGATGGTGCGGCTCGTGACCTGGCCCATGACCTTGTCGACGAGGAAGTTGTCCGGGGTGACGGAGCCGGAGACGACGGCCTCGCCGAGCCCCCAGCTCGCGTCGATCGCGACCTGGGACCGGTCGCCGTTCGTCGGGTTGAGCGTGAACGCGACCCCCGCCGTCCGCGGCGTGACCATCTTCTGGACGCCGACGCTCATCGCGGCGCTGCCGTCCGTGTAGCCCATCTCGCGGCGGTAGGTGATGGCCCGGTCGGTGAACAGGCTCGCCCAGCAGCGCCGGACGTGGTCGATGACCGAGTCGTGGCCGCGGACCCACAGGTAGGTGTCGTGCTCGCCGGCGAACGACGCGTCGGGCTGGTCCTCGCTCGTCGCGCTGGAGCGGACGGCGACCCCGACGAGCGGGTCGGAGCACCGCACGGCGAGCTCGTCGTAGGCCGCGACGATCTCCTCGGTGAGCCACTGCGGCAGCGGCACGGACGTCACGGCGTCCCGGGCGGCAGCTCCGGCGACCTTGACGGCGGCCTGGTCGGTGACGTCGAGACCGTCGAGCAGCCGGGCCATCTGCTGCTCCAGGCCGGACTCGGCGAAGACCCGGCGGTAGGCGTCGGCGGTCACCGCGAAGCCGGGCGGGACGGGCATCCCGGCCGCGGTCATGGTCACGAGGCTCGCGTTCTTGCCCCCGAGGTGGCGGACGTCGCCCGGGTAGGGGTCGGAGAACCACACGATGTAGGACACAGGCCCCTCCTTGGCATTCCGCGACGTTGCGTTGCCGAGCGCCGCCGGCGGCGCGAGGGGCGGTGGACCCCCCATGTGACTGCGGTAGGGCCCAGTGAAGGGGCCAAGGTCCCGATGGGCAATGACCTTGTCCCGCATAGCGGGACGGCAAGGCTAGGATCTGCTCAGTGGAGCCGACGGAGCAGACCACCGGAGCGGCACCGGCGCGCGACCAGCTGCTCGGCTCGGTCCGCACGGCGGCCCGGGTGCTGCGTGCCTTCAGCGAGGCGGACACCGAGCTCGGGGTCACGGAGGTGGCCCGCCGGCTCGGCCTCAGCACGAGCACCGCGCACCGGGTGCTCGCCACCCTCGCGGCCGAACGGCTCCTCGAGCAGGACCCGGCGACCGGCCGCTACCGGCTGGGGCTGGCCCTCTACGAGCTGGGCAGCGCCGTCAGCGAGCACGTCGACCTGCACCAGGCCGCCCTGCCGGTGCTGACGACGCTGCGGCACCGCACCGGCGAGATGGTCCACGTGGCCGTCCTCGACGGGCTCGAGGTCGTCTACGTCGAGCGGCTGGAGAGCCACCACATGCTCCCGGTCTTCCGCCGCGTCGGGCACCGCCTGCCGGCGCACGTCACGAGCTCGGGCAAGGCCCTGCTCGCCGCGCTCCCCCGCAGCGTCCTGGAGGCACGCCTCGAGGGCCGCGCGCTCGCCGCCCGGACGCCGCGCACCATCACGAACCGGACGGCGCTGCTCGCCGAGCTCGACCGGACCGCCCGGCGCGGGTGGGCGAGCAACATCGAGGAGGGCCAGCTCGGTGTCTCGTCGGTCGGCGCCCCGATCCGCGGCGCCGACGGCGTCGTCATGGCCTCCGTCAGCGTCGTCGGGGACGCCGTCCGACTGCGCGGCACCGCCCTCCAGCAGGCCGCCGGCCTCGTCGTCGAGGCCGCCGCGGTGATCAGCGCCCGCCTCGGGCACCGCTCCCCCCGCCACTGACCCCCACGTCCCCCGGTCAGTGGATGCCGCGGTGGCCGCCGGCGTCGAGGTACATGACCGAGCCGTGCATGAGGTCGGCCTCGGGGTCCAGGAGGACCGTGACGCCCCAGGCGACCTCGGCCGCCGTCGGCAGCCGGCCGAGGCTGTTCTCGACCGCGTACGACGCCCAGACCGTCTCGAACGGTTCGCCGCGCTCGGCGGCGACGGCCTCGACGATCCGCCGCAGCCGCGGGGTGTCCGCCGGGCCGGGGCTGATCGTGTGCGTCGTGACCCCGCGCGGGCCGTAGATGAGCGAGAGCTGGCGCATGAGGTTGAAGACGCCGGCGTTGATCGCCCCCGGGCCGGCCTCGGTCGCCCGCGGCTCGAGCCCGAGCGACCCGGCGAACGTGACGATCCGGGAGCCCCGGACGAGGTGGTCCCGGACGGCGTGCACGAGCCGCAGCAGGCCGCCCATCTTCACGTCGGCCCCGACCGCGAGCATGGACGGGTCGATCGTCTCGGCCGACCCGCGCACCGGCAGCCCGGCCGCGAAGACCGCCATCCGGACGCCGCCCGGCCGCTGCGCGAGGGCCGCCTCGACGCCGGCGCCGATCGCCCCGACGGCCGAGGCGTCGCCGATGTCCGCGACGCACGGGAGCACGCCCGGCAGCCGGGCGGCGAGCTCGTCGAGCGACTCCTTGCTCCGCGCGACGGCGAGCACGCGCAGCCCGCGGCCGACGAGCCGCTCGACGACCGCCGAGCCGATGGAGCCGGTCGCACCGACGACGACCGCGAGGTCGGCGTCCAGGGCCGCGTCGGTCATGCGGGCCCTGCCCCCGCGCCGTCCGCCGCGCCGTCCGCAGCCTCCCGGGCCAGCGCCGCCTGCTTGCGGGCCTCGACGTCCGCGGCCCGGGCGACGTCCGCGGGGACGCCCCCGATGCCCCAGGCGTGCGGCGGGAACTGGGTGATGTAGGTCCGGACCCGGTCGATCGGGGAGCCGGTGACCTCGGCGACCAGGGCGGCGACCCGCTCGTGGAGCTCGCGGATCACCTCCGGCGGGCGGCCTTCCATGAGGTCGATGCGGACGAGGGGCACGGCTACCTCCGCTGGTCGGTGCTGGGTTCGCTGTGGGTGCTGCGGTCCGTCTGTCGGTGCGCCGACGTTCTCACGCCGGGACGTCGAGCGGGTCCGGTGTTCCGCCGTCCGCACGGGCCGGGGCGGGCAGGCCGAGCAGCCCCCGGACGCCGTCCAGCACGGCCGTCGGGTCGCCGTGCGGCATCCAGACGGCGCGCAGCCCGGCGACGAGACCACCCTCGACGTTCCACGGCATGTCGTCGAGGTACACGATCTCCTCGGGCCGCAGGCCCATCGCCTCGACCGCGAAGCCGTAGGCGCGCGGGTCGGGCTTGAGCACACCGGTCAGGGAGCCGTCGACGACGCTGTCGAACAGCGCCACCCACTCCTGCTCGGCGACCCACTCCCGGCCGTGGAAGTCGGCCATGTCGTTCGTCAGCGCGGCGAGCCCGAGCCCTGCGGCGCGGACGTCGCGCATGAGGTCCAGGGTCTGCGCCCGCAGCCAGCCGGCCGGCGGCCCGGTGTAGAGCGCCTGCATGAGGGCGCGGGTCGGCCCGCCGTCGCCGTCGATCCCGAGGGCGTCGACGATCTCGGCGCCGCGCACCGCCCAGTACTCCCGCTCGCTCACCTCGCGGACGAGCATCCGGCGCCACAGGTCGTCGCCGGGCCCGGCGACTCCGCCGAGCGGCGCGAGCAGCCGGGCCAGCCGCTCCTCCCGCTCCGCCAGCCGGTTGACGAGCACCGGTCCGGCCGCGAGCACGACACCGCCGATGTCGAGGAGCAGCCCGCGGGCGGGCGCGTCGGGATCGGGTCCGCTCACGGGACGACCGTACGGTCGTGAACGCGGCCCGGCGCGGGTACGTTCGGCTCTCGGGAACGTCCCCACCGCCGTCCACCCACAGGAGCCACGAGTGCCCTCGCCCGCCGACGCCACGATCCACGCCCTCCGCACCGGCCACGACGACCTCGCGCCACTCGTCGCCGGGCTGTCCGCCGAGGACCTCGTCCGCCGGTCCGTCGCGACCGAGTGGGACGTCTCCCAGGTCGTGAGCCACCTCGGCAGCGGCGCGGTCATCGGTCTCGAGGCGCTCGAGGCGTCGCTCGAGGGCCGGCCCACCGTCGCGGACTTCAACCAGGGGGTCTGGGCGCGCTGGGACGCGATGTCGCCGGCCGCCCGCCAGGCCGCCTTCGACGCGGCGAACGCCGCGCTCGTCAAGCGCTACGAGGACCTGGACGACGCGACCCGCGCCGACCTGCGGATCGACCTGGGGTTCCTGCCGGCGCCCGTCGACGTCCGCACGGCCGGCAACTTCCGGCTCAACGAGTTCGCCCTCCACTCGTGGGACGTCCGCGCGACGTTCGACCCGTCCGCGACCGTGCGCGCCGAGGCGGTGGAGCCGCTGCTCGACCACATCGGGATGCTCCTCGGCTGGATCGGCAAGCCCGCCGCGCTCGAGGGCCGGACGGCGACCGTCCGGGTGACGACGACCGGCCCGGACCGCACGTTCGGGCTCGCGATCACGGACGGCGTCGCGCTCGTCGACGCCCCGGCCGACGCCGACGCGACGCTCACCCTGCCCGCCGAGGCCTGGCTGCGGCTGCTCACCGGCCGGCTGCGCCCCGAGCACACCCCGGCGGAGGTGGAGACGACCGGGTCGGTGGACCTGGACACCCTGCGCCGCGTCTTCCCGGGCTACTGAGCGGCACCGGCGGGGGCACGGACCTGCGCTACGGGTCGGCGGCCGGCCGCTGGGTGCTCCTCGCGACGATCCTCGGCTCGGGCATGGCGATGCTCGACAGCACGGTCGTCAACGTGGCGCTCCCGAGCATCGGCGCCGACCTCGACGCCGACGTCGCCGGGCTGCAGTGGACCGCGAACGGGTACCTGCTCACGCTGTCCGCGCTCATCCTGCTCGGCGGCTCGCTTGGCGACCGGCTCGGCCGGCGCCGGGTCTTCGTCATCGGCACGGTGTGGTTCGCGGCGGCCAGCCTGCTCTGCGGGCTGGCCCCGTCGGTGTGGACGCTCGTCGCGGCCCGGATGCTCCAGGGCGTCGGCGGAGCGCTCCTCACCCCGGGCAGCCTGGCGATCATCTCGGCGGCGTTCGCGCCGTCCGACCGCGGCCGGGCGATCGGCGCCTGGTCCGGGCTCATGGGCATCTTCGGCGCCGCGGGACCCTTCGTCGGCGGCTGGCTCATCTCGGCGTTCTCGTGGCGATGGGCCTTCCTCGTCAACGTCCCGGTGGCGGTCGCCGTGGTGCTCGTGACCCTGCGGCACGTGCCGGAGAGCCGCGGCGCCGTCGGCGCGCACGACCCCGCCGGCCCGGGCTCGGGCCCGGGCTCGGACACGAGTCCGGACGACGGTCCGTGGCACGGCCTCGACGTCGCCGGTGCGGCGCTGGCGGCGACGGCCCTCGGTCTCGTCAGCTGGGCGCTGGTCACCTGGCCCGAGAGCGGCGCGGGCGGCGCCGTCCTCGTCGCAGGGCTCGCCGGGCTCGCGGCCGGGGCCGCCTTCGTCGTCGTCGAACGCCGGGTCGACCACCCGATGGTGCCGATGTCGCTGTTCTCCGGGCGGGCCTTCAGCGCGACGAACGCGACGACGTTCCTCGTCTACGCGGGCCTCGGCGGCATGTTCTTCCTGCTCGTGCTCACCCTGCAGGTCGTCGCCGGCTTCTCGCCGCTCGCCGCCGGCGCGGCGCTGCTGCCGGTCACGCTCATCATGCTCGTGCTCTCGCCCCGGATGGGCGGGCTCGTCGCCCGCACCGGGCCCCGGCTGCCGATGGTCGTCGGGCCGCTCGTGGCGGCGGCCGGAGCGGCGCTGACGAGCCGGCTCGGCGCCGACGCCCAGTACCTGCGGGACGTCGTCCCGCCGATCGCGGTCTTCGGGCTCGGGATGGCGGTCACGGTGGCGCCGCTGACGACGACGGTCCTCGCGGCCGCCCCGGACCGGTACGCCGGGGTCGCGAGCGGGATCAACAACGCCGTCGCGCGGGCCGGCGGCCTGCTCACCGTCGCGGCCCTGCCGCTCGTCGTCGGGCTCACCGGCGACGCCTACCGGGACCCGGCCCTGCTGCTGCCGGCGTTCCGGACCGGGCTGCTGCTGTGCGCCACGCTGCTCGCTGCCGGCGCCGTCGTCAGCGCGGTCGCCTTGCCCCGCAACGACTCCGGGCCGAGTCAGGCGATCGGCGAGAGCACCGCGTAGACGGCCGCCGCGGCGAGCGCCGCCATCGGTATCGTCAGCACCCACGCGATCACCATGCTCCGGGCGACACCCCAGCGGACGGCGGACAGCCGCCGGGTCGCCCCGACCCCCATGATCGACGAGCTGATCGTGTGGGTCGTCGAGATCGGCGCCGCGAACACGAACGCTGTCACGTACAGCACCGACGCCGCAGTCGTCTCGGCTGCAAGGCCGCGCGGCGGGTCGAGCTCGATGACGCGGCGCCCGAGGGTGCGCATGATGCGCCATCCGCCGGACCACGTGCCGAGCGCGATCGCCGTCGCCGCGGCGAGCGTCACCCACAGCGGGATGTCGCCGCCGGCGTTCGCGAACCCGCCCGCGACGAGCGCGAGGGTGATGACCCCCATCGTCTTCTGGGCGTCCTGCAGGCCGTGGCCCATCGCCATCGCCGCCGCGGAGAGCCGCTGCCCGTGCCGGAACCCGCGGGAGACGCGGTGCGGGTTGGCCCGGCGGAAGGCCCACAGGATGCCCACCATGAGCAGGTAGGCGACCGTGAAGCCGATGAGTGGCGAGACGACCATCGGGACGACGACCTTGTCGAGGATCACTGCCCAGTGCACGGTGACGGACGCCGCGATCCCGGCGCCCGCGAGCCCGCCGATGAGTGCGTGGGACGACGAGGACGGCAGCCCGAGCACCCACGTCGCGAGGTTCCAGGCGATCGCCCCGACGAGGCCGGCGAGCACGACGACGAGGCCGCGCCGTCCGCCGCCGGGGTCGACGATCCCGCTGCCGATGGTCTTGGCGACCTCCTGACCGAGCAGGGCGCCGACGAGGTTGAGGACGGCGGCCATCCCGAGCGCCACCCGAGGCGTCAGCGCACGGGTGGAGACCGAGGTCGCGATCGCGTTCGCCGCGTCGTGGAAGCCGTTCGTGTAGTCGAAGGCGAGCGCCACGACGACGACGAGTACGACGAGGACCTGGATGGTGGACATCGACAGGGCGAGTACCCGATCACCGGCGCGGGAAACCCGCCGGGCCGCCCGAAGATCGCCGCGGGCATGAACGACGCCGGCGCGGGTACCCGGTCCGCATGCGCCTGAGCCTGACCCCTCGCGACGCGGTCTTCTTCGACCTGCTCGCCGACGCGGCCGCGAACCTCGTCGAGGGGGCCGACCTGCTGCACCGGCTCGCCGGCGCGGAGCCGACCGATCGGCCCGAGCTGGCGGCCCTGCTGCGCGATGCCGAGCACCGAGGCGACGAGATCACCCACACGACGATGCGGCGGCTCAACTCGACCTTCGTCACACCGTTCGACCGCGAGGACATCTACGCCCTGGCCTCCGCCGTCGACGACTGCATCGACCACATCGAGGAGGCCGGGAGCCTCATCGTGCTCTACCGTCCGCGCCTGCTGCCGCGCGCCGTCCTCGAGCAGGCGGAGGTGCTGCAGGCCCAGGCGCGGTCCACCGCCGAGGCGCTGCCCCGGCTGCGGACGATGACCGACCTCGACACCTTCTGGACCGAGATCAACCGGCTCGAGAACGTCGCGGACGACGTCCACCGCCGCTTCCTCGGCGAGCTCTTCGCGAACGGCACCGACGCCATCGAGGTACTCAAGATCAAGGAGATCGTCGACGCGCTCGAGTCCGCCGCCGACGCCTTCGAGAAGGTCGCGAACCACGTGGAGACGATCGCAGTCAAGGAGTCCTGAGCCGGACGCGGCACCATGGTCGCGTGACGACGTCCGACGGGCCCCTGCCCGACCCCGCCGACGAGGCGGCCCATGCGGCCATGCACGCCCGGATGCGTCCCGGCGGCCGGTCGACGGTGCCGGCGTGGCTGCGCGAGACGGCGGGCGAGCCGCGCTGGCAGGCGATGGTGGCCGTCGGCGTCATGATCGCGCTGCAGTTGCGGCTGCCCGACGCCCTCTCCGCGCAGAACGCGATGCCGGTCGGGCTGCAGTCGTCCGGGCGGTGGTTGCTCCCGGGGCTGCAAGCGCTGCTCGGGGTCGTGCTCGTCGTCGCGAACCCGCGCGACATCGAGCACGCGTCACCCGGCCTGCGGCTGGTGACCCTGACCCTGCTCGGCGTCGCGAGCCTGGCGAACGCGATCTCGGCGGTCACCCTCGTGACCGCCATCGTCTCGGGTTCGCCGCGGTTGTCCGCCCAGGAGGTGCTGCTCGACGGCGGCACGATCTGGCTGACAAACATCCTCGTGTTCGGGCTCTGGTACTGGGAGCTCGACCGGGGCGGTCCTCGGGCGAGGGCCCGCGCCGAGCGGCGGCACCCCGACTTCCTCTTCCCGGAGATGACGAACCCGGACGTCGCGGACCCGGACTGGGAGCCGCACGTCGTCGACTACCTCTACGTCGCCTTCACGAACGCCACGGCGTTCAGCCCGACCGACACGGTCCCCTTCTCGCGCTGGTCGAAGCTCGCGATGACGCTGCAGTCGACGGTGTCGCTCGCGGTCGGCGCGCTCGTCATCGCGCGGGCGGTCAACGCGCTGGGGTGAGCCGGGTCAGCGCCCCGGCCGCAGGATCGGCGGGTTGAGCGCCGTCGCGGGACCGGCCCGGAAGAGCTGGGCGGGCCGGCCCCCGGCGGCCGTCGTCGTCCGGCCCGTCGGCTCGACGAAACCCGGTGCGCCCGTGCACTTGCGGTGGAAGTTGCGGGGGTCGAGACCGGTGCCCCACACGACGTCGTAGACCCGGCGCAGGTCGGCGATCGTGAACTCCCCCGCGCAGAACGACGTCGCGAGCGTCGTGTACTCGAGCTTCGCGCGGGCCCGCTCGACGCCGTCCCGCAGGATCGTCGCGTGGTCGAAGGCGAGCGGGCCGCCCGGGGCGGTCAGCCCGTCGACGGGTGACCAGTGCGCCTGCCGGGCGTCCCCGCCGGCGACGGGCAGCGGCAGGTCGGCGGCGAGGCCGAGGTAGGCGACGCTGACGACGCGCATCCGCGGGTCCCGGTCCGGCTCGCCGTAGCTGCCCAGCTGCTCGAGATGTCCCGGCACGTGGCCGATCCCGGTCTCCTCGACGAGCTCGCGCCGTGCGGCGGCGCCGAGCCCTTCCTGGGGCCGGACGAAGCCGCCGGGCAGCGCGAGGTGCCCCTCGTACGGCGGCTCGCCGCGGCGCACGACGAGCACCTGGAGCGCGTCGTCCCGGATCGTCAGGACGACGAGGTCGACCGTCACCGCGAACGGCGGGTAGTCGCCCGGGTCGTAGTCCATCCGTCCTCCATCGATCGATCGGTCGGGTTGGTTGTCGTCAGCTTGACGATAACAGGATGCGCAGTTATCGTCGATCTGACGAAAAGGAGAGATCGATGGCAGACATCACCCGCGTCCTGTTCCTGCGCCACCTCAGCGCCTCGGCGACGAGCCACGTGGTCCACCGCCGCCGGGGCCGCGTGGTCCACAGCGGCCAGGGCCTCGCGTTCTGGTTCCGACCGCTGACCTCGACCGTGAGCGAGGTCCCGGTCGACGACCGCGAGCTCCCGCTGCTCTTCCACGCCCGGACCGCCGACTTCCAGGACGTCACCGTCCTCGCGAGCGTGAGCTACCGGTTCGCCGACCCCGAGCTCGTCGCGACCCGGCTCGACTTCGGCATCGAGACCGACCTGGGCACCTGGCGCAGCGACCCGCTCGACCAGGTGTCGACCCTGCTCACCCAGCTCGCCCAGCAGCACGCCCTGGACCTGCTCGCCTCGATGCCGCTCGCCGAGGCGATGACCGGCGGCGTGGCCGCGGTCCGGGAGCGGGTCGGTGCCGGCCTCGCCGCCGACGAGCGGCTGCGGGACACCGGCATCGCGACGGTGGGCGTCCGGGTCGTCGGCGTCCGGCCCGAGCCTGACGTCGAACGGGCGCTGCAGACCCCGGCGCGCGAGCTGGTGCAGCAGGAGGCCGACCGGGCGACGTACGAGCGCCGGGCCCAGGCCGTCGAGCGGGAGCGCACGATCAGCGAGAACGAGCTGCAGTCCCGGATCACGCTGGCGACCCAGGAGGAGCAGCTCGTCGCGCAGGAGGGCACGAACGCGCAGCGCCGGGCCACCGAGGCCGCGGCCGCGGCCCGGATCGAGGCGCAGGCCCGCGCGGACGCCGACCGGCTCGCCTCGCAGGCCC
>JACRAB010000126.1 GCA_016213575.1 Actinomycetota bacterium
TGAGGCGCTGGCCGAGGTCGACAAGTGCAGCTGGACCGCCCGGTTCTACGCCGACCAGGCACCCGGGTTTCTGGCGGACCGAATCGTGGAGACGCCGGCCCGGCGAAGCTGGGTCAGCTACGAGCCGGTCGGTGTCGTGCTAGCGATCATGCCATGGAACTTCCCGTTCTGGCAGGTCGTCCGGTTCGCCGCACCCGCCATCGCGGCAGGCAACGCCGCCGTCCTCAAGCACGCCCCGTCAGTGACGGCTTGCGCGCTGGCGGCCGAACAGGTCTTCGCACACGCCGCTGCGAGGGTCTCCGCCCCCGCATCGCTGTTCACCACACTGCTGGTGGACGAGACAGACGTTGCCGACCTGACCGCGCAGCTGATCCGGCACCGACGTGTCGCCGCGGTGACCCTCACCGGCAGCGAAAGCGCCGGTATGGCCGTCGCGGCCGTTGCCGGGGCCGCGCTGAAGAAGACCGTCCTCGAGCTGGGCGGGTCCGATCCGTTCGTGGTGCTCGACGACGCCGACGTCGCTGTGGCCGTCGAGATGGCGGTGCGGTCACGCTTCCTCAACAGCGGACAGAGCTGCCTGGCGGCCAAGCGCTTCATCGTCGCCGACGCCGTTTTCAACGAGTTCGCCCAACGCTTCACCGACGCCGTCGCCGGACTCAGGGTCGGCGACCCTACCGACCCGCGGACCCAGATCGGGCCGCTGGCACGCCAGGACCAGGTCGCAGCGATCCAGCGCCTGGTGGACGACTCCGTGTCGGCCGGCGCCACGGTGCTCACTGGAGGCACGCCCCTACCCGGACCGGGCGCCTACTTCGCTCCCACGGTGATCGCGGATGTCACCGCCGAGATGCCCGTGTTCCGTGAGGAGACGTTCGGGCCGGTCGCTGCCGTCATCCGAGCAGCCGACGACGACGAGGCCGCCCGACTCGCTGACGACACCGTCTTCGGGCTCGGTGCCAGCGTCTGGTCCGCTGACCCTGAACGCGCACTGGCCGTCGGTCGCCGCATCACCTCAGGTGCGCTGTTCATCAACGCTGTCGTGGCCTCCGACGCGCGACTGCCCTTCGGCGGTACCGGGCGCAGCGGCTACGGCCGCGAGCTGTCCGAGGAAGGCATCCGCGAATTCACCAACGTCCGCACCACCTGGATCGGCGGCTGACCGGCCCCGCCGTTCGACCGCTGCCCGGAGAGGAACCCCCGTGTTCGAGTACTTCCCGGACAACTACGTCTGGAACCTGTCGGTCGTCGCCGCCCTCAACAGCGGCGGAACCATCGACGAGGTCGACCGAGCCTGCAGGCAGCTGCGCGAGGCGGCCGCCCGCGGCGAGGACGCAGGAACCGAGGACTTCCTCCACGCCTGGACGAACCTCGTCGACCAGCTCACCATGCAGGCCGAGGCGGCCGAGAAACTCGGCCGCTACCGCACCGCCGGTCAGCTCTACTTCCGCGCCAGCAGCTACCTGGCCCTCGCCGAGCGAATGCTCGCCGCCTCCAACCCGGAGCGCATCCCCACCTACCGGCGTGTCCTTCACCTGACCGAGAAGGCCTTCGAACTGTACGACCCACGCACCACTCGAGTCGAGATCCCCTACACAGCCGCCGGCGCCCCGGAGGGCACGTACCTGCCGGCGTACTTCACCCGGGCCGAGCGCCCGGACGGGTCCCCGGCACCGGTCGTCATCCAGTGGAACGGACTGGACTCCACCAAGGAGCACCAGTACGCCTCCGGGTTCTGCCAGGAGCTCGCCGCCCGAGGCATCTCCACCCTCATGGTCGACACGCCAGGTACCGGCGAGGCACTGCGACTGCAGGGCCTGGTCGCCCGCATCGACACCGAGATCTTCGCCGAAGCCTGCGTGGACTGGCTCCACAGCCGTAGCGACATCGACGTCGAACGCATCGGACTCGTCGGCTGGTCCCTGGGCGGCTACTACGCCCCACGGGCCGCCGCCCACGAGAAGCGGCTCGCCCTCGTCGTCGCCTGGGGCGCCAACCACGACTGGGGCGCAGTGCAGCGCCGCCGCCTCGAGCGGGAAGGCGAGCGCCCCGTCCCGCACTACTGGGAGCACGTCCTGTGGGTCTGGGGCCACCACGACCTGGACACCTTCATCAAGTTCGCCGACGACATCCACCTCAACGGCGTCGTCGAGCACATCACCATCCCGTTCCTCATCACCCACGGCGAGAACGACCGCCAGATCCCCCTGGACTACGCGCACCGCTCCTACGAGCAGGCGATCCACAGCCCCAAGCGAGAGCTGCGTGTCTTCACCGCCTCGGAAGGCGGAGCCGAGCACGTCAGCCTCGATCACCTCCCGCTCGCCAGCTCCTTCGTCGCCGACTGGATCGACGAGACCTTCCGGGAGGTGAGCAGCACGTGAGCAACCCACTCCAGGACTGGGCCCTCGACCCGGCCGACATCACCCTGACCGGAACCGGACTGCGCCGGCCCGAATGCGTCCTCGCCCAACCCTCGGGTGACCTGTGGGTCGCCGACCTCGGCGGCGGGGTCCAGCACATCGCCCCCGACGGCCGCCAGCGGGTCATCCGCCCCCTCGACGGGCCTGGCCCGTTCGCACCGGACAAGAACCCGAACATCGACGGCAACCAAGGATTCTCCCTGCCCAACGGAATCTGCTTCGACTCCGACGGTGACTTCGTGATCGCCAACTTCGGCACCAACCTCATCGAGCACCTCACCCGCGACGGACACCGCACACTCGTCACCGACACCGTCACCTGGCCCGACGGCACGATGCGCCCGATCGGGAAAGCGAACTTCCCCGCCATCGACGCCGAGGGCCGGCTCTGGTTCACCGTGACCTCCTCCGCGCACGCCTGGACGAAACGGCCCGCCCCGCTTGAGGCGGACGGCTACATCGCCGTCATCGACGACTGGGCGCCCGGATCGGCGGGCACAGCCCGAGTCGTTGCGACGGACCTCGGCGGCACCAACGAGATGCGGTTCTCAGCCGACGGACGGTGGCTCTACGTCGCCGAGACCGGGGCCGACCACATCACCCGCTTCCGGGTCGGTCGCAACGCGACGCTCACCGACCGCGAGGTCTACGGCCCGCAACGACTCGGCGGAGGGCCGGACGGCTTCGCCTTCGACGCCCACGGCAACCTGTGGACCACCCTGATCGGTCAGGACCGGCTTATCGCCATCACCCCCCGCGGAGACGTCGTCACCATCTGGCAGGACGGCGACCCCGCCGCCAAGGCCCTCGCCGCAGACACCGCGGATCCCGACGACGCCGGCATCGGCACCACCTTGGGCGCCAAACCCGGAGACGGCCTCGCCCCCCGGATGGCCAGCATCACCTTCGGCGGCCCCGACCTGCGAACCGTCTACGTGGGCTCCTTGAACGGCACGTCGCTGCCGACATTCCGTTCCCCGGTCCCCGGTGCTCCGCTACCGCACTGGTCCTGAATCGCCGCCGGCCAGGACCGGCACCACGAGCCCTCACCACGAAAGGCAGTCGACACGTGACCCGTGCAGATATCCGGCTCCAGGCCTGGTTCCTCTCCGCGTTCGTCACCCGGGTGATCAAGGCTCCGCCGCTGGAACTGACCACCCGTCAGGTGGCCGAACCGGAGCTCGTCACGGTGCCCACCCGGCACGGTCCCGTGCGGTGCTTCATCACGCGTGGAGCAGCCGACACCCCGCTCGCCCAGCACACAGGCGCGCCGCCGGTGCACATCAACATCCACGGCGGCGCCTTCCTGATCGGCGCACCCCGGCAGGACGACCACCTCGTACGCGCCATGGCCGGGGAAGCCGGCGCGACGGTAGTGAACGTGGACTACTCCACTGCACCCAAGGCCCGCTACCCGCAGGCTCACCAGGAGTGCTACGACGTCCTCGACTGGGTCCGACGCTCGGGGAGCACGATGGGCTGGGATGACCAGCGGGTGTCCATCGGCGGCGGCAGCGCCGGCGGCAATCTCGCGCTCGGTGCGCTCGAGCTCGCCAGGCAAGCTGGAGATTCCGCAGTACGTACCTGCATCCTGGTGGTGCCCAGCGTGGACCAGACCATCGCGCCCGAGCAGTACTCCTCACCCATGCCGCCGGGCGCCGGCCGCGCTGCCCGGCCTTTCGTCAGTCCCCGTCTCGTGCGCGTGATGCAGGAGACGTACTTCACCGACGCCTCGCGACGTGCAGAACCCCTCGCGTCGCCACTCCTCGGTGACGAGGAGATCGCGTCGCTCCCCCCTCTGCTCGTGATCGCAGCGGAGCAGGACTCACTGCGCCCGCAGATCGAGCAGCTCGTCACCAAGGCCCGCTCCAAGTCCGTCCCGGTCACCTACCAGTGCTTCGCTGGCGTCGACCACGACTTCCCGGTGAGGCCGAAAGCAGGCACCGAACCCGCACTCAGAGAACTCGCGAACCTGATGTGTACACACCTCATCAAGCACCTGGCATGACCAGGATTGCTGCCCTCAGGACCGGATCTTCCCCGGAAGGGCTGTGCCGCGGAGTCAGCGCGGGTCATCAGCGCTTGCGGGGTGCGGACCGTGGCCGCGCAATCTGCCTGCTCGCCAGCGTTGGGGAGGCGGGCACACCCCCGACGTGCTCAGCCTCGCCGGCGTGCCCCACGTCCTGGCGTCCTCCACCAACCCGCCGCTGCCCTACGGCCGCGAAGCCGTGGTTGTCAGGTCCAGGCGAGCGTGATGTGGTCCCAGGTGTGGCCGCCGGCGTGGCCGGCGAGTGCCGGGTCGGCGAGCTGCTGGACGCCGTCGAGCAGGTCGGCGAACTGTGCGGGGAGGCGGTCGGTGAGGTCTCGGCGCTGGACCCAGGCGCGGTACCGGGTCTGGCCGAGTTGCGCGTACCCGGTCAGCGCGTCGGACAGCGGCCGGAGCGTGACGCCGCGGTACTCGGCGACGTTGGCCAGGGCGGTGGTCAGGTCGGTGCCGTCGAGGTCCTGCTGGGCGCGGAGGAGGTGGACGTCGGCGAAGTCACGCCAGCGGGTGTTCGCGGTTCCGCGCTGCAGTGCGGTGACGATCTTCTCCGCGTACACCGCCGGTAGTGGGTAGCCGATCAGCTCGACGTGTCCGCCGAGGAGTCCGGGGATGGCGACGGGGCTGGGGGTGGGCCAGACGGGGTCTCCGACGTTGACGTCGACGTGGAAGGTGAGGCGGGCGCGGCCGAGGGTGGCGGTCATGCTGACGCGGACGCCGGAGTAGTCGTCCTCGTCCCGTATGACGTGCGCGGCCGCGGAGGCCGGGTCGAACTCGAGGCCGTCGTCGCGGGGCAGGGCGGCGATGTCGCGGACCAGGGCCAGGACGGTGTCGGTGTCGACGTGCAGGTCGGTGGCGAGCAGGTCGACGTCGCGGGTCGGACGGCGGGTGCCGTACGCGGCGAGCAGCGCACCGCCCTTGAGGACCAGGTGCGGGCTGTGCTCGCTGCCGGCAAGGCGGCCGAGGAACCCTTCGAGCAGGTACAGGTCGAGGAGCTCGGCGACGTTGCGGCCCTGTGTCTTGGCGAGGGCTCGCAGGTCGATGAACGCGGCGCCGGCGGTGGTGTCCCGGTTCGGGTTGGCCATCAGAGCATGATCTCCAATGCGTTCCGCAGCGAGGTGAGGGTCCGTGGCCAGTGCTCGCACAGGGCGAGCAGGTCGGCAGGGTGGTGGGCGGCGTCGCGCAGCCACCGGCGCAAGGCCTCGATGGCCACATCGGATCCGGTGGTGCCGCGGGTACGGAACGCGTCGATGATGCTGCGCTCGGCGCTGTAGAGACCGATCGTCACCGGCCCTGCTGTCGTCTGCCCTGCTGTCGTCGGCCCTGCTGTCGCAGTCCTCGAGTAATCGGTCAGGGGTAGGTCGTGCCGGTTGATGGTGAAGGTGTCTTCGGCGAACCGGTGCCAGGCCACCCGCGCCGCGACTGCCGGCTGCCAGTGCGTCCGCGGCAGTGCGATGTCCACCGCGGCCGGGATCTCGTCAGTCAGGCCGTGCCTGGCCAGTGCACTGGTCAGGCAGATCGTCGCGGACGGCGCCCGGACCGCGATCTCGACCAGATCGAGGTCCACGCCGTCGCCGTACTCGCGGCGCAGGAACAGTCCGCGCCCGAGCCGTTCCAGGTCACCGTCCCGGACGAGCCTGTCCAGCAGAGGGCGGGTCAGCCCCGCGTCCAGCGCGGCGGACGTGCTGAATGCAGCGGGCAGCCCGAGACCGTCCAGGTCCACCAGTGTCACCGGCCGGGCCATGCCAGGCACCTCCTCGAGTTACCCACGAAAGTCTACCCACAAAGCAGTTGATGGCGAGGTTATCGAAGGTAACTTTCGGGGAGATCAGGTGGCTGCTCGAATCGCGTTGCTGGATCCAGCTGAGCGAAGGGAAGTGTGCAGTGATTCGAGGGTCGGTGTACAAGCGGTGTCAGTGTCGCGATGGTGACGGCCGGCGGGTCAAGGCCTGCGGACTGCCGCACGGGTCCTGGGGGTACACCTTCGACGTCGGCCCCCGCGGGCCGGCGGCCGGCCAGTTGCTCAGGCACGCTCGCGGCAAGTCGCGTCGGCAGGTGGTGCGTTCGGGGTTCGCGAGCCGGGAGGCGGCCGAGCAGGCACTGGCCGGTGAGTTGTCGCGGCTGGCGACGGGGGTGTGGGTGGATGACCGGGATCTGACGCTCGGCTGGTGGCTGCAGACCTGGCTGGACCTGCAGGCGGAGGCGGGGCGGTCGGTGAAGACGCTGGCGAACTACCACGGGCACGTCCGCGACATCTGGACTCCTGCTCTGGGGCATGCCCGTCTTCGTGACCTGCGCCGCGCCGACGTCGTGCGGGTGCTGACGGCGGCGCTGCGGCCGGCGAGCAGCGGCGCCGCTTCCTCAGCCCGTGTGAGGGTGCCGACGTCCGTTGAGGGACGGGGCAATGTCGGTCGCCGGGTCGAGCGTCGCTCGGCCAGCACGGTGGAGGGGTATCGGCGCACGTTGCGGTCGGCTTTGTCGGCGGCGCAGCGTCGGGGACTGATCGCGGTGAACCCGGCGATGGGACCGATCGACACGATCGACGGCCTGTCCTGGCTGACACCCCCACCGGTGGAGGACGGGTCGAGGGCGTGGGAGCCGGCCCAGACGGCAGCATTCCTGGAGTTCGTCACCGGCCAGGGCGGGCGGCTCGCGGCGCTGTTCGAGGTCGCCGCGTACACCGGGCTGCGGCGCGGAGAGCTGTGCGGGCTGCGCTGGTCGGACCTGGACGACGACGGCCAAGGGTTCAGAGTCCGGCACAACCTGGTGGAGGTCGCACGGGACCGGATCCCGGCCCAGCAGCGTCGCTGCGTACTCTGCGGGCGCGAGCACGTCGGCCGGGTGTTCAAGGGTCCCAAGTCGCGCGCCGGGCGCCGCTGGGTGCCGCTCGCCGGCCCCGCGCAGACCGCCCTGCACCGGCAACGCGCCGAACAGGCGGACGAACGTCGACGGCCGTATCGCGACCACGACCTGGTGTTCGCCACACCGGACGGCGATCCGTTGCGCCCCAACGGTGTCAGCGCCGAGTTCTCCCGACTGGTCACGGCATGCGGCCTGCCGCAGATCCGGCTGCACGACCTGCGCCACAGCGCCTGCTCGCTGCTGCTCGCCGGCGGTGTCCCGATCGAGGTGGTCCAGATGATCCTCGGGCACGCCGCACCGAACGTGACCCGACGGGTCTACGCCCACATCCTGCGCGACCCCACCGCCGAACAGGTCAAACACGCCACCGACCTGATCACCCGCCACCGGACGCCGAGATCGCCGGTGCCCCCGTCGGCGGCCTCGTGAGCAACGGTGAGCAACCGTGAGCAAAATGTGAGCAAGATCCACAGAACTGGCGCGTTGACCGTTGGACATCTGCCCAGGCCAGAGGCCCTTTCGGGCGGTGGCCAGGGGCGGGGTCGAACCGCCGACCTTCCGATTTTCAGTCGGACGCTCGTACCAACTGAGCTACCTGGCCGGACGAGCGGATGATCCGCTCGACAGCGACCCCGACGGGACTCGAACCCGCGACCTCCGCCGTGACAGGGCGGCGCGCTAACCAACTGCGCTACGGGGCCTTGATGGTGCCAAGGCCTTGCTGCTTGCCGTGCCCCCAACGGGATTCGAACCCGTGCTGCCGCCTTGAAAGGGCGGAGTCCTAGGCCGCTAGACGATGAGGGCGTCGCTTCCGCGACGTAACCCCAGACGTCCAGGACCCGTCGAGGACTCGGTAAGCATAGGGGTAACCAGGCCCCACCTCCAAAATGGATACCCGGCGGTGCTCAGGAGGGCCCCGCGGGCCGCTCGGGACCGCCTGCGCAGCGGCGTCCGGACGGGGGTCCGGGCCGACCGGACGTGCTGCCCGAGGGGCCCCGGGGGAGGATGCTGCAGGCGGTCCGACCGACGAGAAGGAGACACCACTGTGCGCACCCGCATGATCGGCGACGTCGAGGTCTCGGCGATCGGGCTCGGCGGGATGCCGATGTCGATCGAGGGGCGGCCCGACCGGGCGCGCTCGGTCGCGACGATCCACGCGGCGCTCGACGCGGGCATCACGCTCATCGACACCGCCGACGCCTACCACCAGTTCGCGGACGAGGTCGGGCACAACGAGTCGCTCGTCGCGGAGGCGCTCTCGACGTACTCCGGGGACACCTCGGGCGTGCTCGTGGCGACCAAGGGCGGCCACCTGCGGCCCGGCGACGGGTCGTGGACGCTCGACGGGTCGGCGGCGCACCTCCGGGAGGCGTGCGAGGCCTCGCTCAAGCGGCTCGGGGTCGAGGCGATCGGGCTCTACCAGTTCCACCGGCCGGACCCGACGGTCGACTACGCCGAGTCCGTGGGGGCCGTCCGGGACCTGCTGGACGCCGGCAAGATCCGGATGGCGGGCATCTCGAACGCGAGCCCGGACCAGATCATGCAGGCGCGCGACATCCTCGGCGGGCGGCTCGTCAGCGTGCAGAACCAGTTCTCGCCGGCCTTCCGGTCCAGCGAGCCGGAGCTCGAGCTGTGCGACGACCTCGGGATCGCCTTCCTCCCGTGGAGCCCGCTCGGCGGCATCTCCCGGGCCGCGGGCCTCGGGTCGACGTTCAAGGCGTTCCAGGAGATCGCGGACGGCCGCGGGATCAGCCCGCAGCAGGTCTGCCTCGCGTGGGAGCTCGCGAAGTCCGAGGTCGTCGTCCCGATCCCCGGGGCGTCCCGGCCGAAGACGATCCTCGACTCGGCCAAGGCCGTGGACGTCACCCTGACCGCCGAGGAGCTCGCGCTGCTGGACGGCGCGGGGGCCTGAGCGGCCGCCGCGCGGGTCACACTGTCCCCGTGGTCGAGATGTCCCGCGAGGAGTTCGAGGACGCCGTCGCCGACGCCCTGGACGGCATCCCGCCCGAGCTCGCCCGGCTCATGGACAACGTCGTGATCCTCGTCGAGGACGACGCGCCCGAGGATGACCCCGAGCTGCTCGGGCTCTACGAGGGCACCCCGCTCACCGAGCGCGGCGACGGCTGGGCCGGTTCGCTGCCGGACCGGATCACGATCTTCCGGAACCCGACCCTCGAGATGTGCGACGCACGGGACGAGGTCGTCGAGGAGGTGCAGGTGACCGTGGTCCACGAGATCGCGCACCACTTCGGCATCGACGACGACCGGCTGCACGAGCTGGGCTGGGACTGACGGACGACCACCGACGGACGACGCAGGGGCCGCCACCGGGATCGGGTGCGGCCCCTGCGTGCGGACGGACCGCGGACGGGCTGCGGGGCTCAGAAGCGGCCGACCGCCACGAACACGCAGAGCGCGAGCAGGACGACGTTCATCCCGATCGCCTGGGTCTCCTTGCGCCGCCCGTGCGTGATGATCGCGCCGACCATGGTGATCGCCAGGCCGGTGGCCGCGAGCGGGGTGAGGACCGGGACGACGTCGAGCGCCCACGGCAGGATCAGGCCGATCGCGCCGAGGATCTCGAGCACACCGATCGTCTTGATGAGCCCGGGGGAGAAGTCCTCGGTCCAGGCCATGTTCGGGTTCTCCTGCAGCTTCGCCTTCGGCGTCGTGGCCTTCATGAAGCCGGCGCCGGCGAAGAGGAGGGCGAGCAGACCTGCGACGACCCACAGGGCGATGTTCATCGGGAGGCTCCAGGGGGAACGGTGCCGCCCGAGGGCGGCGCGACGAGTGGACTTGACTATTCAACTAACGCTAGTGACGAACAGTTTAAGCGTCAAGTGATCGGGTATGCTGAGGTCATGACGGACGACGCCCGGTGGCTGCGCCCCGACCAGCTCGCGTCGTGGCTCGACCTCGCGGCGCTCATGATCCGGCTGCCCGCGGCGCTGGAGAGCCAGCTCCAGCGCGACGCCGACCTCTCCCAGTTCGAGTACTTCGTGCTCGCGCACCTGTCGGAGTCGCCGGGTCGCGAGGTGCGGATGAGCGAGCTCGCGGCGATGTCGAACGGGTCGCTCTCCCGGCTCTCGCACGTCGTCTCCCGGCTGGAGCGCAAGGGCTGGGTGCTGCGCCGGCCCAGTGCCGAGGACGGGCGCTCGACGATGGCCTGGCTCACCGACGACGGCGTCGCGAAGATCGTCGCCTCCGCCCCCGGGCACGTCGAGCGGGTCCGTGACCTCGTCGTCGACGCCCTGACCCCGGAGCAGCTCGAGGCGCTCGGCGCCGCCTGCCGGGTCGTCCTGGACCGTATCGACGCCAGGGACGGCGAGAGCTGCGCCGGGCGGCCGGGGCGCCGCCCGTCCGGCCGGGGCCGCGGGTGCGGGGACGACGGGTAGTCAGCGCAGCCGGTACGCCTGGCGCATCGCCATGTCCCAGACCCGGTCCCCGGCGAGCCGCCGGGTCTGCACCTGGAGCTTCGCGGCGGCGGTGACGACGTACCGGGTCCTCGGACGCCGGGTCTGCACCGCCTTGACGACGGCGTCCGCCACGACGCCCGGCTCCGCGGCGGCCCGGGAGCGGTACGCGTTCGCCATGAGCTCGTCGGCGTAGGAGCGCAGCCCGCCGTACGCGGAGCCCTCGTCGCCGGCGGCCAGGCCGTGGGAGGCCGTCGTGCCGAACTCGGTGCGGATGAGCCCCGGCTCGACGACGACGACGTCGACCCCGAACGGCTTGACCTCCAGGCGCAGCGCGTCGCTCAGGGCCTCCACGGCGTACTTGCTCGCGTGGTACCAGCCGCCCGTCGGGAAGACGAGCCGCCCGCCCATCGACGAGATGTTGACGATCCGGCCGCGCCCGGCGCGCCGCATGCCCGGCAGGACGAGCTGGCACATCCGCCCCAGGCCGAAGACGTTCGTCTCGAACTGGGCGCGGACGTCGTCCAGGTCGACCTCCTCGACCGGGCCGTAGACGCCGTACCCGGCGTTGTTCACCAGGGCCCCCACGGCGCCGTGCTCGTGCTCGACCGCCTCGACCGCCGTCCGCATCGACGCCTCGTCGGTGACGTCCAGCGCGAGCACCCGGGCGCCGGCCCGGGCCAGGCCGTCGAGGGTCTCGGGCCTGCGCGCCGTCGCGTAGACGGTGTGCCCCGCCGTCAGGAGCCGCTGCGCGGTGGCCAGGCCGATGCCGCTGCTGCAGCCGGTGACGAGTACCGGGTCGTTCGCTGCCATGTCCGAGACCTCCGTCGGGGTGCCGTGGCCCACATCGACTAACGGCTGTAAAGCGATATCACAAGTTAACGAGTGTTAGCCTTCAGGTCAAACACACCGACGGAGGGCGCATGGCGCGGACGGCGAACCCGCGGGGCCAGGGGGCCCGGCTGCGCGGCGAGCTGCTGGACGCCGCGAGCCGGCTCCTCGTCGCGGGCGGCCGGGACGCCGAGCTCACCCTGCGCGGCGTCGCCCGCGAGGCCGGGGTCTCGGCCCCCAGCGTGTACGCCCACTTCGCGGACCTCGACGAGCTCGCCGTCGAGCTCGTCCGCCGGCACGTCGCGGACCTCGCGGCGGCGTTGCACCGCAGCGCTGCGCGGACGACGTCCCGCCCGGCGCCCGAGCGGCTGCGCTCGCTCGCCCGGGCCTACGTGCGCTGGGGGCTGGAGAACCCGGGGCCGTACACCGTCGTGTTCGAGGGCCGGGCGCTGCGTCAGCTGAGCGCCGAGGACGAGCGTGCGCTCACCGCGGGCAGCGACCTGCTCGGGGACCTCGCGGCGCTGCTCGTCGACCTCGACCCCGCCCCGGCGGACCCGGCCGTCGCGGCGCTCGGGGTGTGGACCGCGCTGCACGGCGTCGTCTCGCTGCGCCTGTCCAAGCCGGCGTACCCGTGGCCCGGGGTCGAACGGCACGTCGACGCGGCCCTCGGGGCCGTCGTCCCGGGCCGACACGCGCGGGCCGGGAGCTGAGCCGACCTACTCAGGCTCCCCGGCCCAGGCCGTGCGTACTTTGGCGCCATGAGCACCCCTCTCGAGCAGGCACTCGGTCGGCTCGTCGCCGACGGAACCCTCACGGACGACCAGGCCCGCGCGGTCTCGCGCGAGCTCACCGCGCAGGCGCCCGGAGTCGCCGGTGCAGTCCCCGGCGCAGTCCCCCGTCCCCGGTCCGCCGACCGTCCCGGCTGGACGACGCTCGTCGCCGAGATCGGCGGCTACGTCGGCGGGGCCTTCGTGCTCGCCGCCGCGATCGTCCTCACAGGCCCCCGCTGGGGCGAGCTCGGGCAGTCCGAGCGGATCGTCCTGCTCGGCGTCCCGGCCCTGCTGCTCCTCGCCGCCGCGGCCACCGTGCTCGCCCTGACCCCCGGCGGCTGGCCGGTGCGGCACCGCCGGGGGACCGGCCCGCGCCGCCGGCTCGCCGCCGCCCTCGTCGTCGTCGGCGGTGCCCTGCTCGCCGGGGCCGTCGCCGTGGCGGCGCGCGGCACCGGCGACTGGCAGGCCGTCTGGTACTTCGGTGCCGCCA
>JACRAB010000136.1 GCA_016213575.1 Actinomycetota bacterium
AATTCCACCGAACGCGGCGCTCGAGTCAGATTCCCGCCCCCACTCGTCTTCGGAATCTGCGTTCTGTTGGGACTAGGTCTGCACTACTTCATTCTGCGTGCGCCTGTGCCGGTCACGAGGATCGTCAGCGCCAGCCCGTTCATGTAGCCGATCTGGGTGGGGCGGCTCAGCAGGTCCGCGACGAAGCCGAGCCGCAGCGCGCCGGCCGCCACCATCGTCACGCCGACGAGCAGCCCGAGCATCGAGGCGAGCGCCACGGCCCGCGCCGGGTCGCCGTCCGCCCCGGCGATCGGCAGGACGACCGCGGCGATCATCGGCCCGAGGGAGGAGTCCGGTCCGAGGACGAGCACGCGGGACGGGCCGAAGACGGCGTACCCGAGCAGGCAGAGCACGGTCGTGTAGAGCCCGGTGATCGGCGGCAGCCCGGCCAGCTGTGCGTAGGCCATCCCCTGCGGGACGAGGAGCGTGACGAGCGCCAGTCCGGCGACGACGTCCCGCGGCAGCCAGCGCCGCTCGTACCGCGGCACCCAGTCCAGCGCCGGGACCCACTCGCGCAGCATCGCGGTCCTCAGAGCGCGTCGGCGAACGCGGCGAGGGCCGCGTCGACGTCCTGGTCCGAGGTCTGCCAGCTCGTGACGAGCCGGATCGTCCCCGGCGCGGTGTCGTAGAACAGCAGCCCGGCGGCCCGGAGCCGGTCCGCGGTCGCGGCGTCCGCCCGGACGAAGGCGATGTTCGCCTCGGGCCGGTCCTCGAGGTGCGCACCGAGCCGGGTCAGGCCGTCGGCGAGCCGGGCCATCGCCCGGTTGCTGCTGCCCGCCAGGTGCAGCCAGAGGTCGTCGGTGAGGTAGGCGAGGAGCTGGGCCGACTGGAAGCGCATCTTCGACGAGACCTGGCCGGCGCGCTTCGTCCGGTAGTACAGCTCGGCGGCCACCGCGTCGTCGAAGGTGACGACGGCCTCGGCGGACAGCCCGCCGTTCTTGATCGCGCCCAGCGACACGGTGCTGACCCCGGCCCGCCAGGTCAGGTCGGCCGGCGTGCAGCCCAGCGCGGCCACGGCGTTCGCGAACCGGGCGCCGTCCAGGTGCACCCGCATCCCTCGCCCGGCGGCGACGGCCGCGACGGCGGCCACCTCGGCGACCGGGTAGAGGGTGCCCTGCTCGGTCGCCTGGGTGAGCGACACGACGGCCGGCTGCGACACGTGGTTGTCGCCCCACCAGACGGCGTCCAGCGCCGCGCGGACGCCGTCCGCCGACAACCGGCCGGCCTCGCCGGGGACGCCGTGCATGAGCACGCCGCCGCCGAACATGGCCGTGGCGTTCGCCTCGTTGGTGAGGATGTGCGCGCCGGCGTGGCAGAGCACGGCGCCCCAGGGCGGGCACATCGCGCTCAGCGCCAACGCGTTCGCGGCCGTCCCGGTGACGACGGGGAAGACCCGGGCCGTCGGGTGCTCGAAGACCTCGCGCACCCGCTGCTCGAGCCGGGCGGTGACGTCGTCCCCGCCGTAGCCGAGCGCCGAGCCGGTGTTCGCGGCGGCCACCGCCGCGAGGACCTGCGGCGCGACGCCCGCGGCGTTGTCGGACCTGAGCTCGACCGTCGTCATCGGCGCAACGTACCGGAGCCCGTCCGTCGGGCGCCGTCAGTGGTCGGTGCTGAACGGTCAGCCCTCAGCGCAGCGGCGGGGCGGTGTCGTCGCCCTCGGCCCGCGGGCCGTCGAACCGGCGCTCGGACTCCCCGATCGCGACGTCGTTGATGCTCGCCTCCCGGCGGCGCATGTAGCCGAGCGCGTCGAACTCCCACAGCTCGTTGCCGTACGAGCGCCACCACTGCCCGTCGGCGTCGTGCCACTCGTACTGGAAGCGGACCCCGATCCGGTCGTCGGTGAACGCCCAGAGGTCCTTGCGCAGGACGTACCCCTGCTCCTTCTCCCACTTGCGCGTGAGGAAGGCGACGATCTCCTCGCGGCCCTGGAGGAACTCGGACCTGTTGCGCCACACCGAGTCCGCCGTGTATGCGGCCGCGACCTTCTCCGGGTCACGGGTGTTCCACGCGGCCTCCGCGGCACGCACCTTCCTCAAGGCGGTCTCGGCGGTGAACGGGGGGAGCGGCGGGCGCGGCGGCGGCGTCGGCGACGGGTCCATGGGCGCGAACCTAGACCTGCCCGACGGCGAGCGACAGACCGCTGCGTGTTCGTCCAGGGCGAACCTCGAATCGAAACAGTAAGCATGTAATCAGCGTTGCACCGGCTATGAACAGCGCGAGCATCTCGTCCGGCCCCCCCGGGAACGCCGGCAGCACGCAGACCCTCCCGGTCCTCTTCCTCGACGACCAGGTCGTCCTGCCGGGCATGGTCGTGCCCGTCGAGCTCGAGGGGGCCGCGCAGGCCACCCTCGACGCGGCGCGGGCGGCCCGGTCCGCGGGCAGCGACGCCACCGACACGCTGCGGCTGCTCCTCGTGCCGCGGGTCGAGGGGCGGTCCGGCGTCATGGGCACCGTCGCCGAGGTGACCCAGGTCGGGCGGCTGCCGTCCGGGGACGCCGCGATGGTGCTCCGGGCCACCGCCCGGGCCCGGATCGGCGGCGGGACCGTCGGCCCCGGTGCCGCGCTGTGGGTCGAGGCGACGGCGCTCGTCGAGCCCGCGCCGTCCGCCCGGGCCCGGGAGCTCGCAGGCGAGTACAAGGCCGTGCTCACGTCGATCCTCGCCGAGCGCGGGGCGTGGCAGGTGCAGGACGCCGTCCAGCGGATGAGCGACCCCGGCGAGCTCGCGGACGCCGCCGGGTACGCCGGCTGGATCGACGTCGGGACCAAGGTGCGGCTGCTGGAGACCCCGGACGTCGAGCAGCGGCTGACCGCGCTGCTGGAGAAGGCGACCGCCTACCTCGCCGAGCTCGAGGTGAGCCAGAAGATCAGCAACGACGTCCGCGAGGGCATGGAGAAGTCGCAGCGCGAGTACGTGCTGCGCCAGCAGCTCGCCGCGATCCGCAAGGAGCTCGGCGGGCTCACCGGCGAGGCGGACGCCGACGCGAGTCCCGACTACCGCACCCGGATCGAGGCCGCCGACCTGCCGGACGCCGTCCGCGAGGCCGCGCTGCGCGAGGCCGACCGGCTCGAGCGCACGCCCGACGCCTCCCCGGAGGGCGGCTGGATCAGGACCTGGCTCGACACCGTGCTCGAGCTGCCCTGGACGACGCGCACGACCGACACGACGGACATCCCCGCCGCCCGGGCCGTGCTCGACGCCGACCACACCGGGCTCGACGACGTGAAGGACCGGATCGTCGAGCACCTCGCGGTGCGGGCCCGGCGGGCCGCGCGCGGTCTCGAGGTCGTCGGTGGCCGCGGCTCGGGTGCCGTCCTCGCGCTCGTCGGCCCGCCCGGGGTCGGCAAGACCTCGCTCGGCGAGTCCGTCGCGCGGGCGCTGGGCCGCACGTTCGTGCGGGTGGCGCTCGGCGGCGTCCGGGACGAGGCAGAGATCCGCGGGCACCGGCGCACGTACGTCGGGGCGCTGCCCGGGCGGATCGTGCGGGCGGTCAAGGAGGCCGGGTCGATGAACCCCGTCGTCCTGCTCGACGAGGTCGACAAGGTCGGCTCGGACTACCGCGGCGACCCGGCCGCCGCCCTGCTCGAGGTGCTCGACCCCGCGCAGAACCACACCTTCCGCGACCACTACCTCGAGCTCGACCTCGACCTGTCGGACGTCGTGTTCCTCGCGACGGCGAACGTCGCCGAGTCGATCCCCGAGGCGCTCCTCGACCGGATGGAGGTCGTCCGGCTCGACGGGTACACCGAGGACGAGAAGGTCGCGATCGCCCGGGACCACCTGCTCCCGCGGCAGCTCGAGCGGTCCGGCCTGACGTCGGACGACGTCCGCGTCACCGACGACGCGCTCCGCGAGGTCGTCGCCGGGTACACCCGGGAGGCCGGGGTGCGCGGGCTCGAGCGCTCGCTCGGCAGGATCCTGCGCAAGGTCGCGACGACGCTCGCGACGACGGACGCGACGACGGGCAGCGACGACCCGGAGACGGTCGTCGTCGACGAGGGCGACGCGCGGGGCTACCTGGGCCGGGCCCGGTTCGAGCCGGAGGCGGCCCGGCGGACGGCGGTCCCCGGGGTCGCGACCGGCCTCGCCGTCACCGGTGCCGGCGGCGACGTGCTCTTCGTCGAGGTCGCCTCTATGCCCGGGGAGCCGGGTCTCACCCTCACCGGCCAGCTCGGCGACGTCATGAAGGAGTCCGCGCAGATCGCGCTCGGCTACCTGCGGGCGAACGGCGAGCGGCTCGGCGTCGACACCGAAGGGCTTGCGCAGCAACGGGTCCACGTACACTTCCCGGCAGGTGCCGTCCCCAAGGACGGCCCGAGCGCGGGCGTCACGATGACGACGGCTCTCGCGTCGCTGCTCACCGGCCGGCTCGTCCGCGCCGACGTCGGGATGACGGGCGAGGTCTCGCTCACCGGGCGGGTGCTGCCGATCGGCGGGGTCAAGCAGAAGCTCCTCGCGGCGCACCGGGCGGGGCTGACGACCGTGATCCTGCCGGCGCGCAACGAGGCCGACCTCGACGACGTGCCCGCCGCCGTCCGCGAGGCGCTCACCGTGCACCTCGTGGACGACGTGAGCCAGGTCCTCGAGCTCGCGCTGGAGCCGGCGGCCGCGGCGTCCGAGGAGGCCGCCGCGGCCTGACCGGCCGGCGCGAGGAGGTCAGTCGTCCAGATCGAGCACCGCGACGACGCCCGCGTGGTCGGAGGCCCAGAACGGCGGCGCCGCCTGGAACGGGGTGGCCCCGACGACCTTCGCCGACACCGCCTTCGCACCGCTGCGGGCGAGCACGAGGTCGATCCGCGACCGCAGCTGCGACACCGGGTTCGTCAGGGTCTCGTTCTGGCAGCACGTGAGACCCGGCGCGCCGCGGTTGACCCGCCACGCGTCCCGGAACCGCTTCGTCAGCTGGGCGTACGACGTCGTCGTGCTGCCGTCGGCCGCGGAGTTGAAGTCACCCGTCGCGATGTCGGCCCCGCGCCCGAGGGCCGGGCCGGCGAGGAACTCCGCGGCCTGCGCCTCCTGCACGGCCGGGAAGTCCTCGGTCTCGAGGTGGGTGTTGGCGAAGTGGAACCGGACGCCGTGCAGCCGGCCTTCGAGCGTCGTCCAGCCGCGGCTGAACGACACCGGTGCGGCGCCGGGCACGGGCGGCTGGAACGACTGCTGCGCCACGTAGCGGCCCGACCGGGCGCCGCTCCAGGTGAGGCCCTTGCGGTCGGCGTTGACGAGGATGACGTCCCGGTCCTGCAGCGTCACCAGGCAGGCGCCGACGACCGTCGAGCCGCACGGGGTGACGAGCGGTACCGGCCCGATGTTCGCGTTCTCCGCGACCGAGGCGACCGTGTAGTGCAGCCCGCGGGCGGCGAGCGCCGACTGCAGCTCGGTGAGGAAGTCGATCGTCGGCGGCACCCCGGGCCCGGAGGTCACCCAGCGGCTCACCTCCTGGAGACCGACGAGGTCGGGCCGGTCCGCCGCGACCTCGTCCGCGATCACGCCGGCCCGGGTCGGGAAGCTCGTGAAGAGTGCCGTGCCGTAGATCCGCGCGACGGCGCCGAGGAACGACGGGGTGTCGGTCGCGGTGAGGGCCGGGGTGAGGCTCGAACCCAGGTAGAGGTTGCGGGTCATCACGGTCAGCCGGTCGTCGCCACGGGACCCGGACGCCGACGCCGCGGGCGGCGCGGCCAGACCGAGGGTCAGCGCGGCGACAGCTCCGAGCGCCATGAGACCGGCCCTGCGCCGGCGCGTCCCTGCACGTCCTGCGATCACGACGCCACCTCCCGTTGACGGTCCACGGGCAGCGCGCGACGACGGCCGGCGACGCTGCTCGACAGTGGGCGAACACTCCGGCACCCGGTGCGGCTGCGTCAAGACCCGGGCGGCCGTCGTCCCGGCAGCCGGCGCTCCAGGTGCCGCCGGGTCGCGTCGTTCAGGTCGAGCGCGAGTGCGGCCGCGTACCCGGCGGCGGCCTCGGCATCACGCCCGAGCCGGGCCAGGAGCTCGGCCCGGGCGGCGTGCGCGAGCGGGTAGTCCGCGAGGGCGCCGCCCCCGCCCGGCGGCAGCAGCGCCTCGACGGCCGCGAGCCCCGCGGCCGGGCCGTCCCGCTCGCCGACGGCGACCGCCCGGTTGAGCCGCACGACCGGGGTGTCGAGCACGGTGAGCAGGACGTCGTACCAGGAGACGACGGCGGCCCAGTCGGTCGCCCCGAAGCTCGGTGCGAGCGCGTGGCAGGCGGCGATCGCGGCCTGGACGACGTAGGGGTCCGGGCGGTCCGGCGTCCGGCGCAGCCCGTCGCCGACGAGGACGACGCCCTCGGTGATCCGGGCCCGGTCCCACGCGGAGCGGTCCTGGTCCGCGAGGAGCACGAGGTCGCCGTCCGCGTCGGTCCGCGTCCCGCGGCGCGAGTCGTGGAGCAGCATGAGGGCCAGCAGCCCGAGCAGCGCGGGCTCGTCCGGCATGAGGCCGACGAGCAGCCGGCCGAGCCGCAGGGCCTCGTCGACGAGGTCGGCCCGCAGCGGGTCGTCGCCGGACGTCGCCGCGTAGCCCTCGTTGAAGAGCAGGTAGACGCACGCCGCGACGCCGCCCACCCGGGCCGGCAGGTCCGCCGCGGAAGGCACCCGGAACGGGATGCCTGCGCGGGCGATCTTGTCCTTGGCCCGGGTGAGCCGCTTGCGGGCGGTCGCCTCGGGGACGAGCAGCGCGCGGGCGACCTCGGCCGTCGTCAGTCCGCACAGCGTCCGCAGGGCCAGCGCCACCTGGGCGTCGACGGCCAGCGCCGGGTGGCAGCACATGAAGACCAGGCGGAGCAGGTCGTCCTCGAGGACGTCGCGGGCGTCGAGGTCGGCCAGCGCGGGGTCGGCGCCCCAGCGTCCGGGCGGGACGGCGTCCGGCGGGCCGGTGCCGAACGGGTCGTGCACGGCGGCCACCTCCTTCGGCGTCCGGGCCCGCTCGCGCCGGACGACGTCCACGGCGCGGCGGCGGGCGGCTGCGACGAGCCAGGCCCGCGGGACGTCCGGGACGCCGTCCCGCGGCCAGGTCTCCAGCGCCCGGACGGTCGCGTCCTGGACGCAGTCCTGCGCGAGCTGGACGTCGCCCGTGATCCGCACGAGCGTCGCGAGCACCCGCGCGCCCTCGTCCCGGACGAGCCGGACGAGGGCGGCACGGGCGGCCGCGTCCTCCGGGGGCGGGTCGTCCACGAGCCGCCGTCAGCGCCCGAAGTCGATGACCGGGCGGACCTCGACCGCACCGTTCCAGGCGGTGGGGATCTGCGCGGCGACGCGGACGGCCTCGTCGAGGTCGGCGCACTCGAGCAGGTAGAAGCCCGTGAGCACCTCCTTCGTCTCGGCGTACGGGCCGTCGCTCGTCACGACGTCGCCGCCCTTGCCGCCGGTGACCCGGACGGTCGTGGCGGTCGAGGTCGGGTAGAGCGCCGCCCCGCCCCGGATGACCGCACCCGCCGCGGCGGCGAAGGCGTTGTACTCGCCCATCTCGGCGGCCTGCTCGGGGGCGGTCCAGTCGACGTCCTGGCTGTAGATGATCGCGGCGTACTGCGGCATGGTTCCTCCTCGGTCGGTCCGCGCGAGCGGCCCTGCGGCGAGGTCGCGGGTGCGTCCTCACCCTAGGGACGAACGGGCCCGGCCCGGAGGGACAGACGCGTTCCCCACTCTTCGGCGACCCTCGCTCCGGTCCCCCGGCCGGGCCGTAGGTCCCGGCGACCGGCGGGCCCGGCATCGCACCCTGACCAGGTGTCCACCACACTTCCGCGCCCCGCCGCGGCCGCGGCGCGCCCGGGTGCCGCCCCGGCGGGCGGGACGACCACGCTGCTCGACGTGCTCGGCGGCCGCCGCAGCGCGCTCGACGCGACCCTGCCGTCGGTCGCGTTCGTCGTCGCCCTCGTCGTCACCGGCCGGGCCGCGCCGGACGCCGTGCTGCCGGTGTCGCTCGCGGCGGGCACCCTCACCGCGCTCGCCGTCGCCGGCTGGCGGGCGGTCCGCGGGCACCAGGTGCGGGCCGCCGTCCTCGGGCTGCTGCCCGTGCTCGGCGGTGCGGTCGTCGCGGCCCGGACCGGTCGGGCGGAGGACTTCTTCGCGGTGCGGATCCTCGCGAACGCCGCCAGCGCCCTGGCGTGGACCGGGTCGATCTGGGTCGGCCGGCCGCTGCTCGGCGTCGTGACCGGTTCCGCGCTGCGGCAGCGGGGCGCCTGGCGGGCAGACCCGCACCTCTACCGCGGGTACGCCCGGGCGTCGTGGTGGTGGGCCGGCTCGTTCGCGCTGCGCACCGTCGTCCTCGGCGCGCTCTACCTCGCCTCGACCCCGGTGCTGCTCGGTGTCGTCCAGGTGGCGCTGTCGTGGCCGCTCATGACATCGGTGCTCGTCGTGTCCTGGCGGGTGCTCCGGCGCGCGCTGCCCGCGGGGCACCCCGGCCTGCTGCACCCCGTCGCCGCCGACTGACGGCCGGGCGCCCGCGGGGCTGACAGAGTAGGTCCGTGCAGAGCGGGTCCGTTCGGGTCGGGATCCTCGGGCCCCTCCTCGTCGAGGTCGGCGGCCGGCCCGTCGAGGTCGGCGGGTCCCGGCTGCGTGCCCTGCTCGTCCGGCTCGCGCTGGGCGCCGGCCGGCCGGTCGCCGCCGGGACGCTCGTCGACGCGCTCTGGGGCGGCACCCCGCCCGCGGACGCGCCGAACGCCCTGCAGACGCTCGTCTCCCGGCTGCGCCGCGCCCTCGGCGACGGGGCGCTCGTCGGGTCCGGCCCGGCCGGGTACGCGCTCGCCGTCGCACCGGACGACGTGGACGCCGTCCGGTTCGGCCGGCTCGTGCAGCGCGCCCGGGCGGCCGCGAACGGCGCCGCCGGCGGTCCCGCGGACCGGGGCGGTGCCCTGCGCGAGGCCCTCGGGCTGTGGCGCGGCCCGGCCCTCGCCGACGTCGCCGACGCCCCCTTCGCGGCGGCCGAGGCGGAGCGGCTGGAGCGGCTGCGGCTCGCGGGCCGGGAGGACCTCGTCGAGGCCGAGGTCGCCGCGGGCCGGGCGGCCGCGGTCGTCGTCGACGCCGAGACGCTCGCCCTCGAGCACCCGCTCCGCGACCGTGCGCAGGCGCTGCATCTGAGGGCGCTCGCGGCGAGCGGGCGCCGCGCCGATGCACTCGTGGCGTACGAGGAGCTGCGGGCCAGGCTCGCCGAGAGCCTCGGCGTCGACCCGTCGGCCGACCTGCAGGCGCTGCACCTGGACCTGCTGCGCGACGAGCCCGCCCCGGCCCCCGCCCGTGCCGACCGACCGGCTGCCGCCCCGAAGGGCGCCCCGCTGCCGGCCGCGCTGACCTCGTTCGTCGGCCGCGAGCGGGAGGTCGGCGAGCTCGCGGCGGCGCTCGGCGTCTCGCGGCTCGTGACGCTCGTGGGGCCCGGCGGTGCGGGCAAGACCCGGCTCTCCGTCGAGGTCGGCCGCGGGCACGCACGGGAGGGCCGCGAGGTCCGGCTCGTGGAGCTCGCCCCGCACGGTGCCGACGACGTGACGACCGCCGTCGCCGACGCGCTGGGGGTGCGCGACCGCGTGCTGCGGGAGCGCGCCCCCGGAGACCCGGCCGGCCCCGCGGCGCCCTCGTCGGCCGCTGCGCTCGACCGCCTCGTGGACGCGATCGGCACCCGGCCGGTGCTGCTCCTGCTCGACAACTGCGAGCACGTCGTCGACGAGGCCGCCCGGGTCGCCGAGCACCTGCTCGTGCGGTGCCCGGGCCTGCGGGTGCTCGCGACGAGCCGGGAGCCGCTGCGCATCGACGGCGAGCGGCTCCACTCGGTCGGGCCGCTGGGCACACCCCCGGACGGCGCGACCGTCGACGAGGCGCTGGGGCACCCCGCCGTCCGGCTCCTCGCCGACCGGGCGGCCGCCGTCCGGCCGGGGTTCGTCGTCGACGCCACGACGCTGCGGCCGGTCGTCGAGATCTGCCGCCGGCTCGACGGTCTGCCGCTGGCCATCGAGCTCGCCGCGGCCCGGCTGCGCACGCTGCCGCCCGAGGTGATCGCCGCCCGGCTCGACGACCGCTTCGGCCTGCTCACCGGGGGCAGCCGCACGGCGCTGCCGCGGCACCAGACGCTGCGCGCCGTCGTCGCCTGGAGCTGGGACCTGCTCACGGACGACGAGCGCGACGTCGCGGCGCACGTCGCGGTCTTCGCGGGGTCGTTCGGGGAGGACGCCGCCGCCGCGGTCCGGCCCGGCGTGACGGACGTCCCCGGGGTGCTGCTGTCGCTCGTCGAGAAGTCGCTGCTCCACGTCGCGGACGACGCGGCTGCCCCCGCCCCGCCGGCACGGGGCGCCGTCCGGTTCCGGATGCTCGAGACGATCCGTGAGTACGGCGTCGAGCGGCTCACCGACAGCGGCGGGGCCGACGCCGCACGCGACCGGCACGCCGCGCACTACCTCGCGCTCGCCGAGGCCGCCGAGCCGCGGCTGCGGACCGCGGACCAGCTCGTGTGGCTCGACCGGCTCACCGTCGACCGGCCGAACGTCCTCGCGGCCCTGCGTTGGTTCGTCGCCGAGGGGGACACGGTCGGCGCTGTCCGCCTCGGCGCTGCGCTCGCCTGGGTCTGGACCCTGCGCGGCGCGCACGCCGAGGCGGCGACCTGGCTGGCGCTCGTCCTCGACATGGAGGGCGACGCACCGCCCGTCGCCCGCACGGTCGTCACCGTCGCGCACGCGCTGAACGGCGGCGCGACCGGCTCCGTCGGCCTGCCGGCCCTCGTCGACGACGGTGCCGAGATCCTCGGCTTCGCCGCGGAGCACGCCGACGAGCACCCGCTGCTCCTGCTCGTCGAGCCCGGCGTCGCCATGATGACCGGCGACTTCGCCGGGGCCAGGGCCGCGATCGAGCGGCTGTCGGCCCGGGCCGGGCCGTGGCCGCGGGCGGCCCTCCACTTGTTCTCCGGGCTGCTCGCCGAGAACGACGGGGACCTCGCCCTCGCCCGGCGGGAGATGCCGCTGGCCCTGGAGGGCTTCCGGGCGGTCGGAGACCGCTGGGGGATGGGCGGCGCCCTCGGCTCGCTCTCGGCGATCCTGCCCTACGAGGGCCGCCTCGAGGACGCCCTCGCGATGGCCGAGGAGGCCGACGTCTGCATGGAGGAGCTGGGCGCCGTGGACGACGCGGCCGCGCTGCGGCTGCGGGCGCTCATGCTGAGGGCCCGGCTGGGGGAGACCAGCAGCGTCCGGCAGGCCATCGAGGCGATGGTCCGGGACGCCGACGAGCAGGTGTCCCGGCAGAGCCTCGCCTTCGCCCACTCCGGCCTCGCCGACCTCGACCGGCGCGAGGGACGCCTCGACGAGGCGCGCGCCCACGCCCTGGAGGGGCTCGGACGCGTCGACGGCGTGCCCGGGCAGCCGCCCCAGATCGAGTCGATCGTCTGCGCAGGCCTGGCCCGGATCGACGCGGCCCTCGGGCGCCTCGACGACGCCCGGGCCTGGCTGCGTCGTCCGCAGGTCGCCGCCGCCGCCGCGTTCGACATGCCCGTCGCCGCGATGGTCATGGTGGCCGCCGCCGACGTCGCGTCCGCCGCCGGTGACGCGGCCCGCGCGGCCCGCCTGCTCGGCGCGGCGGACGCCGTCCGCGGCGCGCGGGACGTGTCGGTCTCCGACGTCGAGGGGCTGCTCGCATCGCTGCACGAGGCGCTCGGAGCCGACGCGGACGCCGAGGTCGCCGCCGGCCGCGCACTGGACCGCGGCGCCGCGCTCGCACTGCTCGCGGAGTCGGTCGCGGCTCCGGACGCCGCCGGCCCGACCTAGTCTGGGTCCGTGATCATCGGTCTCGTCGGGGTGGGGGTGCGCTACGGGCGGCACGAGGTGCTCGCGGGCGTGTCCACGACGCTCGCCGCCGGGGACGTGGTGCACCTCGGGGGCCCGAACGGGGCAGGCAAGTCCTCCCTGCTCCGCGTCATCGCCGGGGTGCAGCGGCCTTCGACCGGGCAGGTCACCGGCCGGCCGCAGGTGGTCGCCTGGCTGCCCGACCGCTTCCCCCGCCGGCAGCCGTTCACCGTCCGCACGTACCTGCTCGCCCAGGCGGCGATCCGCGGCCTGCGGCCGGACGCCGCGGCCCGCACCGTCGACGCGCAGGTCGAGCGGTTCCTCCTCGGCGACATGACCGCGACCCGGCTGCGTGACCTCTCCAAGGGCAGCGCCCAGAAGGTCGGCCTGGCCCAGGCGCTCCTCGTGCCGCCGGAGCTCCTCCTGCTCGACGAGCCGTGGAGCGGGCTCGACGCGACGGCGCGGACGGCGGTCCCCGAGGTCGTCGCGGAGGTCGCGGGGCGCGGCGGTGCCGTCGTCCTCACCGACCACCACGGCTTCAGCGGCGTCGTGCCGACCCGGCGCTGGGGCGTCACCGACGGCCGCCTCGACGAGCTGCCCACGGCCGGGCGCACCAGCCCCGACGGCTCGGGAGCGCCGGACGGCGGCAGCGTCGTCGAGGTCCGGGTCCCGGACGCCGCGGCCGCGGCCGCGCTCGCCGCCGACCTGGGCGCACTCGGGTACGACGTCGCCGTCCGCGACGGGTCGCCCCGGTGACCGCCGACGGCACCGCCGCGCCGAGCGCCTCCGGCACGGCCCGCCGGGTGGCCGCCGCCGCGCGGTACCGGCTCGCCGCGACGCTGCGGGACCGCTCCTTCGTCGCACCCGTCGTGACCTTCGCGCTCGTCGAGGTCCTCCTGTTCGGCGCGCCGGGCGGCTACCCGGCCGACAACGTCGCCGCGGCACTCGCCGTCGGGCTGCCCGTCGCCACCTGGGCCGCGCGCGTCGTCCTCGACGTCGAGCCCGACGACCAGCGCCGGCTCACCGAGCTCGCGGCCGGCGGCCGGTCGCGGGCTCACCTCGCCGCGCTCGTCGCCGCCGCGGTCGTCTGCCTCGGGCTGCTCGCGGCAGGCGTGCTGTGGGGCGTGCTCCGCAACGCCCCGCCGCCGTCCCCGCGACCGGGGCGCCCCCTGCCGCCACCGCAGCCCGGGCTGCCCGTCGTCCTCCTCGTCGCGGTCGTGCTCGTCGTCGCCTTCGGGCTCGCGGCCGTCGCCGTCGCCGCGGTGGCGTCACGGCAGGTCGCGGGGGACGGGCCGGGGCCGGTCGTCGTCCTCGTCGGGGTGCCGGTGCTCGCGGCGCTCGTCGGGCAGAGCACGTCGCCCGTGGTCTCCGGGCTGCTGCCCCGGGTGCTGCCCGCGGTCGTGGCGGCGCAGGACCGGCGCCTCGTCGCGACCGCGCCGGGGCTCGCGCTCCACGCGGCCGGTTGGACCGCGCTCGTGCTGGCGGCCCAGTGGTGGTGGCGCCGCCGCCGGTAGTGGGACGGGCCGACCGGTCGTACGCTCGCCGACCATGACGGCGACGCGCAGGAACTGGGCCGGCAACATCGCCTTCCCCGGCGTGCTCCACGAGCCGGCCGGCCTGGACAGCCTGCGCGGGCTGCTCGGCAGCGGCGAGCGGCTGCGGGCCGTCGGCACCGGGCACTCCTTCTCCGACGTCGCGGTGCCGGCGCCCGGCGGGCCGGCCGGCGCCCAGGTGTCGCTCGCGCGGATGCCCGTCGTCCGTGAGCTCGACGCGGGCCGCGGGCTGGCCCGGGTCTCGGCCGGGCTGCGGTACGGCGAGGTCGCGCCGTGGCTGCACGACCACGGCTTCGCGCTGCACAACCTCGGCTCCCTGCCGCACATCGCGGTCGCCGGCGCCTGCTCGACGGGGACGCACGGTTCGGGCGACGCGCTGGGGATCCTCGCGACCGCGGTCCGGGCGCTGCGCGTCGTCACCGTCGGCGGGGACGTCGTCGAGCTCTCCCGGGACGGCGCGGGACCGGGGTACGGGAGCGAGTTCGCCGGCGCGGTGGTCGCGCTCGGCGGGATCGGGGTCGTCACCGAGGTGACCCTCGCGGTCGAGCCGACGTACGACGTCGTCCAGACCGTCTACGACCACCTTCCGTTCGCGGCCGTCGTCGAGCACCTCGACGAGATCATGTCCGCCGCGTACAGCGTCAGCCTGTTCCACCGCTGGCTCGGGGACGTCGTCGACTCGGTGTGGCTCAAGACCCGGGTCGGCGCCCCGGGCGGATCGGTGGATCCGTTGCCCGACAGCGTCTTCGGCGCCCGGCGGGCCGTCGGGACGCAGAGCCCGATCCGGGGCGGGGACACCGACCCGCTCACCGAGCAGGGCGCGCCGGGCCCGTGGCACACCCGGCTCCCGCACTTCAGGCTCGGCTTCACCCCGAGCGCCGGCGACGAGCTCCAGACCGAGTACCTCGTGCCGCGGCACCGGGCCGTCGAGGCGCTCGTCGCGTTGCGGGACATGGAGTCCGACATCGCGGCGGCGCTGCTCGTCACCGAGGTCCGCTCCATGGCCGCGGACGACCTGTGGCTCAGCGGCGCCTACGGCACGGACGCCGTCGGGGTGCACTTCACGTGGAGGCCGGACCCGCAGGCCGTGCTGCCGCTGCTGCCGCGGATCGAGGAGCGGCTGCTGCCGCTCGGCGCCCGGCCGCACTGGGGCAAGGTCTTCACGGCACCGCCGGACGCCGTCCGGCCGCTGTACCCGCGGCTGGACGACGCCCGGCGGCTGCTGACGACCTTCGACCCGAAGGGCCTGCTGTCCAACGCCTTCCTCGACGCGTACGTCCGGGACTGACCTCAGGGATCCTCGCCTCAGACCGCCTTGCGCCGGTACGCCCGGACGGCGAGCGGCGCGAACACCGCGACGATGCCGGCCGCCCACGCGACGGTCTGCCACAGCGGGGTGCCGACCGGGCCGCCGAGCATGAGCCCGCGGACGGCGTCCACGAGGTGCGTGACGGGGTTGACCCGCACCCACGACTGGAGCCAGCCCGGCATCGTCTCGACCGGCACGAACGTCGACGACCCGAACGTCAGCGGGAAGATCAGCAGGAACGCCAGCCCCTGCACGGCACCTGCGCTGCGGGCGACGAGACCGACGAGGACGAAGATCCACGAGACGCACATGGAGAACCCGACGAGCAGCAGGCACGCCGCGGCCGTCCGGAGCCAGCCCCCCGTCGGGTCGAACCCCATGACGAGCCCGACGCCGATGAGGACGCCGATCGACAGCGTGAAGCGGACGACGTCGCCGAGGACGGCGCCCACGAGCGGGGCGGACCGCGCGATGGGCAGGCTGCGGAACCGGTCGAAGACGCCCTTGCCGATGTCGGAGTTGAGGTTCACCCCGATCGCCGTCGCGACGAACAGCGCGTTCTGCACCATGAGGGCGGGCAGCACGAACTGCAGGTAGTCGTGGGTCGAGCCGGCGATCGCGCCGCCGAAGAGGTAGACGAACAGCCCGAGGAAGATGATCGGCTGCAGCGTCACGTCGATGAGCTGCTCCGGGGTGCGGCGGATCTTGAGGATGCTGCGCTCGGCGAGCACGAGGCTGTGGCGCAGCGCGGCGAGCGGTGCGAAGCCGGGCGCGGGCATCGCGGCGGTCGTCGTCGTCATGCCGGGACCTCCTCGAGGGTGTCGGTGCTGTCGTCGGTGCTGTCGTCGCCGGCGTTCTCGTCGGTGCGGGAGCCGGTGAGGGAGAAGAAGACCTCGTCGAGGGTGGGCCGGCGCAGGGCCAGCTCGTCGACGGCGACGCCGAGGGTCGCGAGCCGGGCGACGACGGCGGTCACCGCGTCGTCCGAGTCGACGGGGACCGAGGCGACGTGCCGGCCGATCGTCTCCACGGCCGGCAGTCCCCGGCCGCTCACGTCGGCGAGGACGCCGCGCACGGTGTCGAGGTCGGAGGCGTTCCGGGGCCGGACGTCGACCGAGCGGCTCCCGATCGTCGCCTTGAGCGCGGCCGGGGTGCCGTTGGCGATGACCCGGCCGTGGTCGACGACGGTGAGGTGGTCGGCGAGGGCGTCGGCCTCCTCGAGGTACTGGGTCGTGAGCAGGACCGTGACGCCGTCGTCGGCGAGACCGCGGACGAGCCGCCAGACGTCGTCCCGCTTCCCGGGGTCGAGCCCCGTCGTCGGCTCGTCGAGAAAGATCACCGTCGGGTGCCCCATGAGCCCGGCCGCGAGGTCGAGGCGGCGCCGCATGCCGCCGGAGTAGGTCTTCACGGTGCGGCCGGCGGCGTCGTCGAGACCGAAACGGGCGATGAGGACGGCGGCCCGCGCGCGGGCGTCGCGCCGCGAGAGGTCGAGGAGCCGGCCGATGAGCACGAGGTTCTCGGTGCCGGTGAGGTCCTCGTCGACCGAGGCGTACTGCCCGGTGAGGCCGATGGTCCGGCGGACGGCGGCGGCGTCCCGGACGACGTCGAGCCCCGCGACACGGGCGTGGCCGGCGTCGGGGCGGCTCAGGGTCGCGAGGATCCGGACGGCGGTCGTCTTGCCGGCGCCGTTCGGGCCGAGGACGCCGAGCACGGTGCCGGCCGGTGCGTGCAGGTCGACGCCGTCCAGCGCGGTCGTCGACCCGAAGCGCTTGACGAGGCCGACCGCCTCGATCGCTGCGGTGGGGGTGGACATGGTTCGTCTCCTGGAGGATCGGTCCCGTGGTGGCTGTCGGTCCCGACCCTGCAGGCCGGCGCTGGCAGATCACCCGCAGATGCCTTGCAGCCCGGCACAGGTCCCTGGCAGCGCGGCCCGGGCGGTGGCAGCGTGGGAGCAAGGTCCGCACAAGCCTGCATACTGAACGTCATCAAGGTGTCGCTATGAGTGAACAACCGTCGACGAGTGATGGGCAGGACCGGATGGAGTCGTTCGACCGCCGCACCCTTCTCCTGGGCCTGATCGGGGTCGCCGGGGTCGGCGGTGCGCTCGAGGGGTGCTCCGGCGGGTCCGGGGAGCCGCCGGCGGGGACGTCGTCCGCCCTGCCGTCGCCCACCCCGACACCGGCGCCGGTCACGACCTCCTCGCCGCCCGCACCCGCCGCCCGCTGGCCGCTCAGCGGCGCACTGCTCACGGACGAGGCGGCCGCCCGGCACGCCGCGGTCGCGGTGAAGGTCCCGGACAACGTGCGGGAGCACCCGCAGGTGGGGCTCGACGAGGCCGACATCGTCTTCGTCGAGCTCGACGGCTACCGGGACGCCTCCGGCTACTCCGGCACCCGGCTGATGCCGGTCTTCCACTCCCGGATGCCGGACGGTGTCGCGCCGGTCCGCTCGCTGCGCCCGGTCGACGTCCCGCTGCTCGCCCCGTTCGGGGCCGTCGTCGGGAACACGGGTGCGACCGGCTGGGTGCTCGACTACGTCGAGCACAACCGGAAGTACCTCGACGGATCACGGACCTACCTGGCGACCAAGGGCACCGGGGCGTACTCGATCGACCGCTCCCGGGTCCGGGTCTACCAGGGCGTCACCTACTACGACCGGGCCGTCGTCTGCCATCCCGCTGTGCTGGCGAAGCAGAGCAGGTCGTTCGCCGAGGGCCCGCAGAAGGCCTACTTCCCCTTCGCGGAGACCGAGGCCGAGGTGAGCACGGCGGCCGGCCAGCAGGCCGTGACGGTCCGGGTGCCGTGGAAGCGCGGGCACACCTACGACATGTCCTACCGGTACGACGACGCGTCGGGCCGCTACCTGCGCAGCATGCCGTGGGGCAAGCACGTCCTCGCGAACGGCACCCGGGTCGCCACCGACAACATCCTCGTCATCCGCGCCACGCAGGAGTACACGAAGATCTACCCGGGTCGTGGCGGGGCCGAGCCGGTGCACGGGATCATCGACAGCAAGGGCACGTTCGTCTACGCCCACGGCGGCCGGGCCGTCACCGGCACCTGGACCAAGGGCGCCGTCCAGGAGCGGTTCCGGTTCACCGTGGACGGCGGCGGGCCGCTGCTCATGGCTCCCGGGCAGACCTACGTGGAGCTGGCCCGCAAGGACGCGGACGTCCGGATCGCCTGAGCCCGTCAGCCCCTGGCGAGCAGGCGCCGCATCACGGCGTCCTCGTGGACCGACACCTTGGGCTCGACGGTCTCCCAGCCGCAGCGGGCGTAGAACCGGTGCGCCTCACCGGTGTGCAGCCACAGCTCGTCGTGGCCCTGCGCGGCCGTGAGCCGCTCGGCCTCCGCGAGCAGGGCCCGGCCGACGCCGAGGTCGCGTGCTCCCGGGAGCACGTAGACCGCCGACAGCCACGGGCCCCGGTCGGCGTGGCGGGCGTCGAGGTCGTCCGTGCAGACCTGCACGCATCCGACGGGCCCGTCGTCCACGTGCGCGACGAGCGTGAACGGCACCTGCCCGGGGCGCGACCGCTCGGCGACGAGCCGGGTCCAGCGCTGCACCGGGTCCGTCGCCGGGTCGCCGGGCGGGATCCAGGCCCACTCGTGGGCGAGCCAACCGACGAGGGTCTGCGCCGTCGCGGCATCGGCGCGGTCGAGCAGGCGCAGCCTGAGGTCGGTCAGCACGACAGCAGTATGCGAGCCGGCGTGCGGGTCCGGCGTCCCCTCCTACCCTGCAGCGATGGCCGACTACCCGACCCTGCTGCACACCGTGCTCGACACCACCGACGTCCGCGGCCTCGCGGAGTTCTACCGGGAGCTCCTCGGGCTCCGGTACCGCCCCGGCGACGAGCCGCCGGCCGACGGCGACCCTGACGACGCCGACTGGCTCGTGCTGACGGCGGACGACGGCCGGCGGATGCTCGCCTTCCAGCAGGTCGACGCCCTGCCGCGGACGAACTGGCCAGACCCGCCGGGCGTCCCGATGCAGCTCCACGTCGACTTCACCGTGCCGGACGTCGCCGCGCTCGAACGGCACCGCGACCGGGCGCTCTCCCTGGGCGCCGAGCTGCGGTTCGACCGCTCGGACGACGCCGACGAGCCGCTGTACGTCCTCGCCGACCCGGCCGGGCACCCGTTCTGCCTGTTCGTCGGCTGACCCGGCCCGACGCCGTCCGTTCGTGGGCTGACGAGTCTTCCGCCGCCGACCCGGGTGCCGGATCATCGCTGGCATGACCGACCTCGTGGAGGTCCTGTGGCGCGAGGCCCCGCCCGCGTTCGGCTTCCTCGTGGCCGAGCACTCCTTCGAGGGCCCGCGGTCGGTCGCCGACGGGCTGCGGTGGGACCGGCCGGGTCTCGCGGTGCTCGTCACGGTCTGGGTGCGCCACCACGAGTCGGGGTTCAGGACGTCGCTCCAGGCGTCCGACGCCGCCGGGCAGCCCGTCGCCGCCGGGCTCGACGCGGTCTACGCCCGGCTCGGCCTGGGGCCGGCCCAGGACGTGCCGGAGAACGTCACGACGACGCACACCGTGCGCCGCCGGACGGCCCAGCACGCGACGGCGCTGGGCCGCGTGCTCGTCGGCCTCGCCGGGAGGGACGTCGCCGCGACGCTCAGCGCGTCACGTCGGTGACCGCCCGGTCGAGGATGTCGAGCCCGAGGTCGATCTCGGCGTCGGAGACCGTGAGCGGCGGGGCGATCCGGAACACGCCGCCCATCGCCGGCAGCTGGACGATGTTCATCGACAGGCCCAGCTCGAGGCAGCGCCGGCTCACGGCGTGGCCGATCTCCGGGGCCGGCTTCTTCGACACCCGGTCGGCGACGACCTCGACGCCGACGAGCAGGCCGCGACCGCGGACGTCGCCGATGCACTCGTGCCGGTCCTGCATCTCGCGCAGCCCCGCCCGCAGCCGCTCGCCGGCGACGAGCGCGCGCTCCGCGAGCCGCTCACGGACGACCACGTCGAGGACGGCGAGCCCGACCGCCGCGGGCAGCGGGTCGCTCACGTGGGTCGTGTAGAAGAGGAAGCCCCGCTCGTGGGCCTGCTGCTCGATCTCGGACGTCGTGAGGACGGCCGCGAGCGGCAGCCCGGCGCCGAGGGTCTTCGACAGCGTCATGAGGTCGGGAGTGGCGCCGTCCCGCTCGTGGGCGAACATCGTGCCCGTCCGGCCCACCCCCGTCTGGGCCTCGTCGAGCACGAGGAGCATGCCGCGCTCGGCGCACTTGGCCCGCAGCGCCGTGAGGTACCCCGGCGGCAGGTCGATGATCCCGCCCGAGGAGAGGATCGGCTCGGCGATGAACGCCGCGAGCCCGCCGGCGCTCTGCCGGTCGACGAGGTCGAAGCCGTCGTCCAGCTCGGTGCGCCAGTCGAGGGCGCCGTCGGGGGTCGTGAAGCGCGGCCGGTAGGCGTTCGGGGCCGGGATCGCCATCGAGCCGACGTTCGCCGGGCCGTACCCGCGCCGCCCGGCCGAGTAGGTCGCCGACGCCGCGCCGCCGGTCATCCCGGGCCAGGACTGGCTGAACCCGACGACCTCCCAGCCGCCGGTGACGAGGCGGGCCATCCGCAGCGCGGCCTCGTTCGACTCGGCGCCGGTCGTGAGGAGCAGCACCTTGTCCAGGCCCGGCGCGAGCGAGCCGAGCACCTCGGCGAGGTCGATGACCGGGCGCGACAGCATCCCGGAGAACAGGTGGTCGAGGCGGCCGATCGTCGAGCCGACGACCTCGACGATCGCCGGGTGGCTGTGCCCGAGGACGGCGCTCATCTGGCCGCTCGTGAAGTCGAGGACGGCGCGGCCGTTGCGGTCGTAGACGAACGAGCCCGCGGCGCGCTCGGCGACGAACGGCATGAAGTCCCCGCCCCCGCCGTAGCGGACGAGGTGCCGTGCGGCGCGCGCGAGGTCCGCGCGGTCGGTCGCGTCGAGGAGGTCGCCGGGCCCGGAGTCGGTCATGCAGGCGACGGTACGGCGCGGACGGCGTCCGGCGGGAGAGGCGTCCCGCGCTCCGGACGGTGATCCGTCACTCGTCCGGACCAGGTCCGCCGTCACCCGCCCGCGCACGAGCGGGCCGCCCGGAGGGCTCAACCCGGGCGGAGCCTTGGTCGACATCTCAGTGGAGGCACCTGGCGGCGCAGCCGGGGAACGGCGAGGAGGACCGACGATGGTGAGCACGACGACAACCCTGCCCGCGGAGGCGCTCGCGCTGCTGCGCGCCCGCGTCGACGGGACGGTCCTCGTCGAGGGCTCGCACGGGTACGCCGCGTCGTTCGCGCCGTTCAACACCGCCGTCGTCCAGCGCCCCGCCGTGGTGGTCGTCGCGGAGTCCGTCGCGGACGTCGTCCACGCGGTCCGCTGCGCCGCCGACCTCGGGCTGCGGGTCGCCGTCCAGTCGACCGGCCACGGCATCGGCCGGCCTGCGGACGGCGCGCTCCTCGTCGTCACCTCGCGGCTGCGCCGGGTGCGCGTCGACCCGGTGAACCGGACCGCGTTCGTCGCCGCCGGCAACCAGTGGGGCGACGTCCTGCCGCTCGCCCAGGAGCACGGGCTCGCGCCCGCGCTCGGCTCCAGCCCGCACGTCGGCTGCCTCGGCTACACGCTCGGCGGCGGGGTGGGCTGGCTGGCCCGCCGGTACGGGTTCGGCTCCGACACCGTGCTCGCCTTCGACGTCGTCACCCCGGACGGCGCGCTCGTGCGGGCCAGCGAGCACGACCACCCCGAGCTGTTCTGGGCGCTGCGCGGAGTCGGCGGCGGCCCCTTCGGCGTCGTCGTCGGCATGGAGATCGCGCTGCACCCGGTCGCCCGGGTGTACGGCGGCAACCTCTACTACCCGCCGGAGCTCGCCGGCGAGGTCGCCCGGCGCTGGCGCGACTGGGTGGCCGGCGCGCCCGACGAGCTCACGAGCAGCCTGGTCCTCATCGAGTACCCGCCGATCCCCGACATCCCGGAGCCGCTGCGCGGCAGGTCGTTCGCGGTCGTCCGCGGCGCCTGGTGCGGCGACCCGGCGCAGGGCGCGGCGCTGCTCGACGACTGGCGGCGCTGGCGCGAGCCGCTCGTCGACACCTGGGCCGACATGCCCTTCGGGGAGGTCGGCTCCATCAGCCACGACCCGGTCGACCCGATGCCCGCGTACGTGACGACCGAGCAGCTGGACAGCCTCCCGGACGAGGCACTCGACGTCTTCGTCGACGGCTGGCAGGAGCACGCGGACGGCGAGCGGTTCGTCGTCGTGGCGGAGATCCGCCACCTCGGCGGAGCGGTCCGCCGGGGCGCCGCCGGGGCGCCGAACGACCGGGCCCGCACGGCGGAGTTCGTCCTCGAGTACGTCACCGTCGCGGCCGACGAGGCCCGTGCGCAAGCCGTGGAGCGGCACTACACGCGCACCCGTGACCGGCTCGCCCCGTTCGCCACCGGCGCGACCTACCTGAACTTCACCGAGGGCGCCGAGAAGGCGTCCCGGACGGCGAGCGCCTCGGGCGCGGCCGCCTGGCAGCGGCTGCGCACGCTGAAGAGCGCGCTCGACCCGGCGAACCGGTTCTGCCACGGGTTCCTCGTGCCGCCGTTCGACGTGCCGCTCGCGGGGGCCGACGTCCCCAGGCCGCGCCAGGGCTGAGGGTCCGGAGCGGGCCCGGGCGCTCGCCCGGGCCACGCCTGGTCAGGACGAGAAGAACAGCCGCCCGAAGCCCTGCTTGCGGTACCGGTGGTGCCCGTGGCTGCCCCAGCCCGGTCCGTACTGCCCGGGGTAGGGCTGCGGCGGGTAGGGCTGCTGCGGCTGCTGCGCGTAGACGACCGTCGTCGGCTGCGCGGCGGGCTGCGGCGCCGGTGCGGGGGCGGGCGCCGCGAGCTGCGTCTCGAGCCGGGTGAGCGACTCCAGCTCACCGAAGTCGAGGAAGATGCCCCGGCAGCCGTCGCACTGCTCCAGATGGATCCCGTTGCGCTCGTAGGTGCGCATCGCGCCGCGGCACTTCGGGCAGACCATCCCGCCGCCGGCGGGGGCGACCGGCTGGGTCGGGGGCTGGTACTGCGGGACGGGCTGGGCGGGCGGCTCGCCCCAGGCGGGGGTCTGGCTCATGGCGGTGCTCCTCGGGAGGCGGTGCTGCGCGGTGCGTCTCCATGGCCGACGATCGGCCGGCCGGGGCGGTTCCCGCGATCACGTGCCGGGCCGCGATCCGCAGAGTGCGCACAGCCGGGTCACAGGAGGGGCGTTCACATCCGGGCGCAGGCCACGAGCAGCGCCTCGGCGGTGTCGTCCCACTCCTCCGCGCCGTGGTGCGCCCGGTGCACGGCGCGGGCCGCCGCCACGACGACCTCGGCGCGGGCCGGCAGGTCCAGCCGCGGCCAGGGGTCGCCGTCCGACGGGACGGCGGGCCCGCCGGCCGCCCGGTAGGCGGCGAGGAACGTCGTCCACGACGCGTCGTCGAGCAGCCCGGCTGCCCAGAACCCGGCCGGCCGGCCGAGGTCCCAGGCCTGGTCCCCGACGCCGAGGTCGTCGAGGTCGAGGAGCAGCCAGCGGCCGGCGGCGTCCCGGCCGAGCTGGCCGAGGTGCCAGTCGCCGTGCACGAGGGCGCCGGCCGGCTGCGGGCCGCCCGCCGCGAGGTCGCGCTCCGTGCTCCGGCCCGCCCGCAGGACCGTGACCGCCCGCTGGTCCGTGCCGAGCCGGGCGACCCGG
>JACRAB010000142.1 GCA_016213575.1 Actinomycetota bacterium
TCGCTGCCGCGACGGACCCGGTCGGGGCGGTTGCTGACCGATGATCAGGATGTTCTGGTCGACGGCTCGGTCGCCCTCGAACTCGCGGTCGCGGCCGGCGTCACCCAGGGCAAGGCCGCCGCCCTGGTCGACGCCGCGACCACCCTGATCATCGACGGGCGGCTGCCACTGACAGTGCAGGCCCTGCGCGAGGGTCGGTTGGACTGGGCGCGGTTGCGGATGGTCGTGACCCGGACCCGGGACCTGACCGCCGAGAACGCCCGGGCCGTCGAGGCCCTGCTGTACCGGACGCGTGGGGTGCTCGAGGGTGGGGTCCGGCGGTTCGACACCGCCCTGACCGCCGCGATGCTGGCGGTCGACGCCGACGCCGAGGCAAACCGCCGCCGACGCAACCGCAAGGGCCGCCGGGTGAGCATCCAGACCACTGACGACGGCGCCGCCCTGTTCACCGCGGTCGGGCCGGGCGAGGCGGTCACCGCGGCCTACAACGGGCTGGACGCCGCCGCCCGCTATCTCCGCGCACACGGCGACCCCCGCACCCTGGACCAGCTCCGGCACGACCTGTTCGTCACCGGCTGCACCAGCGGCTACCTGCCCGTCCCCGCCGACGTAATCCCGGTCCCGACAAGTTGCGCCTCCACCACGTCTCCTGCGGCGGCGCCGGGTCCTGTGGCCACCTCGGAGAGCAGCCCGACCGGTAGTGCTGCTCGCGTCGACGACGCGGCCGGATCCGAAGCCGCCGCCGACGACTCCGGGCCGCAGTGGTTCGCCACCACGTGGCCCGACGTCCAGGTCGCCGTCAACATCACCGTGTCCGCCGAGACCCTCATGGGGCTGGTGAATGACCCCGGCACTCTCCACGGGTACGGGCCGATCCCCGCCGACGCCATCCGCGACCTCGTCACCCACGGCGTCTTCCGGTGTCTCGTGGTCGACGGCGAGCACGGCACCGTCCTCGGCGTCGGGAAGAACACCTACTCACCCGGATACGTCGCGAGCGAACGACTGAAACTGCTGGTCGAGCACGCGTACCCGACGTGCACCGGGCCCCACTGCGGGAAAGCCGCCTGGCGCTGCGATATCGATCACCAGACGCCCTACGCCCAGGGCGGGGCTACCTGTGAGTGCAACACGCGCCCGTTGTGCCGCACGTGCCACCGACTCAAGACCGCCGGACTCCTCGTCCCCGAACAGCGACACCACCCCGGCGACCCACCCGGAACCATCACCTGGACCACCCGCACCGGCCGCGCTTACGTCGCACGCCCGCGCGCCCCGCTGCCGAGCGTCGCGTCGTGTTCGACGACTCGTGCAGCGGTCGCCGCGGCCGTCGCGCAGGACCCGCCTCCGTTCTGATCGCCGACGGCGCGTCGAGGCGCCGCTCGACCGACGGCCGCACCTGCTTGGTGCCCGGAGCAGACGCCTGACGCCCTAACGGGTCCGACGGCTGCAGGTGCTGCGGTCCAAGGCCGTGCCGCCAAGAGGTCGTGCTGGGCGGATCCTCCCGGAGGCCGTGCTGTCGGAGCCGTGCTGCGTCAGGTAGGGCGCCCCTGGACCCGGCCGAGGGGACCCCGGACCCGGCGCCCGCACGCGGCGCTACATTCTCGCCGTGCAGCCTTCTCACGAGCAGGGCGACGCCGCATCGGGCGCCATCGACCTCGAGGACGTCCGCCTCGCGGTCTACGAGGGCTTCGCCCGCGAGGGCCGTGCGCCGGGCGTCGACGAGCTCGCCGGCCGGCTCGAGGTCAGCCCGGAGGCCGTCCGGGACGCCGTCGCCCGGCTGGCCGTGGCCCGGCACCTGGTCCTCGACGACTCGGGTCGGGTCGTCATGGCGCACTCGTTCTCCGCCGTGCCGCTCGGCTTCTCCGTGATGGGTACGAGCACCCTGTGGTGGGGCGGGTGTGCCTGGGACTCCTTCGCGATGGCCCATCTGCTGACCTGGGAACCGTCCTTGCTCGTGGCGACCACCTGCCCGGCGTGCTCGGCCGCGCACGCCTGGAACGTCACCCGCGCCGCGCCGCCGGCAGGCGCCCAGGTCGCCCACTTCCTGGTCCCCGCCGCCCGGATGTGGGACGACGTCGTCCACACGTGCGGTCACCAGCGCCTGTTCTGCGACGAGGCCTGCGTCGAGGCGTGGCTCGAGCGGACCGGGAACGCCCGCGGATACGTCATGGACCTGACCACTCTGTGGCGCTTCGCGTCCGACTGGTACACCGGACGGCTCGATCGCGGGTACGCCCGGCGTGAACCTGCCGCGGCCGCCGACTACCTGCGCGGCGTCGGACTCTCCGGACCCTTCTGGGGGCTCTGAGGGTCCACCGGCGCGGATCGGACGCGCTGACCGGGAATCGCCCGCGGCTCGAAAATGGTTCACGGGACTGTCACCACCGCCGATTAGGATCCGCTCGAGCCCGAGTCTCCCGGGCATCACCCGCGGTCGAGGCCCCGGCCGCGCACGAACCAAGCCGATGAGGTCTCCCGTGTCAGCTCCTGCCCAGACCGCCTACCCCGACAAGATCGACGGGGCGGTGCTCAAGATCGCCGGCGTCGTCGTGCTCGGCGCGATCATGTCGATCCTCGACATCACGGTCGTGAACGTCGCCCTCCCGACCTTCCAGAACGTCTTCGCCGACTCGCCGGACGCACCGATCGCCTACTCGACGGTCGCGTGGACGGTCACGGCGTACACGCTCGCCCTGGCGACCGTCATCCCGCTCACGGGCTGGGCGGCCGACCGGTTCGGCACCAAGCGGCTGTACATGCTCGCCCTGGTGCTCTTCACCGCCGGGTCCGCGCTCTGCGCGAGCGCGACGTCCATCGAGATGCTCATCGGCTTCCGGGTGCTCCAGGGCCTCGGCGGCGGCCTGCTCATGCCGCTCGGCATGACGATCATGACCAAGGCGGCCGGGCCGGCCCGGATGGGCCGCCTCATGGCGATCCTCGGCATCCCGATGCTCCTCGGCCCGATCGGCGGCCCGATCCTCGGCGGCTGGCTCATCAGCAACGCGAGCTGGCACTGGATCTTCCTCATCAACGCCCCCATCGGCGTGGTCGCCCTCGTCTACGCGTGGTTCGCGCTGCCGTCGGACTCGCCGCACCCCACCGAGTCGCTCGACCTGCTCGGCGTCGCGCTCATGTCGCCCGGTCTCGCGGCGTTCCTCTACGGCATCTCGTCGATCCCCGGCGAGGGCTCGATGAACCACCCGAAGGTCTACGTGCCGATGGCGATCGGCGTCGCGCTCATGGCGGTCTTCGTCTGGCACACGTTCCGCCCGGCGCACCCGCTGCTCGACCTGCGGCTGTTCCGCAACCGCAACCTCAGCAGCGCCACGGCGACGATGTTCCTCTTCGGCGCCGCGTTCTTCGGCGGCCTGCTCCTCGTGCCGACGTACTTCCAGATCGTCCGGGGCGAGTCGACCCTGAACGCGGGCCTGCTCGTCGCCCCGCAGGGCATCGGCGCCATGGTCACGATGCCGATCGCGGGCGCGCTCTCCGACAAGTTCCCCGTCGGCCGGATCGTCCCGTTCGGCCTCGTCGTCATCACGGGCGCGATGTTCGCGCTGACCCAGATCACGTCGACGACGTCCTACCCCGTGCTCATCGGGATCCTCTTCGTCATGGGCCTGGGCATGGGCGGCACGATGATGCCGATCATGACCTCTGCCCTGCGAACGCTCTCCTCGCACGAGGTGGCCCGCGGGTCGACCCTGCTGAACATCGTCCAGCAGATCGCGAGCTCGGTCGGCGTCGCGATCATGTCGGTCCTGCTGACGAACAACCTCAAGGACTCCCCGCTGGCCGGTCCGGCGACGGCGACCTGGCGGGACCCGTCGCTCGTCGACAAGATCGGCGGCCAGGGCGCGGTCACCCAGGGCCTCGCGGACGCCGCGCAGGCGTTCGCGGACACCTACTGGGTCGCCGGGATCCTCGTGGCGCTCACCCTCGTGCCGGCGATGTTCCTGCCGCGCAAGCACGAGGAGTCCCGCCTGCTCGACGACGTCGACCCCGCCGCGCCGCCGGTGGTGCTCCACTGACGACGGCACCGCGTCGGCGGCGTTGACGCCGGCCGGTCGGACGACGTGAACGCGGCGGCGGGGACCTTCGGGGCCCCGCCGCCTCGTCGTGCGTGAGGACGGGTCAGCCGGCGCGGGCGGCGGCCCGGTCGGCGAGCTGGGCCTTCGTCTCCTCGCGGGTGGCGGCCGCGACCCGGAGCGCCTCCGGGTCCCCGCCGGACGCCTGCTGCCGCTCCGCGAGGGCGACGGCCTTCGCCTGGTGCGTCGCGAGGGTGGCGAGGAACGTCGTCTCGAACGCGGCCGGCCCGCTCGCACGCAGCGCCGCGAGCGCCTCCGCGTCGAGCACGCCGGGGATCGAGTCGCCGAGGTCGGTGTGCCCCTCGATGTGCGGCACCGGTTCGCCCCAGCCCTCGAGCAGCGCCTGGACCTCGCGCAGCCCGGCGTCGCTCGCCGTCTGCACCCGGCCGGCGAGGTCGAGCACCTCCGTGCTCTCCGCCTTCTCCGCGGCGAGCCCCACGAGCTGCAGCGTCTGGTGGTGGTGCTCGGCGAGGGCCGTCGCGAAGGCGACGTCCTGCTGCCTGGTGGCCGCCGGGTCGGCCGCGACGGCCGTGGACGGACGCGCGGCGCCGACGGCACCGGACGACCCGCCGCAGCCGGTGAGCAGCGACGCCGCGAGCAGCGCAGCGACGACCGGGGCAGCGACGCCCGGGGCAGCGACGCCGGGGGCACGGACGACGAACGCAGGGGCCGCGGGCCGGCCGCGGGTGGACGCGCGCACCGGCTCAGCCTGCCAGGAGGGACTTCATGGTCGCGATCTCGGCCGTCTGCCCGGACACGACCGCCTGGGCGAGGGTCCGGACCTGCGGGTCCTGGGTCGTCTCGAGGACGTCGTCCGCCATCGTCAGCGCACCCTCGTGGTGGGCGACCATCATCGTCAGCCACATCCGGTCGAAGGCGTCGCCGCGGGCGTCGCCGAGCGCGGCCATGTCCTCGTCGCTCATCATCCCGGGCATCGACGCGCCGTGGTGCATGCCGCCCATGTCGCCGTCGTCCTCGACCGCGGCACCCCAGGAGCCCAGCCATCCGTTCATCGTGGCGATCTCGGGGGCCTGCGCCGCCTTGATCTTCCGGGCGAGGGCCGTGACGTCGGCACCGGCCCCCGCGGCGGGGGCGAGGGCGAGGTCGGCCATCTCCACCGCCTGCTCGTGGTGCGGGATCATCATCTGGGCGAACATCACGTCGGCGGCCCGCGACGCGTCGTCGGCGGAGGCACCCGCGGAGGCACCGGCCGACGCACCAGCCGACGCACCGGCCGACGACGCCGCCGACGACGAACCTGCCCCCGCCATGTCGGAGTGACCGCCGCAGGCGGTGAGGGCCGCGGCCAGGGCGAGGCCGCCGGCGGCCAGGACGACGCGTCGGGACGACTCGGACGAGCGCCTTCGGTTCGGGGGACAGGTGCCCTCCTACCGTCGGGCCTCCCGGCCCGCGAACCCCGCAGGCGGGCTATGAAGGTTCGATGAAGCCACCGCCCGGCGGCCGGGCGCGCGCCGGCCCGGGCCGGCCGCACGGCATCCTGGACCCCGACCGACAGCCCGACCGACAGCCCCGACCGACAGGTCGCCCCGAGCAGGAGGGACCCACGTGCCGCAGAGCGTCCGCGTGCTCGTCGTCGAGGACGAGGTCGCCCTCGCCGGGGTCGTGCGCGACTACCTGCTGCGGGACGGCTACACCGTCGAGGTCGCCCACGACGGTCCGGCGGCGGTCGAGGCGGCCCGCCGGGTCGACCCGGACCTCGTCGTCCTCGACCTCATGCTCCCCGGCTTCGACGGCATCGAGGTCTGCCGCCGGCTGCGCGAGTTCACCGACGCCTACGTCCTCATGCTCACCGCGCGCGACGCCGAGTCCGACAAGGTCGCGGCGCTCTCCACCGGTGCCGACGACTACGTCGTCAAACCCGTCTCGCCGCGCGAGCTGCTCGCCCGGGCGTCGGCGATGCTGCGCCGCCCGCGGAGCGCCGGCAGCGCCGGCCCGGCCGCCGGCACCGCCGGCACCGGCGGGACGGCGCCCCCGCTCGTCGTCGGCGGCCTCGAGGTCGACGTCGACGCCCGGACCGTCGCCGTCGACGGCACCGCCGTCGAGCTGACCCGGACCGAGTTCGACCTGCTCGCCGCCATGGCCGCGAGCCCGCGGACGGCGTTCACCCGCGCCCAGCTCATCGAGGCGGTCTGGGGCGGCCCCTGGTACGGCGACGAGCACGTCGTCGACGTCCACGTCGGCCCCCTGCGGCGCAAGCTCGCGGACGACGCGGCGCAGCCACGGTTCGTCCGCACCGTCCGCGGGGTCGGCTACGGGATGGGGCCGGGGTGAGGAGCCGCAGCCTCGCGACCCGGGTCCTCGTCGTCCAGGTGCTCGTCGTCGCAGCCGGTGCGGCCGCGCTCGCCGTCACGGCGCTCGTCGTCGCGCCCGGCCTGTTCCACCACCACCTCGCGATGACGGGGGAGAGCTCGCCCGCGGTCCAGGAGCACGCCGAGCAGGCGTTCGCGAGCGCCTTCGGGCTCTCGCTCGCCGTGGCGACCGGGGTGTCCGTGCTCGTCGCCGGCGCCGTGTCGTGGTTCCTCGTGCGCCGCGTCGTGCACCCCGTCGAGGACCTCGCCGACGCCGTCGACACGATCGCCGGCGGCCGGTTCGAGATCCGGGTGCCGACGAGCGGCTTCAGCACCGAGGTGGACCGGCTCGCCGCCGCCGTCGACGGGATGGCCGGCCGGCTCGCCGCGACCGAGGCCACCCGGACCCGGCTGCTCGCCGACCTCGCGCACGAGCTCCGCACCCCGGTCGCGACCCTCGAGGCCTACGTCGACGGGCTCGAGGACGGTGTCGTCCCCGTGGAGGCGCAGTCCTGGCAGACGATGCGCGACCAGCTCGGGCGGCTCCGCCGGCTCGCCGCAGACCTGCGCGAGGTCGCCACCGCCGAGGAGCAGACGCTGCGCGCCGACCCGGAGCCGGTCCACGCCGACCGGCTCGCCGCGGCGGCCGTCGCGGCCGCGGCCCCCGCGTTCGCCGCGACGGGCGTCGGGCTGCGGCACACGCCGTCCGGCGCGGCCCCGGGGCCGCGGACGACGGTCCGCGGCGACCGGCA
>JACRAB010000154.1 GCA_016213575.1 Actinomycetota bacterium
GGTCGGAGCCACCGGCCGCGAGCAGCCGGAGGAAGTGCGACTTGCCCGACCCGTTCGAGCCGAGCACCCCGACCCGCTCGCCGAACCACACCTCGAGGTCGAACGGCTTCATGAGCCCGGAGAGCTCGAGCCCCTCGCAGACGACGGCGCGCTTGCCGGTGCGCCCGCCGCGCAGCCGCATCGTCACCTTCTGCTCGAGCGGCGTCTCCTGCGGCGGACCGGCCTCCTCGAACTTCGCGAGCCGGGTCAGGGCGGCCTGGTACCGCGAGGACATCCCGTCGTTGTACTTCGCCTTGACCTTGAGCGTCTGCACGAGCGTCTTGATCTTGACGTGCTCCTCGTCCCAGCGCCGGCGCAGCTCCTCGAGCCGGGAGTTCCGGTCGGCGCGGGCGTCGTGGTAGGTCGCGAAGCCGCCGCCGTGCACCCACGCGGTGGCCCCGACGGCGCCCGGTTCGAGCGTGACGATCCGGTCGGCGGCCCGGCTGAGGAGCTCGCGGTCGTGCGAGACGAGCAGCACGGTCTTCGGCGTCGCGGCGAGCTGCTCCTCGAGCCAGCGCTTGCCGGGCACGTCGAGGTAGTTGTCCGGCTCGTCGAGCAGGAGCACCTCGTCCGGCCCGCGCAGCAGCGCCTCGAGGACGACCCGCTTCTGCTCGCCGCCCGACAGGGTCCGCACCTCGCGCCACTGCGCCTTCTCGAACGGGACCCCGAGCGCGGCCGTCGTCACGACGTCCCAGAGGGTCTCGATCTCGTAGCCGCCGGCGTCCGCCCAGTCCGACAGCGTCTGGGCGTAGCGCATCTGGGTGGGTTCGTCGTCCGACTCCATCATCGCGAGCTCCGCGGCGTCGAGCGCCTGCGCGGCCTCGCGGACCCGGGGCGGCGCGACGCTGACGAGCAGGTCCCGCACCGTGGAGGAGTCCCGCACCGAGCCGACGAACTGCCGCATGACGCCGAGCCCGCCGCTGCGGCCCACGGCACCGCCGTGCGCGTCGAGGTCCCCGGCGACGATCCGCAGCAGCGTCGTCTTGCCCGTGCCGTTCGGGCCGATGAGCGCCGTGGTGGTGCCGTCACCGACCCGGAACGTCACCTCGTCGAGGAGGGGCCGGCCGTCGGGGAGGGTGAAGGACACCGCGTTGACGTCGACATGGCCCATGGCCGTCATTGTGCCGCCCGGGGCCACCCCGTCTCACCAGGGTTTCGGGCCCCGGGGCCGGCCGGGAGCTCAGACCCGCGCCCCGACCAACGGCTCGAGCAGCAGGTCCGGGTTCTCCTTGACGACCGTGCCGAGCCGCCAGCGGTCGACGAACAGGGCCAGCACCTCGCCGTCCGAGCGGGTGAGCACCTCGACGCCGCGGACGCCGCGCAGCGCCGCCGGGGCGGAGGCGTCGGTGCGCCGGGCGAGCCCGTAGTCGAGGTGGTCGAGCATGACCTTCGCGCCGAACTCGTGCTCGAGCCGGTACGTCGCGACCTCGAACTGCATCGGCCCGACGGCGGCGAGCACCGGCGCCTGGTCGCCGCGCAGGTCCGAGCGCAGCACCTGGACCACGCCCTCCTGGTCGAGCTGCTCGATCCCGCGGCGGAACTGCTTGGCGCGCGAGGTGTCCCGGGCCCGGACGACGGCGAAGTGCTCGGGCGCGAACGACGGGATCGGCGGGAACTCGAGCTTCGCCCCGACGTGCAGGGTGTCCCCCGGCCGCAGGTTGCCGGCGTTGACCAGGCCCACGACGTCCCCGGGGTAGGCGGTCTCGATCGTCGTCCGCTCGCGGCCGAAGACGGCGTGGGCGTACTTGGTGTGGAACGGCCGGCCCGACGTCGCGTGGACGACGACCATCCCGCGCTCGAAGACGCCCGAGCAGACCCGCGCGTAGGCGAGCCGGTCGCGGTGCGCGGCGTCCATCCCGGCCTGCACCTTGAAGACGACGGCGCTGAACGGCGACTCGACCGGCCGGGTACCGCCGGTCACGAGCTCGCGCGGGGTCGGCGCCGGGCCGACCTCGACGACGGTGTCGAGCACCCGGCCGACCCCGAAGTTCTGCACCGCCGAGGCGAAGAGCACCGGCGTCGTCCGGGCCGCGAGGAAGGTCTCCTGGTCGTGGTCGGCGCCGGACGCCGCGAGCAGGTCGCTCTCCTCGACGGCCGTCGTCCAGGCGTCACCCTCGACCTGCTCGGCCTGATCGGGCGTCAGGTGCTCCTCGGGGGCGACGGTCGCGCCGCCCGCCGTCCGGTCGAAGCGGGTGTAGCCGCCGGTGCGCCGGTCGAGGACGCCGCGGAAGTCGCCCGCGATGCCCACCGGCCACGTCAGCGGTGTGGGCTTCAGGCCGATGGTGCTCTCGATCTCGTCCATGAGCGCCAGCGCGTCGAGGCCCGGCCGGTCCCACTTGTTGATGACGGTGAGCACGGGCAGGTTGCGGTGCCGGCAGACCTCGAAGAGCTTGAGCGTCTGCGGCTCCAGGCCCTTCGCGGCGTCGAGCAGCATGATCGCGGCGTCGACGGCGGCGAGCACCCGGTAGGTGTCCTCGGAGAAGTCCGCGTGGCCGGGGGTGTCGACGAGGTTGACGACCGCGCCGTGGTGCTCGAACTGGAGCGCCGCCGACGTGATGGAGATGCCGCGGGCCCGCTCCATCTCCATCCAGTCCGAGACGGTGCCGTGCCGGCTGCCCTTGCCGTGCAGCGCACCGGCGCGCGCGATGACGGCGGCGTGCAGGGCGAGCGCCTCGGTGAGGGTCGACTTGCCGGCGTCCGGGTGGCTGATGACGGCGATCGTGCGGCGCCGGGCCGCCTGGTCGAGGACGTCGCGGGCGACGGCGCCGGGCACGGCGGCGGTGACGGTGTCGACGGGGTGCTCCTCGGAGGTGTCCGGGAACGACGGCAGGCCCCGGCAGGGACCCCCAGTGTAGGTCGACCGGCCGGGCGGAGCCCGGGCGCGAGGCGTCGCGACGACGGTTCGTCCTAGATCGTCCCTGGCATACTGGCCCCGATGTGTCCGACATCGGGGGTTGGAGCAGACATGAGCGCAGCAGCCACGCCGCCGGAGAAGCCGGCGGCGCCCGGGGCGCGCGGCGCCGCCGCGGCCTGGCAGGAGTGGACCACCGCGGGCCGCCCGTCCGACGCCGCCGTCGCCGGGGCCGTCGCCGCGGCGGGTGCGGCGGCCGTGGTCGCGGCGGGCCACGACGGGGACGGTCTCGCGGACGGCACCCTCGTCGACGACGTCCTCGAGGGTGACGACGGGATGACCGACGAGGAGCGCGACGAGCTGAACAACAAGATCGTCGCGGACGGCGCCGCGTACGCCGCGACGCAGATGCAGTGGGACACCTTCAACAACCTCGACTGGAGCTGACGGTGCCGAAGGCCGTCCCTCCACGGCTCGTTCCGCGGCCCGAGCCGGGCACCTGCCCGTGAACGAGCGGGCCACGTTCCGCCACGAGCTGTCCCGGACGGTCCCCGGTGTCGTCGGGCAGGTCCGGACGGCACTGCTGCGGGCGGTGTCCGACGACGGGTTCACGGTCGACGTCGAGCGGACGACGCTCGTCGAGGCCGGCCGCGGGAGCACCGTGAGCGGGGCGATGTCCGCCGACCGGCTGCCGGTGCGGCTCGCCGTCCGGCTCACGACGGTGGACGACGGCACCCGCGTCGACGTGACGTTCTGGGACCGCTGGCCGTCCGCCGCGACCCAGGTGCGCGGCCTCGACGCCATGTACGCCGACCTCTTCGGCCGGCTCACCGCGCTCGTCGACCGGGCCCTCGGCACGTCGGGCACGGACGTCGTCCCGGCCGGGCCCGCACCGCAGGCCGTCCCGGGGACGCAGCCCGCCGGGGCGCCCGCCCTCGTCGACCGGTTCGGCGGCGCCGCCGCGGCGAAGGCCCGGTCCGCGCTGTCGAGCGCCGACCGCAGGCTGTCCGGCGTCCGGGACGACTGGCCGCAGCGCTGGGCGCGGGTCGTCGGCCTCGAGATCCGGCTGCCCGGCGCGGAGCCGGAGCGGTTCGGCCGCGCGGACATCGACGGCGTCCTCGACGTGGCGACCCTGCTCGGCGCGCAGCCGGGCGACCTGCCGCCGCCGCTCGTCGCCCACGTCGAGCGGATCGCCGCGGCCGTCGAGGGTGCGCTCGACAGCGGGCTGCCGCTGCCGGTGCTGACGCTCGAGGAGTCCGACGCCCCGGCGCTGCTCTTCCTGCGGCAGCAGGCGGCCCTGCGCGAGACCCTGCCCGAGCGGCGGTTGCTCGTGTGCCGCGACTGCCGGCTGGAGA
>JACRAB010000030.1 GCA_016213575.1 Actinomycetota bacterium
CCGTCGCGCGCCCGTCGCGCGGCGGCGTCGTCGCGCTGTGGCAGGGTGGCGTCACGCGGACGGACACAGGATCGTGGGCACGGCGTAGGAGAAGGCGGACATGACGCAGGGCGACGGTGACGGCGACGTGCGGGCCGACGGGGGTCGGCCGGAGCACCCGGAGCCCGTACCGGCCTGGGCGTCCCCGGCGACGCCGCCCGGCTACGTGCCGGTCTACGCGCCGGTCACGCAGGACCTCGGCACCTACGACCTCGGCACGTACGGCCCGCCCACCGGGCAGGCCTGGGGCGCCGGGCCGCAGGACACCCGGCCGCTGACGCAGCCGGGCGCGTCCGACCCGCCCGCGCCGCCCGTCCGGCCCGTCTGGCAGCAGCCGGAGCCCGCACGCCGTGGCCGCGGCCGCGGCTCCGTCGTCCTCGTCGCGGCCCTCGTGGCCCTCGTCGTCGGCCTGGCCGGCGGCTTCGCCGGCGGCCTGCTCGCCGACTCGGCCCGCTCACGGGTCGTCCGGGACCCGGGCTTCTCGCTGCCCGCCCCGCAGACCGGCAGCACGCAGCGCGCCTCCGGCACGGTGCCCGCGGTCGCCAACGGCGTCCTGCCGAGCGTCGTCGCCCTCCAGGTGAGCGGCGGCGGCGAGGAGGGCACCGGCTCCGGCTTCGTCATCGACGGCGGCTACATCCTCACGAACAACCACGTCGTGGCGGCCGCGGCCGGCGGCGACGGCGACATCCGGGTCGTCTTCCAGGACGGCTCGCAGACGAAGGCGACGATCGTCGGCCGGGACACGTCCTACGACCTCGCCGTCGTCAAGGCGGACACCGGGGGCCGCAAGGCGCTGCCGCTCGGGGACTCCGCGGGCGTCGTCGTCGGGGACTCGGTCATCGCGATCGGTGCCCCGCTCGGGCTGCAGGGCACCGTGACGACCGGCATCGTCAGCGCCCTCAACCGACCGGTCGTGGCCGGTGACCAGAGCGCGACGTCCTTCATCAACGCGATCCAGACCGACGCCGCGATCAACCCGGGCAACTCCGGCGGGCCGCTCGTCGACGAGCGCGGCCGGGTCATCGGGATCAACTCCGCGATCGCCCGTGCCCCCGGCAGCGGCGCCGGTCAGGCGGGCAACATCGGCCTCGGCTTCGCGATCCCGAGCAACCAGGCGCGGCGCACGGCCGAGGAGCTCATCCGGACCGGGAAGTCGGTGCACCCGATCGTCGGCGTCCTGCTCGACCAGGAGTACGCCGGCGAGGGGGTCCGGGTCTCCGCCGGCCCGCAGAACGGCCAGGACGCCGTCACCCCGGGCGGTCCCGCCGACGAGGCCGGGGTGCGGCCGGGCGACGTCATCCTCGCGGTCGACGGGGTCCCGGTGACCGCGCCGGAGGAGCTCATCGTCCAGGTGCGGGCCAAGGCGGTCGGCGAGCAGGTCGTGCTGACGATCCGGCGCGACGGGCGCCGCCAGGAGCTCACCGTCACCCTCGCCGCCTCGGACGGGTAGTGCCGGTCCGGCGCCCAGCCGGAACAGGTAGCCTGACGGCGTGTTCGGCATCAACCCGAGCGAGTTCATCGTGCTGCTGGCGGTCGCCGCCATCGTGCTCGGTCCCGAACGGCTGCCCCAGTACGCCCAGTCGCTGGCCCGGCTCGTCCGTGAGCTGCGCCGGATGGCCCAGGGCGCGGGCGACAAGGTCCGCGAGGAGCTCGGCCCCGAGTTCGACGAGGTCGACTGGCGCAAGCTCGACCCGCGGCAGTACGACCCGCGCCGGATCGTCCGGGAGGCGCTCTCGGACGCCGACTTCGACCCCGCCGACCCGCTCGGCCTGCGCAACGGCCAGGGCGCGAACGGCTCGGGCCCCAAGGGTTCCGGCGCGAACGGCGCCGCCCGCAACGGCTCGAACGGCGCCGGTGCGGCGCCGGACGGCGAGCCGGCGCCCGCGTTCGACCCCGACGCGACCTGACGCCCTGACCTACGCCGGGTGAGGACGCCCGGGCCGGGACGACCGGGTCAGCGGCCGACCGGCGTGAGGCCGAGGGACCGACCGGCGAGCCCGCGGGCCCGGCGCCCCAGCGTGCGCGCCACGCCCCGCAGCGCCACGGCCGCGGGGGAGTCCGGGTGGGACAGCACGACGGGTGTGCCGCCGTCCCCGCCCTCGCGCAGGGCGACGTCCATCGGGACCTGGCCGAGCAGCGGCACCGCGGCGCCGACCGAGCGGCCGAGCGAGTCGGCGACGCGCTGGCCGCCGCCGCTGCCGAACAGCTCCATCCGGGTGCCGTCGGGCAGCTCGAGCCACGACATGTTCTCGACGACGCCGACGATCTGCTGCTTGGTCTGCAGCGCGATGGAGCCGGCCCGCTCCGCGACCTCGGCCGCGGCGGTCTGGGGCGTCGTCACGACGAGGATCTCGGCCGTCGGCAGCAGCTGGGCGGTGGAGATCGCGATGTCCCCGGTGCCCGGCGGCAGGTCGAGCAGGAGCACGTCGAGGTCGCCCCAGAAGACGTCCGAGAGGAACTGCTCCAGGGCCCGGTGGAGCATCGGGCCGCGCCATACGACCGGCTGGTTGCCGGGCACGAACATACCGATCGAGACGACCTTCACCTCGTGCGCGATGGGCGGCAGGATCATGTCGTCGACCCGGGTCGGCGGCTGCTCGACCCCGAGCATGCGCGGCACCGAGAAGCCGTAGATGTCGGCGTCGACGACGCCCACCCGCAGCCCGTCGGCGGCCATCGCGGCCGCGAGGTTCACCGTGACGCTCGACTTGCCGACGCCGCCCTTGCCGGACGCGACCGCGTAGACCCGGGTCAGCGAGCCCGCCTTGGCGAACGGGATCTCCTTGGCGGCCGCACCGCCGCCGCGCAGCTTGTCCTTGAGCGCCTGCCGCTGGGTGTCCGACATGACGTCGAGGTCGACGCTCACGTCCTCGACGCCGGGGACGGCGGAGACCGCGGTGGTGACGTCCTTCGTCAGCGTCGCCTTCATCGGGCAGCCGGCGACGGTGAGGAACAGGGTCACCGCGACCCGGGCGCCGTCGACGTCGACGGACTTCACCATGTCGAGCTCGGTGATCGGCTTGCGGATCTCGGGGTCGTTCACGGTGGCGAGGGCGGCGTGGACGGCGTCGAGCGAGACGGCGGACATGCCCCGATCCTAGGCGGCCCGCCCGCCGGCGACCTGCCGGGGGCGGGGCGGGTCACAGCGGCAGGTCGGGCCCCGACGGGGGCATCCCCTCGAGCGGGTGGTGGGCGCCGGTGTGCTCGGCCTGCGTGCGGCACCAGGGGCAGACCTTCCAGTCCGGGTCGAGCTGGCGGGCGCAGTTCTGGCAGTGCCCGCGGTCGAGGGTCACGGCGCACCACGGGCACACGACCATGTCCGACTCGACGCGCCGCTCGCAGGCCGGGCAGGCGTGCGTGCCGCCGCTGTCGGAGTGGGTGACCCGGGCGGCCTCCTCGAAGGTCGTCTCGCCGCGCCGGGCCTTCTCGATCGCC
>JACRAB010000139.1 GCA_016213575.1 Actinomycetota bacterium
CACCTCGACGGCGTGCTGCGCAACCGGCGGCTCAACCGGCTCGTCGACGACCTCGAGCTGACGCTGCACGTCGACGACCTCCCGGTGCAGGCGTGGGACCGCGAGGAGGTGCACCAGGTCTTCGACGGCCTGGAGTTCCGGGTGCTCCGGGAACGGCTCTTCTCGACGCTCGCGACCCCCGAGCCGGAGGCCGACGGCGGCTTCGACATGGCCACCGAGCGCCTCGACGGCGCCGGTGTCAAGGAGTGGCTCGAGGCGCACGGCGCGGGCACGGTCGGCGTCGCCGTCGTGGGTCACTGGGCGCAGGGCCGCGGCGACGCCCGCGGGGTCGCCCTCGCGGCCTCCGACGGCACGGCGGGCTACGTCGACCTCGTCGAGGCCGACGAGCAGGCGCAGTCCGCACTGGCCGCCTGGCTCGCCGACCCGGTGGCCCCCAAGGCCTTCCACGACGTCAAGGGCCCGCTCGTCGCGCTCGCGTCCCGCGGGCTCCCGCTGCGCGGCGTCGTCAGCGACACCGCGCTCGCCGAGTACCTGTGCCGGCCGGACCAGCGCCTGTTCGACCTGTCCGACCTCGTCCTGCGGCACCTCGGGCGCGAGCTGCGCGCCGAGGCCGGCGCCCCGGCGGAGGAGCCCGCCCAGCTGACCCTCGACATGGAGGAGGCGCCCGGCGGCCCCGACGAGGCGGAGACCGCCATGGTCCGCGCCCGCGCCGTCCTCGAGCTCTCCGAGAAGCTCGGCGCGGAGCTGCTCGACAAGGGCGGGCTCGCGCTCCTCGACGGCGTCGAGCTCCCGCTCGTCGACGTCCTCGCCCGGATGGAGCAGGCCGGCATCGCGGTCGACACCCAGGGCCTGGCGGACCTCGAGGCGTACTTCGCCGGTGAGGTGGCGGCCGCCGCCAAGGAGGCCTTCACCCACATCGACGGCGAGATCAACCTCGGCTCGCCCAAGCAGCTGCAGGTCGTGCTCTTCGAGCAGCTCGGGATGCCCAAGACGAAGAAGACGAAGACGGGCTGGACGACGGACGCCGAGGCCCTCGCGGACCTCTACGCGAAGACCGAGCACCCGTTCCTGCTCCACCTGCTCCGGCACCGGGACGCGTCGAAGCTGCGGGTCACCGTCGAAGGGCTCATCCGGTCGGTCGCGGACGACGGCCGGATCCACACGACGTACCAGCAGAACATCGCGGCGACCGGGCGGCTGTCGAGCACCGACCCGAACCTGCAGAACATCCCGATCCGCACCGACGAGGGCCGCCGCATCCGGGAGACCTTCGTCGTCGGCGCCGGCTACGAGTGCCTGCTCACCGCGGACTACTCGCAGATCGAGATGCGGATCATGGCGCACCTGTCCAAGGACGAGGGCCTCATCGAGGCCTTCCTCACGGGGGAGGACCTGCACCGCTTCGTCGGCTCCCGGGTCTTCTCGGTGGAGCCGGCGGAGGTCACGCCGGCGATGCGCAGCAAGATCAAGGCGATGTCGTACGGGCTGGCGTACGGCCTCTCCGCGTTCGGCCTGTCCCGGCAGCTGGCGATCCCGCCGGCCGAGGCGCGCACGCTCATGGAGGACTACTTCGACCGCTTCGGCGGCGTCCGGGACTACCTCCAGAGCATCGTCGCCGAGGCCCGCCGCACGGGGTACACCGAGACGATCCTCGGCCGCCGGCGCTACCTCCCCGACCTCACGAGCGACAACCGGCAGCGTCGCGAGGCCGCCGAGCGGATGGCCCTCAACGCCCCGATCCAGGGCTCCGCGGCGGACATCATCAAGGTCGCGATGCTCCGTGTCGACGCCGCGCTGCGCGAGGCCGGGCTCACGACCCGGCTGCTCCTCCAGGTGCACGACGAGCTCGTGCTCGAGGTGGCCGCGGGGGAGCGCGAGGAGGTCGAGCGGCTCGTCCGGGCCGCGATGGGCGGCGCCGCCGAGCTGTCCGTGCCGCTCGAGGTCTCGGTCGGGGTGGGGCGGTCCTGGCACGAGGCGGGGCACTGACCCCGACGGCTCAGCCGCCGGTCACCGCCGGTGCGTGGTCCCCGCCCCGGCGGAACGCCGCCCGCTCGACGACGAGGCCGATGCCGACGAGCACCAGGGTCGCGGCCAGCGCCCGGGCGGCGACCCCCGCGACGGTCGGCGCGGGGTCGAGCAGCACGGCGACGGCGAGGCCGGCGATGCACAGCCACGCGGCCGCGCCGATCGTCCGGTCGCCCACGGCCAGCCGCGCGTAGAGCAGCACCTGCGCTACGGCGAGCGCGCCGCCGAGCGCGGCGAACAGCCACAGGCTCGGGCCGAGCGGGCGGTAGGCCGCACCCGCCACGAGCGTGACGAGCGGCCCGCCGAGCGCCAGCGTCACGCCGACGGCGCCCGCGCCGACCGCGGTGCAGATGCCGACGGCGCCCACGACCGCCCGGGCCCGGCGGCCGGGCTGGGCCATCCGCGGGTAGAGCAGCGTCGAGACGAACTGCGGCGCCCAGAACGCGCCCTTGGCGAAGAGCGCGCCGACCGCATAGGAACCCGAGGCGGCCGGGTCGAGCACGTGCCGGGCGAGCAGGAGGTCGACGTTCGCCAGTGTGAGCAGCCCGGCCGTGGTCACCGCGGCACCGGCCAGCGGACCGCGCAGCCGGGCCGCAGCGGCGCGGGCGGCGGGCCCGGACAGGTGCAGCGGCTCGTCGACGAGGCGCAGGGCGACGAGGGCCGCGACCGCGGTCCCGGCCGCGACGAACCCCATGAGGGCGGTCACCCCGGTGCCGGTGACGGCCTCGACGGCACCGCCGAGCGGGCGGGCGGCCGCCGCGAGGACGAGCACGGCCGAGAGGGCGAGGAACCGCTCCCGGCCCTGGAGCAGCCCCTGCGCGGCGAAGACGACGGTCGCCGGGAGCAGCCACCCGCCGACGAGCAGCGCGGCCCACGGCCCGTCGAGGCGGAGGAACCGCTCGAGCGCCGGCGCAGCGAGGGCGACGACGACGCA
>JACRAB010000155.1 GCA_016213575.1 Actinomycetota bacterium
GAGGTGCGCCAGGGAGGCGGCGTGGACGACCACCGTCGGGGCGCAGTCGTCGAGCATGTACGCGATCTCGGCCGCCGACAGCCGGGTGTTCAGCGCGACGTGGACGGCACCGAGCAGGCCGGCCCCGAGGAACGTCTCGAACGTCGAGATGTCGTTCGGGCCGAGGTACGCCACCCGGTCGCCGCGCCCGGCGCCGGCCGCGGCGAGCGCGGCGGCGACCCGGCGGACCCGCTCGTCGAGACCGGCGTAGGTCAGCGACCGCTCGCCCTGGACGAGCGCGACGGCGCCGGGCGTGATCCGGGCGCGGCGGGCCGGCCACGTGCCCAGGCCCAGGTTCTGCGGAGGCAGCCGGTCCATCCTCGATCCTCTCGCGCGGCGGTCAGGCCCCGAAGCGTACGACGGGCTTCACGGTGCGGCCGTGGTGCATGTCGCCGGCGGCCTCGTCGAGCTGGTCGAGGGTGTAGTGCCGGACGAGCTTCTCCAGCGGCAGCTTCCCGGCACCGTGCAGCGCGACGAGCTGCGGCAGCAGGGTCTCCGGCTCACCGTCGCCGAGGGTCACGCCGACGACCTTCTTGCCGGGCAGGATGCCCTGGACGTCGAAGGACGCCTCGGTGCCGGCCGGCGGCGCCCCCACGACGGCGCAGGTGCCGCGGGCGGCGAGGACGTCGATCGCGGTCCGCACGACCGCCGGCACCGCGGTGGTGTCGATCGTCGCGTCGACGCCGCGACCGCCGGTCGCCTCCAGGACCGCCTTCGCGACGTCCTCGCTGCCGGCGTCCACGGTGTGGGTGGCGCCGAGGTCGGCCGCGAGCGCGAGCCGCTCGGGCACCCGGTCGACCGCGATCACCGCGGCGAGCGGCAGCAGGTGCGCGGCCATCACGGCGGCGAGGCCGACGGCGCCCACCCCGAAGACGGCGATGGTGCTGCCCGGTGCCGGGTCGAGGATGTTCCACACCGTGCCGAAGCCGGTCTGGACGCCGCAGCCGAGCGGAGCGAGCACCTCGAGGTCGGCGTCCTGCGGCACCTTGACGACGCTGCGCTCGTCGGCGATCGCGTGCGCCGCGAACGACGACTGGCCGAAGAAGTGGCCGCCGATAGGGGTGCCGGCCCGGCTCACCGTCGGGGTGCCGTCGCGGCGGACCCCGGTGATGAGGTTGTCCGGCACCCACGTCGCGCAGTACGCGGGGTGCCCGCCGCGGCAGTTCTCGCACCGGCCGCAGGACGTGTAGCTGAGCAGCACCTTGTCGCCGGGGGCGACCCGGGTCACGCCGGGGCCGACCTCGCGGACGATGCCGGCGCCCTCGTGGCCGAGGATGCCGGGCAGGGCGAACGGGATGCCGCCGACCTGGACCCCCAGGTCGGTGTGGCACAGGCCCGCCGCGACGATCTCGACGAGCACCTCGCCGGCGCGGACGTCGTCGAGGACGACCTCCTGGACGACGAACGGGGCGCCGGCCCCCTCGACGACGGCGGCACGGGTGGTGGTGGACATGGTGGGGCTTCCTCTCGATCGGCTCTGATCGGAAATGCGCTGTCCGGGAAGGAATGTCAGCCGAGGGCGACGAGCACCGACTTGGTGCGCAGGTACTCGTTGAGCGCCTCCGGGCCGTTCTCCCGGCCGTAGCCGGAGGCCCCGGTGCCGCCGAAGGGCATCGCGACGTCGAGCAGGGACCAGCCGTTGACCCAGACGATCCCGGCGCGCAGCGCCGCGGCGACCCGGTGCACCCGAGCGGCGTCCCGCGACTGCAGGCCGGCGGCGAGGCCGTAGGCGGTGCCGTTCGCGAGCGCGACGGCCTCCTCCTCGGTGTCGAACGGCTGCACCGTGACGACCGGGCCGAAGATCTCCTCCTGGACGAGCCGGGAGTCCTGCTGCACCCCGGTGACGACGGTCGGCGGCACGAAGAAGCCGCTGCCGCCCTGTTCCGGCCCGGAGACGACCTCGTAGCCCTGGCTCCGGCCGTGGTCGAGGAACTCGCGGACCTTCGCCGCGTGCCGCGCACCGGCCATCGGGCCGATCACGGTGGCGTCGGCGAACGGGTCGCCCACCGGCACGCCCTGGACGGCGCCGCGCAGCGCACCGACGACGACGTCGTAGACCGGGCGTTCGACGAGCAGCCGGGTGCCGGCCATGCAGAACTGGCCGGTGTTGAAGCCGAACGCCGCGACGGCGGAGCCGATCGCGGCGTCGAGGTCGGCGTCGGCGAAGATGATGTTCGCGCCCTTGCCGCCGAGCTCGACCGTGACGTGCTTGAGGCCGGCCCCGGCGTCCTGCGCGACCTGACGCCCGACGGCGCTGGAGCCGGTGAACGCGACCTTGTCGACGCCGTCGGCGCCGACCAGCGCACGCCCCGCCTCCGCGCCGCCGGTGACGACGTTGAGGACGCCGTCCGGCAGCCCCGCCTCCTGGAACAGCTCGGCCATCCGCAGCGCCGACAGCGGCGTCTCCTCGGCCGGCTTGTGCACCACCGTGTTGCCGCTCACCAGGGCCGCGGCGAGCTTCGTCGTCGACAGGATGAGCGGGAAGTTGAACGGGGTCACCGCGGCGACGACGCCGTGCGGCTCCTTGCGGGTGTAGGCGAACGTCGGGATCGACGTCGACCGGGCGGCGCCCTCGATCGTCGCGGCGAGCTGCGCGTAGTACTCGTAGGTGTCGGCCACGGTGGGGACGTCGATCGTCCGGGTGAACTGCAGCGGCTTGCCGACGTCGAGCGACTCCAGCCGCGCGAGCTCCTCGGCGTGCTCCCGGACCAGGCCCGCGACCCGCACGAGCACCTCGGCCCGGCGCCGCGGCGGCAGCCCTGACCAGACCCCCGAGTCGGCCGCGGCGCGCGCCGCCCCGACCGCCCGCCGGACGTCGTCGGCACCCGCCTCGGGGACCGTCGTCACGACGTCCCCGCTCGACGGGTCGAGGATCTCGCGGGTCCGGCCGTCGGCGGCCCCCTCCCGCTGCCCGCCGATCCAGAGCACCCCGGGTGCGGGCTCCGGACGTGCCACCGTCTGCTCGTCGGCCACCGCCGTCATCGTCGACCTCCTCGTCACGACTGCTGGAGTGACGAGGGTCACCGGCGGCGGGCGGCACCGGGGAGGGTGGAACCACCCCATCGACCACCCGTTCCGGCCCGGACGGGTAACCGTGGCCGGTGGCACCGGCGGGGTGCGGCCGCTGGGCGTCCGGCTAGCGGGCCGTCGCGCGGCGGGCCGCGACCCAGCCGGCGACCTGGGTCCGGGAGGAGAACCCGAGCTTGGCGAGGATGCGTTCGAGGTGGCCGTCCACGGTCCGCGGCGAGATCACCAGCGCCGCGGCGATCGCCTTGTTGCTCAGGCCCTCGGCGACGAGCTCGGCGACCGCGAGCTCCCGGGAGGTCAGCTCGCCCGGCGCCGGTGCGCCCGCCGCGGCGGCGCCCGGTCGGGCCGGCTGCGCCCGGTCCCCGTCGAGGACGGCCTCGACGACCTGGGCCAGCGCGGCACCGGCAGGGATCCCGCCCGGGCGCCGGCCGCCGTCCTGCATCCGCTGCAGGCACGCCGCCTGGTGACCGGCGAGCGGCGGGCCGAAGGCGGCGATCGTCGTCCCCGCGGTCCGCCAGGCGACGTCCGCGGCCGCGAGCCGGACCGAGGCCAGGTCCAGGTCGCCCGTCGAGGCCGCGACCCAGGCCAGGGTCGAGATCATGAGGGCGACACCGACCGAGTCGTTGAACCGGCGCTGGGTGGCGAGCCCCTCGGCGACCCGGGCCTCGGCCTGCGCCGCGTCGCCCCGGCGCCACGCCTCGAAGCCGAGCACCCAGAGCGTGTAGGAGCGGCACAGCTGCTCGCCGTGCTGCTCGCACAGGGCCAGGGCGTCCCGGCAGATCGCCACCGCGTCCGGGCCGCGGCCGCGGTGCACCTGGGTGATCGCGAGCTGGAAGTGGCTCCAGAGCAGGCCCTCGGTGTCGCCCTCGGCGGTCATCGTGGCGATCGCACCCTCGAAGTGCGCCGCGGCGTCGTCGAGCGCCCCGGCGAACAGGGCCGCCGTCCCGCGCAGGCTCCGGGCGTGCGCGACCGACGCACCGTCGCCCACCCGGACGCCGAGCGCCTCGCAGCCGTCGAGGCGGGCGGAGGCGGCCGGCTCGTCGCCCTGGAGCAGGCAGACCCAGGCGGCGACCCACAGCGCCCGCGCCCGCGCCGCGTCGTCCGGGGCCGGCAGGGCGAGGGCGGCGTCCAGCCACTGCCGGCCCTCGGCGAGGAAGTCGTCGGCGTACCAGTGGTTGCGCAGCCCGGCCACGAGCCGCAGCGCGGGCATCGGGTCGACGTCCCCGGTGCGGACGGACGTCTCGAGCGCCGCCCGCAGGTTGCCGTGGTCGGCCCGCAGCCGCGCCAGGTCGCCCTCCTGCCTCGGCCCGCACCAGCGGGCGGCCGTCTCCTCGACGACGGCGAGGTAGTGGTCGCGGTGCCGCCGCGTCAGGTCCTCGACCTCCCCCAGCTCCTCGAGGCGCTCGCGGCCGTACTGGCGGATCGTCTCGAGCAGCCGGAACCGCACGGCCGGCCCGTCATGCTCGCCGACGACGATCGACTGCGCGACGAGGTGGTCGAGGACGTCGAGCACCCCGGCCGCGGTGAGCGCGCCGTCGTCCGCGCAGACCCCCTCGGCCGCGGCGAGGTCGAAGGAGCCGCTGAACACCGACAGCCTCGCCCAGAGCAGCCGCTGGGCCGGGGAGCACAGCGAGTGGCTCCAGTCGACGAGGGCGCGCAGCGTCTGCTGCCGGGGCTGCGCGGTGGTGCTGCCCGAGGTGAGGAGGGCGAACCGGCTCTCGAGCCGCTCGACGACCTGCTCGACGGACAGCGAGCGCAGCCGGGTGGCGGCCAGCTCGATCGCCAGCGGGATCCCGTCGAGCCGGATGCACAGCCGGGCCACCGCCTCGGCGTTCTCGTCGGTGACCGCGAACCCCGGCCGGATCGCGACGACCCGGTCGGTGAGCAGCCGGACGGCGTCGAACTGGCTCGTCACCGCCGCGTGCTGCGGCAGCCGCAGGTCGGGGACGGCGAGCGGCGGGACGGCGAAGAGGTGCTCGCCGTCGACGCCGGTGGTGTGCCGGCTCGTGGCGAGCACGCGGACGTCCGTCGTCTGCCGCAGCACCCGGTCGACGAACCGGGCGCAGTCGGCGACGACATGCTCGCAGTTGTCCAGGACGAGCAGGGCGTTGCGGTCGCGCAGGTGCTCGATGACCTTGTCGACGGCGGGGCGCGGCGACCGGTCGGCGACCCCGAGGGTGTTCGCGACGACCTCGGCGATCCGGCCGCCGTCCGTGATGACGGCGAGGTCCACGAACCACACGCCGGCGATGAACGCGCGCCGGACGTCGGCCGCCAGGGCCAGCGCCAGCCGGGTCTTGCCGACCCCGCCGGGCCCGGTGAGGGTGACGAGCCGGGACTCCCCCAGCAGCCGGCGGACGTCACCGAGCTCCCGCCGGCGGCCCACGAACCGGGTCACCGTCGCGGGCAACGTCCCTGGTGCCGCGGCCGACTGCTCGTCGTTCATCGGAAGCGATCGTAAGTGCCCGCCCCGGGCAGGTCAGGAGCCGACTTTCCGTCAGGCGGAAACCCGGGTTCCCCGCACCGTGGCCCGGACCACACCCTCGGCATGTCGCCGGCGACGGCGACGCCCCGACCGTCGGCCGGCCGCCCCTGCACGCAGGACGCCGGCGCCCACCCGCGGAGGTCCCGATGAGCAGTCCCGTCACGTTCGTGCGCAACCAGTGGTACGTCGCGGCCTACGGCCGGGAGGTCACCTCCGAGGTCCTCGGCCGGACCGTCTGCGGCGAGGCGATCGCCCTGTTCCGCACCGGGTCCGGCAGCGTCGCCGCGCTGGCCGACCGCTGCGTGCACCGCCGGTTCCCGCTCTCCGCCGCGCCGAGCCACGTCGTCGGCGACACCGTCGTCTGCGGCTACCACGGGTTCACGTACGACGGCACCGGCACGTGCGTCGCCGTCCCCGGGCAGAGCCGGGTGCCGCGGACCGCGCGGGTCACCGCGTACCCGGTCGTCGAGCAGGACTCCTTCGTCTGGGTGTTCATCGGGGACCCGGCGCTCGCCGACGCGACCCGGATCCCGCGGGCGCCCTGGCTCGCCGACGAGGCCTGGACGACGGTCAGCGGCATGGAGCCGCTCGCGGCCCGCTGGGGCCTGCTCGTCGACAACCTGCTCGACCTGTCCCACGAGACCTACCTGCACGGCGGGTACATCGGCACCCCCGAGGTCGCCGAGACGCCGATCACCACCGAGGTCGACGAACAGGCCCGGGTCGTGCGGGTCAGCCGGCACATGGCGGACGCCGCGTGCCCGCCGTTCTACGCGAACTCGACCGGGATGACCGGCCGGATCACCCGCTGGCAGGACATCGAGTACTTCCCGCCGTGCCTGTACACGCTGCACAGCCGGGTCGCCCCGGTCGGCGTCCTGCCGCCCGCCGAGGGCCCGGACGACGGCGCCTTCCACGTCGAGGTCGTCTACGCGATCACCCCGTCGACCGCGACGTCGACGTACGACTTCTGGGCCGTCGCACGCGACTTCGCCCGGGACGACGAGGAGGTGAGCCGGTTCCTGCACGACAGCAACCGGACCGTCGTCCTCCAGGACGTCACCGCCCTCGACCTGCTCGAGACGGTCGTCGCCGCGGAGCCGGCCGGGACCCAGGAGCTGAGCATCAACATCGACACCGGTGCGCTCGCCGCCCGGCGGATGATCGCCGCGATGACCGCCGCGGCGGACGCGGCCGTGGACGCGGCGGCGCAGGCCACCACCAGCGCCGCGGTGCGATGAGCACGAGCTTCAGGGTCGACTGGCTGCCGGGCTCGGACGTCCTGCGCGGGCGCTGCCACTGCGGCGCGACGTCCTCCGCGCAGGACCCGGCGACCCTGCTCGACTGGCTCGGCGCGCACCCGGACGGCCACGACACGAGCGGCCCCGAGGTGCTCCTCGCACCGCTGCCGGCGGGGGTGACGGGCGATGCCTGAGCAGGACCAGCAGCAGGACCACGGCCAGGGCCAGGAGCAGGACCTGCGCCTGGTCGTCGCCGACCGGTCCCGCGTCGCGGACGACGTCGTCGCGCTCGTGCTGCGCGCCCCGGACGGCGCTCCGCTGCCGCTCTGGACACCCGGGGCGCACGTCGACCTCGTCGTCCCGGGCCCGGACGGGCCGCTCGTGCGGCAGTACTCGCTGTGCGGCGACCCGGACGACGCGACGTCCTACCGGGTCGCGGTGCTCCGGGAGCAGGCCGGACGCGGCGGCTCGGCGGCGGTGCACGAGGCCCTGCTCCCGGGCACCGCCGTCGCGGTCCGCGGGCCGCGCAACCGGTTCGTGCTCGACCCGGCGCCGGAGTACGTCTTCGTCGCGGGCGGGATCGGGATCACCCCGGTGCTCGCGATGGTCCGGGCGGCGGTGCTGGCCGGCGCCCGCTGGCACCTCGCGTACGGCGGCCGGACGGCGTCCTCGATGGCGTTCGTCGACGAGGTGACCGCGCTCGCGGCGGCGTCGGCGGGGGCCGGGGAGGTCGCGCTGCACCCGCTCGACGCCGGTGGACCGCTGCCGGTGGCGGCGCTCGTCGAGCGCGCCGCCGCGTCGGGTGCCGGGATCTGGTGCTGCGGGCCGGAGGGGCTCATCGAGGCGGTCGAGAAGGCGGGCGACGCGCTCGGGCCGGGCCGGGTGCACGTCGAACGGTTCCGGGCCGCCGACCCGGCGTCCGGGTCGGACGGCGACGTGGCGTTCGAGGTCGAGGTCGCCTCCCACGGCGTCACGGTGACGGTCCCCGCCGGCCGCTCGGCGCTGGAGGTGCTCGAGGAGGCCGGGGTCCCGGTGCTCTCGTCGTGCCGCGAGGGCACCTGCGGGACCTGCGAGGTGTCGGTGCTCGCGGGCACCGTCGACCACCGGGACGCGCTCCTCACCCCCGCCGAGCGGGCCGCGAACGACACGATGTTCGTCTGCGTGTCCCGGGCGGCGGGCGGACGGCTCGTCGTCGAGGTCTGACACCCTCACCGCGTGGGCAAGGGACGTGCCGACGCGCGCGGCTCGAGGACGGCGAGCGCGCGGCTGCTCGCCGTCCTCGACGCGTTCGACGCCGAGCACCGGGCGCTGACCCTGTCCGCGCTCGCCCGGCGGGCCGGGCTGCCGGTGAGCACGGCCCACCGGCTCGTCGGCGACCTGCTCGCCTGGGGCGGCCTCGAGCGCGGGGACGACGGGCTGCTCCGGGTCGGGCTGCACCTGTGGGAGGTGGCGGCGCTCGCGCCGCGCACGATCGGGCTGCGGGAGGCGGCGGCACCGTCTATGGGCGACCTGTACGAGGCGACCCACGAGAACGTCCAGCTCGCCGTCCGGGACGGCCTCGAGGTCGTCTTCGTCGAGCGGATCGCCGGGCGGCACGCGGTCCCGGTGCTCACCCGGGTCGGGCTGCGCTTCCCGATGTCCGCGACCGGGGTCGGCCTGGTGCTCCTCGCGTTCGCGCCGCGGGAGGTCCAGGAGGAGGCCCTGTCGTCCCCGCTCGAGCGCTTCACCGAGCGGACCGTCGTCGACCCGCGGCAGCTGCGGAGCATGCTCGCCGACGTCCGCCGCCGCGGTATCGCGGTGAGCGACCGGCAGGTGACGATGGACGCCCTGTCCGTCGCCGCACCCGTGCGCGGGCCGGACGGCGACGTCGTCGCCGCGCTGTCGGTCGTCGTCCAGGCGGACGGCGCGGAGCCGCGGACCCTCGCCCCCGCCGTCCGGACGGCGGCGGCCGCGATCAGCCGGTCACTGGCGCGCTGACCTCGGGCCGCGGCGCGACCGCGGGACGGTGCCGGGCGACCCGCAGCGTGACGACGGACCCGCCGCCGGCCCGGTCGCGCAGCTCGGTGCCGCCGCCGTGGGTCTCGGCGATGGCCTTGACGATCGCCAGCCCGAGGCCGGTGCCGGGCCGGCCCGACGCCCGGGTCCCGCCGCTGCGCGAGGCCGCGAACCCCACCCCGGAGTCCTCGACGACGAGGTCGGCACCGTCCGCCGTCGGGACGCAGCGCACGAGGATCGTGTCGCCGTCCGAGGTGAACTTCAGCGCGTTCTCCACGAGCGAGTCGAGGGCCGTCTCGAGCCGGGACTCGTCGCCCTCGACGACGACGGGGGCGCTCTCGACCCGCCAGTCCCGGTCCGCGGCGGGGCGCCAGCGCTGGACGGTGCGGCGGACGAGACCGTCGAGGTCGACGTCGCCCCAGTCGAAGTGCGTCGCCTCGTACGCGTCGGCGAGCTGCAGGAGCCGGTTGGCGAGCCCGCCCAGCTTGTCGAGCTCGTCGACGACGACGTCGACGTCCTCCCGGGCACCGTCGGTCTGGACCTGGCTGCGGACCAGCTCCGCGTAGCCGCGGGCGACCGTGATGGGCGTGCGCATCTCGTGCGAGCAGTTGCGCACGAAGAGCTCCTTGAGCTCGTGCGCCCGCCGCTCGCGCTCCGAGGCCGCGAGGCTCTCCGCGAGCGCCGCGGCCCGCCGCCGGACGTGCCAGACCATGGCGAGGAAGACCCCGGCCATGAGAGGGACCTCGGTGAGCTCCATCCAGTCGGCGCCCTCGACGCGGATGAAGGCGGTCATCGCGAATGTCGTCGCGACGACGACGACGGCCAGGACGACGGACGTCCGCCGGGCCGACCAGCCCTGGACGCCGTAGACGACCGACATCGACACCCAGATGACGTGGAACGCGATGACGCCGGCGGCCGCGAAGGCGACCATGACGACCATGTTCGCCGCGGCGAAGAGCACCCAGGCGACGAAGACGAGCTCGTCGCGGGAGAACCGGCCCGCTGCCGGGCGGGCGGCCGGCCCGGCCGGGGCGCGGGTCAGGTCGGTGGTCGCGGTGCCCGTCATCAGGACGCCGTGAAGAGGTAGCCGACGTTGCGGACGGTCTCGATCATCGGCAGCGGCATCTTGCCGCGGACCCGGCGGACCGTGACGTCGACGACGTTGCTGCTCGGGTCGTCGTAGCCCCAGACGCTGGAGAGCAGCTCGTCGCGGCTGCACACCTCGCCCGCGCGCCGCATGAGATAGCCGACGAGGAGCAGCTCGCGGTGGGTCAGGGCGACGACCTTCCCGGAGACCTCGAGCACCTGCCGCTCGAGGTCGAGCGTCGCGGGCCCGACCCGCAGCCAGCGCTGCAGGCCCGTCGACTTCGGGGCGCGCAGCCGGGCCTGGACCCGGGCGACGAGCTCGGCCGCCGCGAACGGCTTGGTGAGGTAGTCGGTCGCCCCCATCCGCAGGCACTGGACGCGCGAGGCGACGTCGGCGACCGCGGAGAGAATGAGGACGCGCTGCTCGGGGTCGTGGTTGAGGATGCGGCGCAGGGCCTCGAGGCCGTCGAAGCCGGGGATCATGAGGTCGAGGACGACGAGGTCGTAGACCTCCTCGTAGGTGCGCCGGACGCCGTCCGGGCCCGTCCCCGCGACGGCCACGAAGTGCCCGTCCGACTCAAGGGTGCGGACGATGAACGACCGCAGCCGTTCCTCGTCCTCGACCACCAGCAGGCGCGCCATCGCGCGTCCACCACCCTTCCTCCGAGCCGTTCGCCGGTCGCTCGCCGGCCCCTGGAGACATCATCGGCGCTGTCATCGCGCGGCGTGAGTTTTCGCCGCCGTCGCGGCGGCCCCGGATGACAGGTGTCCCGTGACAGCAATCGCCCGAACGACGGACTGCGCCGCACCGACGGACCCTGCTAGCGACCCAGCGTGTCTCCTCGGTGACGATCCGTCGACTGGTCGTTCGGCTCCGCATGAAGCCCCGTCATGGGGCTGTCATCGACCTGTCATGCCGCCCCGATGACCCGGTTCTGACAGCCGCGTCATGAATGCAGACAGTTGCCGCCGATGGCCGCACGGTGTGCTCAGGGCACGTGCGTGAGCCGCGCTCTCCGTCACCGAATGGGGGTGGCGGTCAGGGAGAAGGGGCGCAATGACACACACAGTGATGCGACACGTGCGAGGACGCCGTGCCGGCCGGGCCGTGGGACGGCGACCGCTGACGGCGACGATCGCCGCGGCGGCGCTCGTCGGGGCGCTGACCGTCGCGCTGCCGGGGCTGGTGGGCGGAGCGGCCGAGGCCGCGACCCCGACGGGGCCGACCGACGCGTCGAAGGTCCCGCACTACTTCGGGCCCTGGCCGAACTGGGCCCTGAGCCAGCTCACGACGCCCACGGCGACGGTGGAGATCACCGGCACCGGCACCGGCGCGACCGCGAGCGCGAACGTCGACCCGCTGACCGGCGGCATCGCGACGATCGACGTGACGAACGCCGGCAGCGGCTACGCCAACGGCACGACGGTGACGATCGGCGGCGGCGACCCCGGGAACGCGGCGACGGCGACCGCGACGGTGACGACGTCGGGCAGCGTCACCGGCTACACGGTCGGCGCGGCCGGTTCCGGCTACCGCTCCTTCGACGTCGCCCTGGCCGGCGGCGCCGGCACCGGCGCGACCGCGCAGGGCTCCGGCGGCGTCGACCCGACCGTCACGATCACCGACGGCGGCGCGAACTACGTCATGCCGACCGTCGAGTTCGACATGCCGGACCTGCCGAACGGCGTGCAGGCCAAGGGTCACGTGCCGATGATGGCGAACGGCGACCCGGTCGACGGGATGGACGCGAACGGCACGATCACCCAGGTCGTCGTCGACGTGCCGGGCTCGGGCTACCTCACGGCCCCGGGGATCGCGGTGCACAACGGCACCCTCGCCGACCCGCTCGCCGGCGCCACCCTCGCGACGGCCACGACGACCCTGCACCTGACCGCGATCGACCCCGTCGACTTCGGCAGCGGCTACACGTCCGCGCCCGACGTCACGGTGGCGGACGGCGACCAGACCGGCACCCCCGGCTCCGGCGCGACGGCGACGAGCGCGACGGACATCGGTGCCGTCACCGCGATCACCGTCGACACCCCGGGGTCCGGCTACCTCGCCGTCGGCATCCGCAAGTTCCAGGACGCGCTGCCGGTCACGTGCAGCCCGGCGGCCCCGGGCGGCTGCCCGACCGTCGCGAGCGGCGAGAAGTTCATCCCGCTCGGCGTCCCCGCGGCGAAGACGTACAGCGGCGAGGAGGCCGACGAGTACGTCATCGGCCTGGTCCAGTACCGGACGAAGTTCCACACCGACATCGACCCGACGCTCGTGCGCGGCTACGTCCAGATCGAGACGCCGGACAACGCGGCCGTCAGCCAGCACGTCGCGCTGACGAACGAGCTGCTCGACGGCACGAAGGTGCCCGTGCTCGACAAGACCGGCCAGCCGGTCTTCGGCGTCACCGCGCCGCAGTGGCTCGGCCCGTTCATCGGCGCGACGAAGAACCGGCCGACCCGGATCGTCTTCCACAACTACCTGCCGACCGGCGCCAAGGGCGACCTGTTCCTGCCCGTCGACTCGACGATGATGGGCTCGGGCATGGGCCCGATGGACATGGGCACGCCGCTGGTCGACGACGGCACGGTCATGGACGGCGTCCGCAACCCGGACTGCACCCAGGAGCCGAAGGACGCCGCGCACTGCTTCACGGACAACCGCGCCGAGCTGCACCTGCACGGCGGCACGACCCCGTGGATCAGCGACGGCACGCCGCACCAGTGGATCACCCCGGCGGGCGAGAACGCCGCGTGGCCGGAGGGCGTCGCCGTGAGCGACGTGCCCGACATGGTCGACCCGGCCGACAACTCGGTGGTCTGCGACAAGGCCGACGACGGCTGCCAGACCTTCTACTACACCAACCAGCAGAGCGCGCGGCTGATGTTCTACCACGACCACTCGTGGGGCATCACCCGGCTCAACGTGTACGCCGGCGAGGCCGCCGGGTACGTCATCACCGACGAGACCGAGCAGGCGCTCGTGAACTCGGGGACCATCCCCGGCGCGAACGACACCCTGCCCCTCGTCGTCCAGGACCGGACGTTCACCCCCGACGCCGCGCAGCTCGCGCTCCAGGACCCGACCTGGGACGAGAGCCGTTGGGGCACCAAGGGTTCGTTCTGGTACCACCACGTCTACATGCCGGCGCAGAACCCCGGTGACCCCTCCGGCATGAGCGCCTACGGCCGCTGGATGTACGGCCCGTGGTTCTGGCCGCCGGCGTCCGGCACGAAGTACGGGCCGATCAAGAACCCGTACTACACGCCGGACTGCAAGCTCGACGACCCGGGGACGTGGACCTACGACACCGACCCGTTCTGCGAGCCGGAGCTCATCCCCGGCACGCCGAACATCTCCGCGGGCATGGAGCAGTTCAACGACACCCCGATCGTCAACGGTGTCGCCTACCCGACGGTGACCCTGCAGCCGAAGTCGTACCGGATGCGGATCCTCAACGCCGCGAACGACCGCTTCTTCAACCTGCAGTGGTACACGGCCGACCCGACCCAGGGCGACGGCACGACCGAGGTCAAGCTCAACGCGGCCGAGCTGGCCGCCGCGCAGACCGACCCGAACGTCTCGCCGACCCCGGCCGACGCGAACAACAACGCGGCCGGTCCGGACTGGGTGCAGATCGGCA
>JACRAB010000134.1 GCA_016213575.1 Actinomycetota bacterium
AGCCGCTCGCGCAGCTCCTCCCAGGCGGCCTCCGCGCGCGCGGACGCCGTCACCGCCCGCCGCCAGCGCCGCCGCCGGACGACGGTCGCCGCGAGCAGCGGGACGAGCCCGAGCAGCCCGAGGAGCAGGACGGCGAGGACGACGCGCCACGGGATCGCCGCGAGGACGCGCTCGAGCAGCGGCGTCTGCTCCACCGGCCCGAGGTTCTCGTCCGGGGCGCCGGTGCGCTGCTGCGCGGACGACGCGCTGCTCGACGGCTCCGAGGTCTGCGTCTCGGTCTGCGTCGGCGTCTCCTCGGGCTCCTGGACCCCCGTCGTGTAGCCGGGGACCTGCGCGACCCGGCCGGCCGGGGTCGGCTCGAACCGCACCCAGCCGACGCCGTCGAAGTAGAGCTCGGGCCACGCGTGCGCGTCCCGCAGGCTGACGGTGTAGGTGCCGTCCGCGCCCTTGCTCCCGGGCAGGAAGCCGACCGCGACCCGGGCCGGGATGTTCAGCGCCCGGGCCATGACGGCCATCGCCGACGCGAAGTGCACGCAGTACCCGCGCTTGACCCGCAGGAACTGCACGAGCACGTCCTGGCTGCCGTCGTTCGAGCCGGTGCCGACCGGTGCGTTCGTGTCGTACCGGAAGCCGCCGTCCCGGAAGTACTTCTGCAGCGCCGTCGCCTGCTCGTAGTCCGAGCCGTCGCCGGCGACCTCCTTCGCGGTGTCGCGGAGCGTGGCGGGGAAGTCGGCGGGGAGCTTGGTGTACTCGTCGCTGATGCTCTGCGGCGGCAGGCCCGCGGCCTGGAGCTGCTCGGCCGTCGGCTGCACGTCGAGGTAGTAGGCCTCGTACTGCTTGTTGCGGGTGTCCGTGCCGCTGCCGACGACGTTGAGGGTCGAGGCGTCCCAGAGCCAGTCGCCCTCGATGTCGACCTTGTAGGCCGGGTAGGGCAGCGGGAGGAAGTTCTGCTTGTAGTCGTTGACCTTCACCGACATCTGGAGCCGCTCGGTGGCGACCGCCGGGGTGAGCCCGGGCGGGGTGCCCATCTGGGTCTGGACGGTGTTGTCGCGCGGGATCTTGCGGTCCGTCGGCGGCTCCCACTTGTCGCCGCGGTACTGGGTGTCCGCGACGATCCGCAGCGGCTCGGGCTGCTGGTCCCCGGAGAGCGTGTACGTCATCACGGTGATGTCCGCGCGGTCGTTGAGGTCCTCGCGGAGGGTGAGGATCGGGTTGACGACGGCGATCTGCCGGTTGCCCTTGCCGTCGCCCGAGCCCGAGCCGTTGCCGAGGATCTGCTCCCCGAGGCCGGGCACGAGCGGCGGCACGAGGACCGCCACGGCGAGCGCCCCGACCCCGATCCGGCGGGCGCCGCTCAGCGGGCCGCCGGACATCGTCCGGCCCTCGCCGTCGGCCCCGAGGTTGCCCAGGACCCGGCCCCAGCCGCGGATCCGGTCGGTCGCGTCCGCGGCGATGAGGAGCAGGTAGCCGAGCCCGCCGAGGACGAACCAGACCCACGAGACGCCGTCCGGCAGCACCGCCGCCGGGACGCAGTACACGGCGAGCAGCGGCAGCCCCGCGACGGCGGGACGGCGCAGCGAGACGGCGAGGACGTCGACGACGAGCCCGACGAGGCCGACGCCGCCGGCCACGAGCAGGATGAGGCCGCGGGCGGGTTCGACCGGCGGGCCGTCCTGCTCGGTGATCTCGACCCCGGCGCGGACCAGGTCGGCGAGCGCGCGCCAGGCCTCCGGCCCGGGGAGCACGCCCCACAGCGCGGCGTTGCGGGCGAACAGCGCCGTCACCGCGAGCGCGAACGCCGCGAGCTGGGCGAGCAGGACGACGAGCCACGAGCGGGTCACCTGGCGGACGGCGGCGCCGACGCCGGCGACGACGGCCACGAGCACGAAGACGGCGACGAGCCACGCCTTGCCGCGCACGAGCGGGCTCAGGGTGAGCGCCGCGAGCATCGTCGCGAGGACCGACGCGAGGGTGAGCCGGGCCTGGGTCGTCGAGCTCATCGGGAACCTCCTGCGCCGGGGAGCGGTGCGGGCACGGGCGCGAGCCGGAACTCGGTGCCGGGGCGGGCGTCGGCGACGCGGTCCCAGGCCTGCCGGACGGTCTCCTCGGGGCCGGCCTCGGTGACGACCCAGCCGCCGGCACGCAGCACGGCCGCCGCCCGGCGACGGTTCTCGTCGGCCTCGGCGCTCGCGCGGTCGGGCGCCGGGCCCCAGGCCGTCGTCCGGAGCAGGATGGCGATCCCGCGCCCGGCCCGTCGGCCCATCATGGCCAGGGCCGTGGCCTCCTCCTCGCCGCACTCGCCGAGCACGGCGACGACGAGCCCGTCGCCACCGGTGCGGGCCATCGCGGTCACCGCGCCGTTGAGGTCGGGGGCGTCACCGAGGTCGACGACGGCGAGCTCGTCGAGGAGCTGGCCGGCACCGTCCCCGCTGTACGGGCCGGTCCAGCCTGCAGGCCGCTCGTCGACGACGAGCCGGACGCCGTAGCGCTGCCCGGCGAGGTGGACCGCGACGGACGCAGCGGCGCTCACCGCCCACTCGAAGGACGACGCCGGGCCCTCGCCGCGGTGCGCCTGCGGCCGGACGTCGAGCAGGACGGTCGCGCGCATCTGCCGCGGCTGCTCGTCGCGGCGGACCATGAGCTCGCCGCGGCGGGCCGTCGAGCGCCAGTGCACCCGGCGCAGGTCGTCGCCGTAGCGGTACTCCCGGGTCGCGATGTCGTCCTCGCCGCTCGCGGCGGCGCTGCGGGCCAGCGACTCCCCGCTGCCGGACCACTGCCCGCCGGCGGTCACGGGGGACAGCGGCCAGGTCCGCGGGACGACGACGAGCGGGTCGGTCGCGGTGAACGAGCGGGTCAGCTCGCACATCCCGAACGGGTCGGTGAGGCGCAGCCGGAGGGGGCCGACGCTGTAGCGGCCGCGGACCTCCGAGCGCAGCGAGTACGTCACCGCGGCCCGGCGCCCGCCGGGCAGCCGGGCGAGGACGAACCGTGGCGACGGCCCGAGCGAGTAGGGGACGCGGTCCTCGGCGAGCAGGACGCGGGTCGCGAGCCGGGTGAGGTTCTCCAGCTCCAGGCGCACCCGGGCGGTCGTGCCGGCGACGACCCGCTGCGGGGTGATCGTCCGGGTCAGGGCGAGCCGGTACCGCGACCGGCCGAGCACGATCGCGCAGCCGAGCGGCAGGGCGGCGAGCAGGACGGCGACCCGCAGGAGGTCCTGCTGGCCGAGGACGACCGCGCAGACCGCGGCCGCGCCGCCCGCCGCGAGGAAGGACCGGCCGCGGGTCGTGAGCCCGGACAGCGCCGGGCGCAGCCAGGAGCGCAGGTCGGTCATCGACGTCCCCCGGGTGCGCTGGTCGGTGCACTCATCGTCGACACGGTGCCATCCCTTCCTGTGAGCCCGTCGGCCGGCCGGGCGTCACGCGGTCGCGCGCGACCTCGGGATGGCGACGTGCGCGAGCAGGCCCGAGAGGACCTCCTCGGGGGAGCGCCGGGCGAGCTGGGCGTCGGCGCTCGGCAGCAGCCGGTGCGCGAGGACGGGGTGCACGAGCTCCTGGACGTCGTCCGGGAGGACGTGCTGACGGCCCTCCATCGCGGCGTGCGCCTTGGCGGCCCGCAGCAGGTGCAGGGCCGAGCGCGGCGAGGCGCCCAGGCGCAGGTCCGCGGTGGACCGGGTCGCCCGGACGAGCGAGACGACGTACTCCTTGACGGCGTCCGAGGCGTAGACCGCCCGGGCCGTCGCGATGAGCCGGCGGACCAGCTCGGCGTCCGCGACCGGTGCGAGCGCCGACAGCGGGTCGTGCTCGCCGTGCCGCTCGAGCATGTCGACCTCGGCCGCGGCCGACGGGTAGCCCATCGACAGCCGGGCCATGAAGCGGTCGCGCTGCGCCTCGGGGAGGGGGTAGGTGCCCTCCATCTCGACGGGGTTCTGGGTCGCCATGACGATGAACGGCGGCTGCAGCCGGTACGTCGTGCCGTCGACGGTGACCTGCCGCTCCTCCATGCACTCCAGGAGGGCGGACTGGGTCTTCGGCGAGGCCCGGTTGATCTCGTCCCCGACGACGACGTTCGCGAAGACGGCGCCCGGCTTGAACTCGAAGTCCTGCCGCTCCTGGTTGTAGATGCTCACGCCGGTGACGTCGCTCGGCAGCAGGTCGGGCGTGAACTGGATGCGGCGCACCGAGCAGCCGACGGCGCGCGCCAGCGACTTGGCGAGCATCGTCTTGCCGACGCCCGGGACGTCCTCGAGGAGCAGGTGCCCCTCGGCGAGCAGGACGGTCACCGACAGGCGGACGACGTCGGGCTTGCCCTCGACGACCGTCTCCACGGCGGCGCGGATGGCACCGGTCGCTCGGACGAGGTCGTCGAGCGACATGGGGGCAGGTGTGCTCACACCGTCTCCTTCTGCTTCGTGCCCAGCGGCGTGACCCACAGTCTCTCAGGTGGCTGCCCGGCGTCATCCCTGACAACGGCGCGACCGCGGCGTTCGTTCACGGGCGGTCCGCCCGGCGCGAGCCCGGGCGGAGGACGCCCGGCCCGGCCGCCGGGTTGCGTCGATCCGTCGTCGATCCTCCCCGATCTTCTCCGATCCCGACGAATCGGCCCGGGCACGCGCCCTCCCCGGAGCCCCCCACTTCGCCCCACGATCCGGCCCACGAGCCCCCACGAGGCCCCCGACGAGCCCGTCGGCGCCCCGGTTCGCCCGGTTCGCCCCGCCCTGGCATGGGCCGGACGGGTGACACCCCCCACCTGCGCACCACCCCTCTGACCTGCAGGGATGTCGCCCGTGGATCCGGATCGGGGGCGTTTCATCGTTGACCGTGGGGGAAAGTGGAGTACTGTGGGGGGCGTTGGAGCGGAATGGCTCGTCCAGCGACCGAAGGCCACGGTCGCCGGCGGGACCGGAGGGAGGCGGCCGTGTTCCTCGGCACGCACACCCCCCGGCTCGACGAGAAAGGGCGGCTGATCCTTCCGGCGAAGTTCCGCGAGCAGCTCGAGCGCGGCGTCGTGGTGACGAGGGGGCAGGAACGCTGCCTCTACGTCTTCCCGGTCGCCGAGTTCGAACGGCTCGCAGGGCAGCTCAGGCAGGCACCGGTGACGAGCAAGCAGGCGCGCGACTACCTGCGGGTCTTCCTCTCCGGGGCCAGCGACGAGCAGCTCGACCGGCAGGGGCGGGTCACCATCCCGCCGCTCCTGCGCAGCTATGCGGGTCTCGAGCGCGACTGCGCCGTCATCGGTGCCGGCGAGCGCGTCGAGATCTGGGACCTCCAGGCCTGGGAGACCTACCTGTCCGCATCCGAGGAGGCGTTCGCCGAGCAGACCGACGAGGTGGTCCCCGGACTGTTCTGACCACCCGGCCCACCCGGCAGTACCCGGCACCACTCACGACACGTACGGCACGCACGACCCGACTGATCCGGCCGCGAGGTCTCCAGCCGCCCGTGACGTCCTGACTCACCTTCCCCGGTGTCAGGCCGTCAGGGCGGGCGGATGGGGACCTGGCGGCCGGGCCGTACCCGGGCAGCGACCCCACGGTGATGTTCCGCGACACGCCGGCGGGGACGACGAGCAGGACGACGAGCAGACAGCAGGACGAGCACGACGACGCAGCACGACGAGGTCCCGGTCCACCGGGGGAGGAAAGGGTCGAGATGACGGGCAGCGGGGGTGACGCGCGCGACCGGCACGTGCCGGTGCTGCGCGACCGCTGCGTCGCCCTGCTCGCCCCGGCGCTCAGCGAGCCGGGCGCCGTCGTCGTCGACGGCACGCTCGGGATGGGCGGCCACAGCGAGGCCCTCCTCGAGGCCTGCCCGCAGGCCGTGCTCGTCGGCATCGACCGCGACCCCGACGCCCTCGAGCTCGCCGGCCGGCGGCTCGCGCCGTTCGGGGAGCGGGTGCGTCTCGTGCACGCGGTCTACGACGAGATGCCCGCGGTCCTCGAGCGGCTCGGGCTCGGCCCGGCGCAGGGGGTGCTGCTCGACCTCGGCGTCTCCTCCCTCCAGCTCGACGAGGCGGACCGCGGCTTCGCCTACAGCGTCGACGCCCCGCTCGACATGCGGATGGACCAGACGACCGGGCCGACCGCGGCCGACGTCCTCAACACGTACGAGGTGCGCGACCTGGCCCGGGTCATCTCCCGGTACGGCGAGGAGAAGTTCGCGCGCCGGATCGCGGAGAACGTCGTCCGGGCCCGCGCCACGACCCCGTTCACGACGAGCGCCCGGCTCGTCGAGCTCATCCGGGACAGCATCCCCGCGCCGGCCCGGCGCACCGGGGGCAACCCGGCCAAGCGCACCTTCCAGGCCCTGCGGATCGAGGTGAACCGCGAGCTGGAGGTCCTCGAGCGCGCGGTGCCGGCCGCGCTGGACTCCCTGGCCGTCTCCGGCCGGGTCGTCGTCATGGCCTACCACTCGCTCGAGGACCGGATCGTCAAGCACGTGCTCGCCGACGGGGCGCGCAGCACGGCGCCGCACGGCCTGCCCGTCGAGCTGCCCGAGCACGCGCCCGTGCTCCGGCTGCTCACGCGCGGGGCCGAGACGGCGTCGGAGCAGGAGATCGCGGCCAACCCGCGGGCGGCGTCGGTGCGACTGCGCGCCGCCGAGCGGGTCAGGGCCGGCCGGGGGGGTGCGCCCGCCAGGGGGCGCACGCACACCAGAGGGGATGCAGCATGAGCCAGTCCACCGCCGTCCGGATGCCGACGCGCCACGCGCGGCCGGCGGCCCGACCGGTCCCGGCGCCGCCGCGGCTGCGGGTCGTCGCGGCACCGGCGCACACCCGGTCCCGGGCGGGCGCCGTCGTCGCGTGCGCGACGCTGCTCGTCGCCGGGCTCGTCACCCTGCTCCTGGTCCAGATGAGCCTCGAGCGCGGGGCCTACGCCCTGCAGCGCGCGCAGAGCCAGGCGCGCGTCCTCGGCGAGCAGCAGCAGGCGCTCCAGGAGGAGCTCGAGCGGCTCCAGGCCCCGCAGAACCTCGCGGCCCAGGCGAGCAAGTACGGCATGGTGCCGGCCCCGAACCCCGCGTTCCTGCGGGCCTCCGACGGCAAGGTGCTCGGCGTGCCTGCCGCTGGCGTAGCCAAGCCGTCACCTACGGTGAAGAAGCCTGCGGCGGCCACGCCGACCCCGTCGGCGAAGGGCTCGACGGGGGCCAAGAACGGCGCGAAGGCGTCCGGCAAGCCGTCCGCCACGTCGACGGCGAAGGCCGGCGGCACCGCGGCGAAGAAGAGCTCGACGCCGGCCACGAGGTCCGGCACGGCGACGACGAAGGCGACGAGCAAGCCCACGAACTGACGACGGGCGCCGGGAGGCGCGAATGACGGCCGCCCCGGCGGCCACACTCCAGGCCAGGAGGCGACCGGTGGCGGACGGGACACGGGGGACGGGACCGCGCGACGCGCGCGGTGCCGGGCCGGCCGCACGTCGGACGACGACGCGCCGGCCGGCGGGGGAGCCGGCGCGCGGCGAGCCACGGCGCCCGGTGCCGGGGCAGCGACCGCCGGCGAAGCAGCCTGC
>JACRAB010000145.1 GCA_016213575.1 Actinomycetota bacterium
AGCACGACACCGACCGGCTCGTAGCTGACCCAGCTTCGCCGGGCCGGCGTCTCCACGATTCGGTCCGCCAGAAACCCGGGTGCCTGGTCGGCGTAGAACCGGGCGGTCCAGCTGCACTTGTCGACCTCGGCCAGCGCCTCACCGACGGGTTTGCCCATCTCCAGGGTCATCAGGCTCGCCAGCTCCTCGCGGCGCGCGTCCAGCTGGTCGGCGACCGCGTGCAGCAGCTCTGAGCGGTGTGCCCAGTCGCTGCCGCGCCATTGCCTGAAAGCCTCGTGCGCGTCGTCGACGAGCCGGTGGGCCTCTTCGGGGCTGTGGGTCTGCCAGCGTCCGCAGGCCACGCCTGTGGCGGGGTTGATGCTGGTGAGGGCTCCCATGTCAGGCGCCCGTCTCGCCGGAGGCCGTACCGGCCGACCCGGTCGGGGCAGCCGAACCGGTCGCGGCCGCAGCTTCGGTGGGGGCGGCTGCCAGGACGGCGTCGGACAGGGCCTTGACGCCGGCTTGGTTCGAGAAGCCGCCGTCCACGGCGATCTCGGCGCCGGAGATGTAGGCGGACTCGTCGCTGAGCAGGAAGACGATCAGGTTGGCGACGTCTTCGACGCGGCCGACGGTTCCCAGCGGGGTGCTGTCGACGTTCGCCTGTCGGAAGGTGGCCGGGGCGTTGGCGACCATCGGGGTGTCGATGTAGCCCGGGTGCACCAGGTTGACGCGGATCCCTGACGGGCCGAGCTCGAGGCTGGCGACCTTGGACAGGGCGCGCACCGCCCACTTGGAGGCGGTGTACGCGACGGTGTAGTGCGGGGTGATCGCGGCGACGCTGCCGATGGTGACGATGGAGGCGCCGGGACGCATCAGGGGTGCGATGGCCTGGATACCGAGGAGGGGCCCGGTGGCGTTGACCCGGAACAGGCGCTCCCAGTCCGTGAGCTCGACGTCCATGAGGCGGGCCCGGTGCGCCAGTCCGGCGTTGTTGACCAGACCGTGCACCTGGCCGTATTCCTCGCGAAGCCAGGTGGCCAGCGCTGCCCATCCCGCGGAGTCCCCGACATCTAGCTGGCGGTAGACGATGGCGTCGCCGTGGCCGTCGAGCTCACCGTTCTCGACGTCGGCCGCGGCCACGACGTCGGTGGCCACGACGTGTGCCCCGTGCTCGGCCAGGGCTCGGGCTTCGGCTGCGCCCTGTCCCCGTGCGGCACCGGTGACGACGATGACCTTGCCGGTCACTCGGCCCGGCGCTGTGCTGCCGGCGCCGGGGTTCATGCGTGCATCCCGGTGGCAGCCTTGAGGTCGGCGAGCGGGGCGGCGGCGGTGACGGGGGCGCGGTTCGGTGCCGGCGCCGCGACCCGGTTTCGCAGCGTGCCGAGCCCGTCGACGGTCATGGTCACCACGTCGCCAGGACACAGTGGCGGAGGCTCTTGGACGCCGGTGCGACCCCAGAACTCCGAGAGCGCTCCTGCGTGGCAGGTGCCGGAGGCGATGAGATCTCCTGCACGGACCCAGGCCGCCCGGGAGGCGTGGGCGATGAACTCCGGGAACGACCAGGCCATGTGGGCGAGGGAGTCCTCTCCGATCAGGGTGTCGTTCACGCTGACGCGCATCCGCAGGTCGTGACGGTCCCCGATCCGGGAGCTCTCGAGCTCATCGGGGGTGACCAGCCACGGCCCGATGGTGGTGGCGAAGTCCTTGCCCTTGGCAGGCCCCAGACCGACCTTCATCTCGCGGGTCTGGATGTCTCGTGCCGACCAGTCGTTGACCACGAGGTAGCCGACGATGTGATCGCGGGCCTCCTCGACGGACAGATCGCGACCGTCACGGCCGATGACGACCCCGACTTCCAGCTCGAAATCGAGGCTCTCGGTGTCCGGGGGTGGCACGACCGGGTCGTGGGCTCCCACCATGGCGTGCGGGTTGCCGAACAGGAACGTCGGCGACTTCGCCCACGCTTGCAGGGCTGCCGCCGGATCGGGACTCATAGCGGACGCACCCTGAACGTGTTCCTCGAAGGCCACGAAGTCGCGGAATGACCCTGGGTGCAAGGGCGGCAGCAGCCGCACCGCGGACAGCGGTACACGGGTCGCGTGATCGGCCGGGACGGCCTTCTGGATGGCGACCTCGAGCAGGTCGGTGCCCTCGGGGAAGAGCTGCAGGTGATCGGGTGTCGTCGGGTCAGCGGAGAGGACCACAAGACCGACTCGTGCGACGGAGTCGACCTCGGCGAGCGCGTACTTCACGAGCGTTCCCTTCTCGAGGCACCTGCGGCGGCATGACTTCGCGAGGCGAGGTCATGCCGCAATCACCGGATGCTGCTCGTGTTCAGACGTCGAGGACGGTGGTGAACACGCGCTCGCGGTTGGCAAGGACCGGGATGGCCTGACCGAGCGCGTACTTCTCGAAGTGGGGGTAGCCGGCGTGGGCCTTGAAGGCGGCCTCGTCGTCGTACACCTCGAAGATGCGGAACACCGACGGCTCCTCGGGGTCCTGGTGGACGACGTAGGTCTGGCACCCGGGTTCCTGACGGGATGCGGGGGCGAGCTCGACGAGGGCGGCGAGCACGGTACCTTCGTGGCCGGGCTGAGCGGTCCAAGTGGCGGAGCAGACGAACGTCATGTCGATACTTCCTCTGGTGAGAGTTCCTTGGTTGGACGGGGCGGTCAGTAGGGGCCGGCCAGCACGGCCATGGAGCGCCCCATAAGCCCGGGAGCGTCCGCGCCCGGGGTTTCGGGGGCGAGCTCCCACTTGGCCAGCTGGACGGAGTTCTCGACGACCATCTGCGCGCGCCTCTGACGGCGATCCATGAACTGGGCGAGCACCTTCTCGGTGTCGTTGCCGGCGCCGAGGAGCTCCCCCAGCACGACTCCGTCCTCAGCGGCCATCGCGGCGCCCTGGGCCAGCATGGGTGGGCAGGCGTGTGCAGCGTCGCCGATGAGCAACACTCGTCCGCGGTGCCAGGCACCGCGGATCTGCAGCGCCTCCAGAGTGCGGTAGTCGATCAGCGTCTCGGCGCCCATCGAAGCCCGGATCTCGTCCCACAGGCCGCCGTAGCCCTGCGAGCGCTCCATCATGAGCTCATGCAGCGGGCGGTCGCCGTAGTCCTCGATGCGACGGTCCTCGTCGATGATGTAGGCGTACATCCGGTCCTGGCTGGTCGGGGTGAACCCGGCTTTGTACCGGGGGCCTCCGTAGAACAGCTCCGAGCAGGTCATCGCTGCGGGCCGGGGTCCTTCCATGCGGAAGATCGCCATACCCACCGACTCGGGCTGCTCCTGGATGCCGATGAGGCCACGGATGGTGGAGCGGATTCCGTCGGCGCCGACGACGAGGTCGAACCGCTCGGTGCTGCCGTCGGAGAAAGTCACACTTACGCCCTCGTCGGCCCCGTCGTCGAGGACGTCGTCGACGCCTTTTCCGAGGCGGACCTCTGCCCCAGACGCGTCGACGGCTTCGCTGAGGACACGCTGCAGGTGGAACCGCATCGATCCCATGCCCGCAGGGAGGTCGGGACCGCCGAGCGGGGGCATCGGCATCTCGTTGATGAGCCCGCCGTCTGCGCTGCGGAACCGGACGCGGTCCCATGGGTAGCCGGCTGCGAGGACCTCGTCGGCCACGCCGACCTGCTGCAGGGCTCGCAGTGCGTTGCCCTGCAGAGTGATGCCGTGCCCGACGGTCGACCAGTTGGTCTGCCGCTCGGCCAGCACGACGTCGACGCCGTGCTGGCGCATGGAAAGGGTGGCGACAGAGCCGGCGGTGCCACCTCCGACGACAAGGACCCGACGGGTGGGGTGAGCCATGGTTCCTCCTGAAAGACGGTTCGAAGTCACGCCGAGAGTCGATGTGACCGCGCGCCTCAGCGGCCGCGCAGGCGGCCCGCCGGGCTGCGTGGACAGACGTCGATGAGGTCACGCGCCGGCTGGCGCCGACGTGTCTGGAACAGGTGCCTCAGACTGGGGGCGCCACGAAGAGCGGGTCCGGGGTGTTGAAGAGCTTCTTGGCGATGAGCTCGCCCATCGGGTCGGCGGTGCCCCACTGGTCTTGGTTCTCGGGCTGGCTGATGTCGTAGACGTGCGGGTGCCAGGTGTCCTCGTCGAGCGTCTCGACGCCGTACGTGTACTCGTGACCGTTGCCGTGGGGGTCGAGAAAGTACATGAACACGTTGTCGCCGGCCATGTGACGACCCGGGCCCCACACCTTCTCTGTGCCGGCGCGCAGGGCGCGTCCGGAGCCTCGCAACCACTCCTCCAGACCGCGCATCTCGAACGAGGCGTGGTGCAACGAGACGTGCGGAGCGCGCGTGATGGCCAGGTTGTGGTGGTAGGGGTTGCAGCGCATGAAGTACATCATTTCGCCGGCGTGCGGGTGGGCCAGGGTGTCGGACAGCGAGAAGCCGAGCTGCTGCTCGTAGAACCCTCGGGTGCGCAGCGGGTCCGGCGAGTTGATGACCGCATGTGCCAGCCGGACCGGGATCGCCTCGCGCTCCTCGACCTTGCGGTGCCGCCGTGCGGCGACGTCCGAGGAAACCTCGACGACGCGTCCGTCGATGTCGAAGAAGCGGAACCCGTAGCCGCCGCCGGGGGTCTGCAGCGCGTCAGGCTCACTGACGATCTGCACGCCGGCTGCACTGAGCCGGCTGGCGAGGGTGTCGACGTCGGCTGCGTTCTCAGCTCCGAAGGCGAGCAGGTCGAGCCGCTTGTCGCTATCCCTGCGGAGCCGGACGACGTACTGCTCCGGGGAGCCCTCCGCGGCGAAGAAGGAGATTCCCGTGTCGGACTCCACCTGGGTCAACCCCCAGGTGTTCCTGTAGAACTCGACCTGGGTCTCGTAGTCCGGAACGGCGACGTCCACGTGCCTGAGGTGGGTGATCAACCGCTCACTCATGCCATCTCCTTCGATGCTCGCGCATGGTCCGCACCACGTCCCGCGACTCTCGCGTCCGGCGGTGTGGCAACGATGCGTGACGCCCGACACATCACACAAGAGCGACTAGCCACTAGTAACCATCAAGTGTGTTTATAGTTGGAAGCGTGCTGCACGCCACCTTCCGCAATCTCGACCTCAACCTCCTGGTCACCCTGGACGCGCTCTTGCAGGAGCGGAACGTGAGCCGGGCAGCGAGGCGGGTGGGGGTGACTCAGCCAGCCGTGTCGGCCGCACTGAATCGTTTGCGGCGCCACTTCGGCGACGAGCTGCTGCACCGCAACGGCAGGAGCTACGAACTGACGCCGCTGGCCGAGCTGCTGGCAACACGCACGACAGGGGCGCTGATCGGGGTGCAGCGGGTGTTCGACGCGGCCCCCGACTTCGACCCCACGACGGCTGAACGTGAGTTCACGGTGATGCTGTCCGACTACGCCACAGCCGTCTTCGGAGACGGTCTGGCCACGTACATCGCCGACCGCGCGCCGGGGGTACGGCTTCAACTACGCGAGGTCAACGCCTACGCGGTCAGCCATGCGGCGGAGACCCTGCGCAGCATCGACGGCCTGGTCCTGCCCCACGGCTTCCTGCAGGACATCCCCGCCGACGACCTGTGGGACGACACCTGGGTGTGCGTGGTCGCCCGAGACAACCCCGCGGTCGCGGACACACTGACGCTCGCACAGGTCGCAGACATGCCCTGGGTCGTCAGCTACAACGACGCCACCGCCTTCACTCCCGCCATGCAGCAGTTGCGGACCATCGGCGTCGAACCCGACATCCGCGTCGTGGTGGAGAGCTTCCTTGCGCTCCCCTTCCTGGTGGCAGACACCAACCGTGTCGCCCTCGTGCAGGGCCGGCTCGCCAGACGCCTCGCCGACGCAGCCGCAGTCCGGATCCTGGCCTGCCCGTGGGAAGTCGTCCCGCTCGTAGAAGCCTTCTGGTGGCACTCGAGCCTGACCGGCGACCCGGCGCACACGTGGCTGCGCGCGGCACTCCGCGAGGCGAGCGCGCGTCTGGTCCATCGCAGCCAGTGACGCTTTCCGCCTCGGGACCAGCCGACTCCGCGCGGAAACAGCAGCTGTTGAGCGCTGCCGACACGAAGCAGCGACGCTACGCAAACAGGTACCGAAGAGTCATCGCAACCAGCTCCTCGACAGGCACCTCGTCCGGGGCGCCCGGCACGGCGAACCCCTGCCCATACGCGACCCTGAGGACGAGGGTGCTGAAACCGTGTTGAACGCGGCGGCCACCGCGGTACCTGGCTCCGGGTGGTCGACCGCGTCCTTAAGGACTGGACGGGATATGCCGCCAACTACACCGACGACGGGGTGCTCGCGATCTCACCGACCATCGCCCACACCGGCCGCGAAGGCATGGCCGAGTTCGTCGCCGCTGGCCTCGGACAGTACGCAGGCACCCACCACGTCAGCACAAACCACGCCATCAGCGTCGACGGCGACCACGCGCTCTTACCTCATCGCGGCGCACATCCTTGACGCCGAGAACCCGTACCGCCACGCCGACGGTGCCGGCTGGTACCGGTGCACCCTGCGAGGCACGCCCGACGGATGGCGGTTCACCCACGTCACCCTCGACGTCAAGTACATGTCCGGTGAACGACCGGTGCACTGACACCGGACGGCCAGGGCTACCACCCGGACTCGGATGGCGGGCGTTCGGGTACGTCAGAGCGAATTGTTCGACCATGCATCGGGAGGTCCGCCTGCTGCAGTCGCGCACCGGACCGCCGGGAACGTCTGGGGTTTCAGCCTTCTTCCGACGCCGCTGCGACGACCTGGTCGAGGAACCGTTCTGCGTCACCGTCACTGAGAGCCCCGTCGGCGTGCTGCGGAAGCCGCAAGAGCGCACGATGGGCGCCCCTGTCCCGCAGCCGCGACAACGTCTCCCGGTCCGGCGACGGCCCGTTGGCGGTGAGCTCGAGCGGCTTGTCGGTGCGCTCCCTGAGCCGCTCGAACCGCTCGAAGACGATGTCCTCGACGCCGGACACGTCGGGGACCCAGCCGTCCCCGAAGGCGATGATGCGGTCCTCGACGGTGGGCCCGTCGCCGCCGACGACGACCGGCGGGTGAGGCACCTGCAGGGGCTTGGGCCACGCGTGCACGGGGCCGAAGTCGACGAACTCGCCGTGGTACTCGGCCTCGTCCTTCGTCCAGAGCTCGATCATCGCGTGCATGCGCTCGGTCATGAGCCGCATCCGGGTCCTGGGGTCGGTCCCGTGGTTGATCATCTCCTGCCGGTTCCAGCCGGCGCCCACGCCGAAGATCACCCGGCCGCCCGAGAGCACGTCGAGGGACGCCACCTGCTTGGCGGTGTGGAAGGGATCGCGCTGCGGCACGAGGCTCACCCCGGTCGCGACCTTGAGCGTGGACGTCACGACCGCGGCCGCGGTCATGGCGACGAACGGGTCCATCGCCTTCGCGTACCGCTCACCGGCTCCCGGCGGAGCGGTGCCGATTGGCCGGTGGGAGTGCTCGGCGAACCACAGCGACTCCAGGCCGCGCTCCTCGGCCATCCGCGCCAGGGTTCCCGGGGCCGGGGCGTCGGCGGTCGGGAACAGCGCGACGGCGATCTTCATGGCATGGCTCCTTCGGTACGCACACAGGCCTTGACCGCGGCGGCCAGTCGAAGGCCTCGTTCGTCTGCGCCGCCCGGGAGGCTCATCCGGCGCGGGACGTGCCCGTAGGCGACGTCGTGCCACGGGTCGCCGACCGCGATCGCACCGGCGGCGCCGTCGTGGCCGAAGGCCTGGTGGCTGCCGTAGCGCAGCCGGGCGTCGGCCTTCTGGAAGACGACCGCGAATCGGGTCGGCATCCCAAGGACCAGGTCCTCGCCAGCAGTCTGGATCTGTGTCACGGCGGCGACGGTGTCCCGCTCCAGCAAGGGCGGCTCGTCGTCGACGCGGCCGATACAGCAGGCGAACAGCCGGGCCAGCCCGCGGGCCGACCCGGCACCGCCCACCGCGGGAAGACCCGCGGCGCGGACGGCGCGCAGGTTCCCGATCGGCGGGTCGAACGGATCCTGCGCCGCGGCGGCGAACGCCATCCCGGTCAGGCTGTCCGGCTCGAGGACCGGCGCCGGGACGTCCGGGGCCGGGTCCCCTTGCGGGCGCGGCGCCGGTGGGAGCACGTCGACGACGCGCGGCTCCTGCTCGTCGGGCACGGCGATGAAGAAGTCGATCCCCCGCGGGCCTGCGACCTCGTCGGCGAAGAAGCGGGCCAGCGGGCGGCCGTCGGTGCGACGCACGAGCTCGTCCATGAGGACGCCGATGGTCAGGCCGTGGTAGCCGTGGGCGGCGCCGGGCCGCCAGTGCGGTCGCTGGGCTGCGAGCCTGGCTGCGCAGACGTCGTGGTCCACGAGCTCGGCGAGCGTCAGCTGCGGCTCGACCCCGATCAGCCCGGCCTGGTGAGACAGCGCGACCCGCAGGGTGACGGACTCCTTGCCGGCCTGGGCGAACTGCGGCCAGTACCTGGCCATCGTCGCGTCGAGGTCGAGGACGCCGCGCTCGACCAGCAGGGCCATGCAGACGGCGGAAGCGGCCTTCGTCACCGAGAACACGGCCTGGATGGACGACCCGGAGGCGTCGGGCCCGCCCCACAGGTCCACGACGGGTCGCCCGGCCGCGTAGGCGCAGAACTGCGCCGCGTAGCTCGGGTCATCCGCCAGCATGGCCGCCAGGGCCTCGCGCACCGGTTCGTAGCCGGGTGCGACGTACCCCTGGACGGCAGCGCCGTCGCCGTCAGACATCGTCATCGTGCGAGCTCCTCGATCCGAGAACCGTTGCCGTCCTTGCCTTGCAGCGCCCGTGCAGCCGACCGTGTCAGACCAGGGCGTACATCCGGTAGTCGACGGCGTCGGCGCGTCGGGCGGCCGAGCCCACGAACACCGTGGCGTTGACCCACGCCAGCGCCTGGTCCGCGGCCTCCAGGCGGGCGGTGAGCCGGAAGACGTACTCGTCGGCTCCGACGAGCTCGCCGACGGCCAGCCGGGCGAGCACCTCCGGCGGCCCGTGACGGAAGCCCTGCGTGGCCAGCGTGATGTGCGCACCGGCGTCGGTCAGCGCGACGTAGCGGGTGTCGACGACGATCGTCCCGTCGGCGGTGACGAGCTGGGTGTCGGCCCCGCCGGGCAGGATGGTCGCTTCGAGGCCGGGACCGCGGATCGAACCGCCGGTGATGGGCACGACGCGACGCCGCCCGAGGAGCACCTCCCCCACGTCGATGAGCGGCCCGAGCTCCACATGGACGTCGGCGACGTGCCGCAGCGACGGGGTGGCGATGTCGTCCAGCGTCATGAGATCCCTTCCCCGGAAACGGGTCTCACCGTATCGCCGCGCGTCACCGGAGGGTCTCACCCGGCCTCGCCGAGCTCGAACAGGTCGGCCAGGACGGCATGGAGGGCTGCGCCTGCGTCCCGCCGCCGCCACGCCGCTCGCAGGTCGACGTCCAGGCCAGGCTCCAGCGCAGAGGTGTCGACGGCCACGAAGGTGACGTGAGGGTCGGTCGCGTTCTCCGCCACGGAGGCGAGTGTCAGGTGGCAGCCGACCTCCGCGGCGACCAGGGCGAGGGCGGTCTGGGTGTCGGGGGCGACCTGGACCACGTCTGCGACGAACCCGCTCGCGAGGGCGAGCCGGCGCAGCCGGTCGGGCAGCACCGACCCCTCGTACAGCGGCAGCGAGACGAATGGCTCGGCGGCGAGGCGCTCGGCGGTGACGAGGCCCTCCACCGCGAGCGGGTGCGTGTCGGGCACCGCGAGCACCAGCGTGTCCGGCATGACGACGCGCATGTCGACGCCGGCCGGAGCGGCGTCCCAGCGTCCGAGAGCGATGTCGGTCTCCCCCTGCATGAGCTTCTTCATGACCGGCTGGGCGAAGTTCTGGCTCGACAGCTCCAGCTGGATCCCGGGACGCCGGGACCGCACGACACGGGCGAGCCGCGCGACGAGCCCGTGGGTGGAGATGCCCGCGAACGCGACGCGGACCTCACCGACGACGCCGTCCTCGACCGCCTGCACCGACAGCTCCGCCCGGCGCAGCGCGTCGAGGACCTCCGTGGCCGGCCCGACGAGGGCCCGCCCGCTGGCCGTCAGGCGAACGGACCGCGTGCTGCGGTCGAAGAGCGTCGTGCGCAGCTCCCGCTCGAGCTGTTTGATGGTCCGGCTCAGCGGCGGCTGCGCGATGTGCAGCCGCTCGGCCGCGCGGCCGAAGTGCAGCTCCTCGGCGACGGCGAGGAACGCTCGGATCTGTGGCACGTCCACGGTGCGCGCTCCTGGTGCGTGGGGGTGCAGCATTCTTGCACCTGAGGTATGACGCTTGTCGAGATTGGGTATTGGACCGGACAGAATCTGCCGTTCAAGGTGGAGACATGTACACCGGCAACCCCGACGTTCCCGACGACGTCTTCGCTGACGTGCTCGCCCAGGTCAAGGACTTCGTGCGCACGAGGGTGGTGCCGCGCGAGACCGAGATCATGACCGAGGACGAGATCCCGAAGGACCTGCGGACAGCGGCCGCCGACATGGGCCTGTTCGGGTACGCCATCCCGCAGGAGTGGGGCGGCCTCGGCCTCGACCTCGTGCAGGACGTCGAGCTGGCGATGGAACTGGGGTACACGTCGCTCTCGCTGCGGTCGATGTTCGGGACGAACAACGGGATCGCCGGCCAGGTCCTCGTCGGGTTCGGCACCGAGGAGCAGAAGGCCGCATGGCTGCCGCGGCTCGCGTCCGGCGAGGTCGTGGCCTCCTTCGCCCTCACCGAGCCCGGGGCGGGCTCGAACCCTGCCGGGCTGCGGACGACCGCCAGCACGGACGGCGACGGCTGGGTCCTCGACGGCGGGAAGCGGTTCATCACGAACGCCACCGACGCGGGCCTGTTCGTCGTCTTCGCCCGCGTCCAACCCGAACCCGCGGCGGGGCAGGGGATCGCCGTGTTCCTCGTGCCAGCGTCCGCGCCGGGCGTCGATGTCGGCATCAAGGACGCCAAGATGGGCCAGGAAGGCTCACGAACCGCGGACGTCACGTTCTCCGGCGTCCGGGTCGGGCCGGAGGCGATGGTCGGCGGCACCGCGGACGTCGGGTACCGGGCGGCCCTGACGTCGCTGGCCCGCGGCCGGATCCACATCGCGGCGCTGGCCGTCGGGACGGCGCAGCGCGCCCTCGACGAGTCGGTCTCCTACGCCGCGTCGGCCACCCAGGGCGGGACGGTCATCGGGGAGTTCCAGCTCGTCCAGGCGATGATCGCCGATCAGCAGACCGGGGTGATGGCCGGCCGCGCACTGGCCCGGGAGGCGGCCCGGCTCTACGTCACGGGCGAGGACCGGCGGATCGCGCCGTCGGCCGCGAAGCTCTACTGCACCGAGATGGTCGGCCGGGTCGCCGACCTCGCGGTCCAGGTCCACGGGGGCACGGGGTACATGCGCGAGGTCCCGGTGGAGCGGATCTACCGCGACGTGAGGCTGCTGCGGCTCTACGAGGGTACGAGCGAGATCCAGCGGCTCATCATCGGCGGCGGCCTCGTCGGCCGGGCCCGGCGGGCCGGGGCATGACCGCCCCGCTCGACGGGTACACCGTCGTCGCGCTCGAGCAGGCGGTCGCGATGCCACTGGCGACGCGGCACCTTGCCGACCTCGGGGCCCGGGTCGTCAAGGTGGAGCGAGTCGACGGCGGCGACTTCGCACGCGACTACGACCACGCCGTGCACGGCACGGGCGCGCACTTCGTCTGGCTCAACCGCGGCAAGGAGTCCCTCGCCGTGGACCTGCGGTCGGTCGTCGGGATGCGAGCGCTGCGGGCGCTCGTCGGCCGGGCCGACGTCTTCGTGCAGAACCTCGCTCCCGGCGCTGCCGCCCGCCTCGGGCTCGACGCGGCGACGCTGCGGGCCGCCCGGCCGGAGCTCGTCGTCGTCGAGCTCTCCGGGTACGGCCGCGGCGGGCCGATGGAGCACCGCAAGGCCTACGACATGCTCGTGCAGGCCGAGGCAGGCCTCATCGCGGTCACCGGGACCACCGACACCCCGGTGAAGACGGGCATCCCCACCGCCGACATCGCCGCCGGGATGTACTGCCTGCAGGCGATCCTCGCGGCGCTGCTGCGCCGGGGCCGCACCGGCGAGGGCGCGGCGATCGAGGTGTCGATGCTGGAGTCGACCGTCGAGTGGATGGGCTACGCGCTCTACACCCAGCTCGCGACCGGCGCAGGGCCGGCCCGGATGGGGCTCGGCCACGCGTCGATCGCGCCGTACGACGGGTACCCGACGCGGGACGGCCGGATCCTCATCGGCGTCCAGAACGACAGCGGCTGGCGCGCCCTGGTCGAGGACGTCCTCGACGCGCCGGAGCTCGCCGACGACCCGCGCTTCGCGACGAACGTCCAGCGGGTCGCCAACCGCGCGGCCTGCGACGCCGCCGTCGCCGAGCGGACCGCACGCTGGGACACCGCGACGCTCGACGCCCGACTGGCCGCGGCGGGAGTCCCTGCGGCCCAGGTGAAGGAGCCCGCCGACGTCGTCACGCATCCGCAGCTCACGGCCCGAGACCGCTGGCGGACCGTCGCGACGGAGCACGCCGACGTGCCCGCCCTGCTGCCACCGGCGACGTTCGAGGACGGCGAGGCGGTGATGGGCGCGGTGCCGGCGCTGGGCGAGCACACGGTCGCGCTCCTGCGCGAGGCGGGGCTCAGCGAGGCCGAGGTCGCAGATGCCTTCCGCTGCGGCGCCGCGCGCCGGTCGACGACGCAGCGACGACCGCCCATGGCGTCCGCGTCGTGACCGGTCCGCTACGGGTCGAGGACGGCGAGGACCGCGTCGTCGTCCGCCTGGACCGGCCGGAGCGGCGCAACGCGATCGACCAGGAGATGGTCGACGCGCTGCACGACATCTGTGACGACCTCGAGCGCCGTCCGCGCGTCCTGCTCCTCGTCGGCGAGGGCGGGACGTTCGCGGCCGGCGCCGACATCCGGCAGCTGCTGGAGCGCCGTCGCGAGGACGCGCTGCGCGGGGTGAACTCGCGTCTGTTCGGCCGGGTCCGGCGACTGCCGATGCCGGTCGTCGCGCTGCTCGACGGGTACGCGCTCGGCGGCGGCGCGGAGCTCGCCTACGCCTGCGACTTCAGGGTCGGCACCGCGCGTGTCCGGATCGGCAACCCCGAGCCGGGCCTGGGGATCCTCGCCGCGGCCGGGGCGAGCTGGCGCCTCGCAGAGCTCGTCGGGGAGCCGCTCGCGAAGGAGATCCTGCTCGCCGGTCGGGTCCTCGACGGCGCCGAGGCCCACGCAGTCCGGCTGCTCAACGAGGTCGTCGAGCCCGAAGACCTGCTCGCCGCCGGACACCGGTGGGCGGACCGGATCGGCCGTCAGGCACCGCTCGCCGTCCGGCTCACGAAGGCCGTGTTCCACTCACCCCGCGAGGCGCACCCGTTCGCCGACGAGCTTGCCCAGGCGGTGCTCTTCGAGACCGACGAGAAGGTCGAGAGGATGACCGCCTTCCTGGAGAGGAAGAAGACATGACCCTGCCCGCCGAGGTCGGCGTCGTCGGCGGTGGCCGGATGGGGGCGGGCATCGCTCACGCGTTCCTCGCCGCCGGCGCCCGCGTCACCCTCGTCGAGTCGTCCGCCGACCTCGCGCTCGCCGCGGCCGGACGGGTCGCGCAGTCGCTGCAGCGGGCCGCCGAACGCGGGACCCTCACCGGGACCGCCGAGGAGGCCAGGCATCGACTGCGCGCCGCCGACGGGCCGGCCGCGCTCTCCGGCTGCGGGCTCGTCGTCGAGGCCGTCCCCGAGGACACTGACCTCAAGCAGGCGGTGCTGCGGTCCGTCGAGGTCGCAGCTCCCGATGCAGTCCTGGCGACGAACACGTCGAGCCTGTCCGTCGACCGGCTCGCCGACGCCCTGACCCGGCCGGAACGCCTGCTGGGCCTGCACTTCTTCAACCCGGTCCCGGTGAGCGACCTCGTCGAGGTCGTCGTCGGGCCCCGGACGGCGACCGACCTCGTCGGCCGCGCCGAGGGCTGGGTCGCCGCGCTGGGCAAGACCGCCGTCACGGTCACCGACTCGCCGGGCTTCGCATCCTCACGGCTCGGCGTCGCGTTGGCCCTGGAGGCGATGCGGATGCTCGAGGAGGGGGTTGCCTCCGCCGCGGACATCGACACCGCCATGACCCTGGGCTATCGGCACCCGACCGGACCGCTGCGCACGACGGACCTCGTCGGTCTCGACGTGCGGCTCGCCATCGCCGAGCATCTCGCCCGCGAGCTCGGTCCCCGGTTCGAGCCGCCCGCGGTGCTGCGGGACAAGGTCGCCGCGGGACATCTCGGGCGCAAGACGGGCCAGGGCTTCTACTCCTGGTAGGGCGCGGTCGGAACCGCGCGACATCATGGCTCGACGGCGACGCGGACGGAGACCTCATGACCGGGACGACGATGCGTGCGGTGGTGCTCGACGGCCCCGGCCCGCCCGAGGCCCTGCGGATCGCAGAGCTCCCGGTCCCGGAACCGGGCCCCGGTCAGGTGCTGATCCGGGTGACGGCCTTCGGGCTCAACCGGTCCGAGCTGCACACGAGGCTCGGCCTGGCCGAGGGCGTCACCTTCCCACGCGTACCGGGCATCGAGGCGACCGGCGTCGTGGTCGCCTGCCCCGGCGGCGAGCTGGTCGAGGGCCAGCAGGTCGCGGCGATGATGGGCGGCATGGGCCGGACCTTCGACGGCGGCTACGCCGAGTACACCTGCGTCCCGGTCCGACAGGCCGTGCCCTTCACCAGCAGCCTGCCTGCCGCGACCCTCGGCGCGGTCCCCGAGATGCTGCAGACCGCGCACGGGTCGCTGACGACCGGGCTCGACGCGCGGGCGGGTCAGACCCTGCTCGTCCGGGGCGGAACGTCGTCGGTCGGCATGGCAGCCGCCGTGCTGGCCAAGCGCCTCGGCATGACGGTGCTGTCAACCACGCGCAGCCCTGCCAAGGCGGCCGCTCTGACCGCCGCCGGCGTCGACCATGTTCTCCTGGACGACGGGCAGGTGGCGGACGAGGTCCGGCACCTCGTGCCCGACGGCGTCGACACCGCTCTGGAGCTGGTCGGGACACCGACCCTGCCGGACACCCTCCGAGCGACGAGGGTGCACGGTGTCGTCTGCTTCACCGGCATGCTCTCGAACGAGTGGACGGTCCGGGACTTCTATCCCATCGAGTACCTCCCGACCGGAGTCCGGCTCACCGCCTACGGCGGCGACGCCACCGACCTGCCGTCGAGCGTGCTCCAGTCCTTCCTCGACGCTGTCGACGCCGGGGAGGTGACCGTCCCGGTGCACCGCACGTACCGGTTCGACGAGATCCGGCAGGCGCACGCCGACATGGAGGCGGGGGTCGCCGCCGGCAAGCTCGTCGTCCTCATCTGAGCGCCACGCACTGCGGCGCCGGCCCTGGGAGGCCGACGCCGCGGTGGTGCCCCGTCCGACGAAGGGTCAGCTGAGCAGCTCGGCCATCCGCAGACCGATGAGCACACAGGCCGGCATCGTCGGCACGGACACGATGCGCGGCATGATCGTGCTGTCCGCGATCCGCAGGTTGTGGATCCCGTTGACGCGCAGCTCGGAGTCCACGACGGCCTTGTCGTCCTTGCCCATCCGACAGGCGCCGGAGGAGTGGAAGTAGGTCGTCGCACCGTCCCGGACGAAGTTCGCCAGGTCCTCGCCCTGCAGCGCCGCGCCGGGCGCCACCTCGCGGACGACGAACGGCTTCATCGCGGACGACGCGCCGACCTCGCGGGCGATCGCGATGCTGCGCTCGAGCGCTGCGACGTCGTCGGGGTGGCTGAGGAACTGCATGTCGACGATCGGACGGTCGGCCGGGTTCGCCGAGCGGAGCGTGACCGTCCCCCGGCTCTTCGGTGTCACCAGCCCGCCGCAGAGCGCCCAGCTGCTCGGGGGCGGCGCGTACCGGGCCGCGACGACCTCGCTGGCGTAGGGGATCTCGATCTGGACCAGGCTGACGTCGGGCAGCTCGAACGACGGGTCGCTGCGCAGGTAGCCGGACACGTTCGCCGCGCTGTTCCGGTAGGCGAACGGCTCCTTGGGCTCGAACAGGACACCGCCGTGGAGGATGTGGTCCTGGACGTTCTTGCCGACCTCGGGGGCGTGCTTGCGCACCCTGATGCCGTGGGCCCGCAGCTCCTTCTCGTGGCCTATCCCGCTGAGCATGAGCAGCTTCGGGGTGTTGAAGCCGCCCGTGGACAGCACGACCTCGAGGTGGGCGCCGAACCTCACGGTCCGCCCGTCGGTGACCGCCTCGACGCCCACGGCGTGGTTGCCTCTGAGCAGCACCCGGTTGACCTGGGTGTTCACCAGGACGGTGACGTTCGGCCGGGAGAGCACCGGGTACAGGAAGGCCCGGGCCATGCTGTTGCGCCGGCCGTCCTTGATGATCTGGTTCATGTAGCCGAAGCCGTTGCCCGTGAGCTCGCGCTCGCCGTTGAGGTCGTCGACGACGGGCAGGCCGACCTCGCGGAAGCCGTCGAGGGCCGCCGTCGCCACCGGGAGCGGGTCCGCCGCCGGCTGCACCCAGACCGGGCCGCCGGTGCCGCGGAACGCCGGGTTCGGCGTCCCCTGCCAGTCCTCGATGGCCTTGAAGTGCTTCAGGCTGTGCCGGTAGTCCCACCGGCGGTCGCCGGTCACGCGCGCCCAGTGGTCCATGTCCGCCTTGAACGGGCGGGCCCAGATCGTGGCGTTGATGCTGCTGCCGCCTCCGACGACGCGGCCGGTGTGCTCGGGGATGGCGCGGTTGTTCGTGCCGGCGCTGGGGATGGAGACGTCGCCCCAGTCGCGGACGGTGTCGAGGTTGGTGAACCACAGCCTCGGGTCGAGGACGGACTCGGCGGTGTCCCAGTCGCCGGCCTCGATGAGCAGGATCTGGGCGCCGGGCTCGCGCTTCGCGAGGGTGCCGACGAGGGCGCAGCCGGCGCTGCCTGCGCCGACGACGACGTAGTCGTATGCCTTCTTCAGCGAGCTGCGGTTGCGCGCCTGGACGGCGCGGATGGTGTCGAGCTCGTCGGCCAGCGCGGGGACCGCCTCGGCCGCGAGCAGACCGGTCGCCAGCGCACCGGCGACGAACGCGCGCCGCGTGATGCGACCGGCGATGAGGGCCCGCTCGAGGTGATCGAGCCTGTCGTTGTTGTCCATCGTGAGTCCTTGTCGGTCGAGTCGTCGTTGACGAACCGGGGTCGTGCTGGCGGGCCGGTGGTCGCGCTGCGGGCCGGCGCAGGACGGGCCGGGCGCAGGCCACGCTGGTCGTCGCAGGTGCGGCGGGGTGGGTCCACGGCGTCGGGCGGCGCGAACGGGTCGACCACCCAGGGCAAACGTAACGTCCTCTAGTCGTCTTGCAAAGATGTGTTACACGTATTCCTGGGTCGATGACATCGACCGGTCCGGGGCGGGCGGGAGGCGGCACTGCATCATGGGTGGCATGGCGCACCGACCCCGCGGGCTGATCCTCGACCTGTTCGGCGACTACCTCCGCTACGCCGACGGCGAGGTGCGTCTCGGCCATCTCACGACGCTGCTCGAGGCCTTCGAGATCGGCGCCCCGACGGTCCGGGTGACACTGTCCAGGCTCCGCCGCGACGGATGGTTCGAGACTGAGCGGGTCGGCCGCGAGACGGTCTACCGGCTGACCCCCGGGATGCTCGAGGTCCTGGACGAGGGGCGCGAGCGGATCTTCGCGAGGCCGGTGACCGAGTGGTCAGGTAGCTGGACGATGGTGATCTACCAGATGACCGAGTCCGAGCGGCAGGAGCGCAACGAGCTGCGCAAGACCCTGGCGTGGCACGGTTTCGGGCCGCTGTCAGCGGCGACCTGGCTCGCCCCCGGCGACCGGCGCAAGGAGGCCCGCACATTCGTCGACACGCTGCTGACCGGCGAACGGGTCGACATCCTCGCGTGCAGCTCGGAGGGCCTGGACCACGACCGGGACCTGGCCCGGCGCTGCTGGGACCTGGACGCCCTCGCCGCGGAGTACGGCGAGTTCGTCCGGGCCCACAAACGACTGGTCAAGGAGGCGCCGAGACTGCGCGGAGCCAGAGCGCTGACGGCCCGGACCGAGGTCATCCGGACCTACCGGCACTTCCCCTTCCGCGACCCCCGCCTGCCCGCCGAGCTGCGCCCCGAGCCCTGGCCCGGCGCGCAGGCCTACGAGCTGTTCCGGACGGTGCACACGGCTCTCGGCCCCGCGGCGCGCCAGTACGTCGGAGAGGTCATCGGCCGCGACCTCCCGGAGCCGGACCTGCCGGCGTCCTGAACCGCTCCGCCCTCGAACCGGCCGACGCTCACGTCCCGAGACGGGCCGCGACGTCCGCGCGCAGGGCCTTCTTGTCGATCTTCCCGACCTTCGTCGCGAGGAGCTCGTCGACGACCTCGAGGCGTTCGGGCCACTTGTACTTCGCCACCTGCTCGGCGGCCATGGCCGCGCGGACCTGCTCGAGGGTGAGCGTCGTCCCGGGCTTGAGGACGGCGTACAGGCAGACCTACTCGCCCAGGTCCGGGTCCGGCATCGCGACGGCCGCGACCTGGGCGACCTGCGGGAGCAGGTAGGCCAGGTTCTCGACCTCCTCGGCGCTGATCTTCTCCCCGCCGCGGTTGATCATGTCCTTGTCCCGGCCCTCGACGACGAGGTTGCCCTCCGGCGTGAGCCGGCAGATGTCCCCCGACCGGTACCAGCCGTCCGGCGTGAACGCACGTGCGTTCTGCTCCGGCGCCCGGTAGTACCCGCGGGGCGTATAGGGCCCGCGGGTGAGGAGCGACCCGGGCGTGCCTGCCGGGACGTCCGGGTCGAGCTCGTCGACGAGCCGGACCTCGTCGCCGTCGCTCATGGGCCGGCCCTGCGTGGTGCAGACGACGTCGTCAGGGTCGTCCAGGCGGGTGTAGTTGAGCAGTCCCTCGGCCATCCCGAAGACCTGCTGCAGGCGGGCGCCGAGCCGTGGGCCGATCTGTCGCGCGACCTCGTCGGCGAGCCGTGCGCCGCCGACCTGGAGCACGGCCAGCGTGCGCAGCTGGTCGGCGCCGTGCTCCTCGGCGTGGTGGAGCCAGCGCTGCGCGACGGCCGGGACGGCGGCGGTCACCGTCACGCCTTCGGTGTCGATGACCGCGAAGGCCCGCTCCGGCTCCGGCGACGCGAGCATGACCACGCGGCCGCCGTTGAGGTAGGTCCCGAGGATCCCGGGGCAGGCGAGCGGGAAGTTGTGCGAGGCGGGCAGTGCGACGAGGTACACCGTGGAGGCGTCGAACCCGCTCACCTGCGCGCTGCGCCGGGCGTTGTAGACGTAGTCGTCGTGGGTGCGGGCGATGAGCTTGGGCAGCCCGGTGGTCCCGCCGGAGAGCAGGAAGACCGCGACGTCGCGGGGGTCCGGCGGGGTGGCGTCCCAGCGGGCACGGAGCTCGTCGGCCTGGTCCGGCGAGGGTTCGGCGGCCAGTGCGGTGAGGTCGATCGACCCGTCGCGGACGTCGTCGGCGACGACGAGGAGGTGTTCGAGGACCGGGGATTCGGCGGCCAGGTCGGCTGCCATCGCCTGGTGGTCGAACCCGCGCAGCGTGCCGGGGACGGCGATGGCCCGCGCCTCGCTGTGCTGCACGAGGTAGCTGAGCTCGTGGTGGCGGTGCGCCGGCAGTGCCATGACGGGCACGATCCCGCTGCGCAGGCAGGCCAGGGTGAGGACGACGAACTGCCAGCAGTTGGGCAGCTGGACGACGATCCGGTCGCCGCGTTCGAGGCCGAGGTCGTCGAGGAGCCGGGCGGCGAGGGCGTCGGAGCGGGCGACGAGCTGGGCGTAGCCGAGCCGGACGTCGCCGTCGACGAGGGCGACGCGCTGGGGAGCCTGGTCGGCGACGGCCCACAGCTCGTGCCCGAAGGGCACGCCGCGCCACCAGCCGCGGGCGACGTACTCCGCTACGACGTCCGGCGGCCACGGCACGACGCCGTCCGCGATCGGGCTGACGGCGGTGGTGGACTCGCCCATCTCGTGCACCTTCCTGTGCTGGATGTCTGCTGCGGCCGGCCGTCGGCCGGTCAGGGCCGCGCGAGGGTGATGACGGCGTCGAGGGCCAGCAGGCCGTCGGCCGTGGCCCGTAGCGGGTTGACCTCGACGGACTCGATCTCCGGATGTGCGCGGAGCAGGTCGCCGAGGGCGGCGACGACGGCACCGACGGCGGCCCGGTCGACGATCGGGCCTCCGCGGAAGCCGTCGAGGAGCGCCTGGGCGGTGAGGTCGTCGAGCAGCTCGGCCGCCTCGTCGGGCGGCAGCGGGGCGGGCGCGGTCGCGACGTCCGCGAGCGCTTCGGCGACGACGCCGCCGAGACCGACGAGGACGACGGGCCCGAAGACCGGGTCCCGGGTGGCGCCGACGATGAGGTCGAGCC
>JACRAB010000146.1 GCA_016213575.1 Actinomycetota bacterium
CCCGCCGGTTCCGGGAGCGGATGACCGCCGAGGGCTTCGACATCGCCCCCGGCGAGCACCCGATCTCGCCGGTCATGATCGGGGACGCCGCCCGCGCCGGCCGGATGGCCGACCTGCTCCTCGACCACGGCGTCTACGCGATCGGGTTCTCCTACCCCGTCGTGCCGCAGGGCAAGGCCCGGATCCGGGTGCAGCTCTCGGCCGCGCACACCGCGGACGACGTGGACCGCTGCGTCGCCGCGTTCGTCGCGGCGCGGGCGACGCTCGACGGCTGACGGCGGCCAGGGGCGGCTCAGGGGCGACTCAGGGGCGCTTCGGGGGCGGTCCCTGATCCGGCCGCGCGAGGTCCGCCGCCACGGTGGACCGTATGACGATCACTGCCGAGCGACCCCGTCGACGGACCCTCGCGTCCCACGTCAGGGCCCACCCGTGGCGCACCCTCGGCGCTGTGCTCATGGTGCCGCCCCTCGCCGTGACGGGGTTCTTGGCGTACACCGGCCTGTACCGGGTCCCGACCTCGCTGCCGGCCGGTCGCGACGCGGCGATCACCGAGGTGATGGACGGCGCCGAGCTGCCCGGCGCCGCCGTGGCGACCCTGCGCGACGGGCGGATGGCCTCGATGCGCGGCTTCGGGCAGGCCGATCCGGCCACCGGCCGACGGGTCACGCCGGACACCCTCTTCACGGTCGGCTCGGTGTCCAAGACGGTGACCGCGACGGCGCTGATGACCCTGTACGAGAAGGGCGCGCTGGGGCTGGACGACGACGTGGACCGCCACCTGCCCTTCGCCGTGCGCAACCCGGCCTTCCCCGACGTCCCGATCACCGTGCGGATGCTGCTGCAGCACACCTCGGGCATCCGGGACGGCGACGCGTACGGCCGGTCGTACACGCTGACGACGACTCCGGTCGCGCCCGACTCCCCGGTCGCACTGGGAACCTTCCTGCGCGACTACCTGGTGCCCGGCGGCCGCCTCTACTCGGAGCAGAGCTTCGCCGGCACCGCGCCGGGCACGCACTACGAGTACAGCAACGTCGGCTTCGGGCTCGTCGGCCTCCTCGTCGAGGCGGTCAGCGGCCGGCCGTTCCCCGAGTACTGCCGCACAGCGGTGTTCGAGCCGCTCGGCATGACGCGCAGCGCCTGGCGGCACGCCGACGTCGACCTGTCCACGATGGCCGTGCCCTACGGCTACGACGACCTGCGCCGGCGACCGGCGCGGATCGGCTTCTACGGCTACCCCACGTACCCGGACGGTGCGCTCAAGACCTCGGTCGCCGAGTACACACGGTTCCTCAGCGTGTTCGTCAACGACGGCCGGACCCCGGAGGGAGCGGTGTTCCTCGAACCGGGCACGGTCGCCGAGATGCTGCGCCTCACCAGCCCGCCCGGCGTGACCGACGACGGGGACTCGGCGATCGGGCTCGCCTGGCACGTCTCGGGGTCCACCTACACGCACGACGGCCTCGATCCCGGGGTGATCTCCTTCGTCGCCTTCGACCCGTCGAACCGCCGGGCGGCCGTGCTGTTCGCCACCGGAGCCGACTACGACGACCCGGTCACGGGCACCGTGCGCCAGGTGCTCGCCGACCCCGCGGCGGGGGTCCGCCTGGTCGCGGCGGCGGTCGGGCTGGAGGCCGTCGTGCAGCGCGAGGTCACGCCGTCCGGATGAGCTCTCCCGGGGCGGCCCGGCCGGGCCCGTCCACCCGCAGCAGGACGGCGCACAGCACCGCCGCGAGGAGCGCGCAGCCGGCGGCCCCGGCGAAGACGGCGTGCAGCTCGGCGAGCGCGGCGGCCTGGGTCGCCGCCTCGAACTGCGGGCAGTCGGTCGGGGTCTGCGGGCAGAGCGTGAGCGGGGAGCCGATCTCGGCCTGCCGCAGGTAGAACACCCGCAGCCCGACGGCGGTGAGCGCGCAGATCCCGACGAGCATGCCGATCATCCGGGCCACGACGACGAGCGCGGTCGCCAGGCCGTGCGCGTCGTCCGGGACGACCGCGAGCAAGGCGGCGTTCACGGGGGCGATGACGAGGCCGAAACCGAAGCCCGCGAGCACGAGCACGGCGGCGCTGCCGACGCCGTCGAGCGCGGTGGCGTCCCAGCGGGTCATCGCCGCGAGCGCGACCGCCGCGAGGAGCATGCCGGTGGCCGCGATCCACCGCGGGGCGGTCCGGCGGCAGAGCCAGCCGCCGAGGAGCGCACCGACGGGGACCGCCGCGAGCAGCTGGACGAGCTCGAGGGCGGCCGCGACCTGGTCCTGCGAGGCCGTCGTGAGCCGGGCGAAGATCGGGACGTCGACGAGGGCGGCGACGAGCGCCGTCCCGACGAGCACGTTGACGGCGAGCGCTCCCCAGGCGGCCCGCGGGGCGAGCAGCCCGGGCGCGACGAGCGGGCGGTCCGTGCGGCGGTTGCGCCACCAGAAGCCGGCCGACGCGGCCGCGCAGCCCGCGAGCAGCAGCGGGGCGTCGTCCGCGACGACCTGGACCTGCGGGTCGGACGTCGCGAAGGCCAGGACGAGGCACGACAGCGCCACGGTGAGCAGCGCCGCGGACGGCAGGTCGACCGCTGCGGTGACCGCCGCCCCGCCGTGCCGCACCCACCAGACGGCACCCAGGGCGAGCCAGCCGGCGACGGCCGCGAGGGCGACGGGCGCCGTCCAGGCCCGGTCCGCCGAGAGCGGGGCGAACGCGAGCCCGGTCCGCACGCCTGACGTGAGCCGCTCCGGGGAGAGGACCGCGAGCGCCGTGAGCCCGGTCGAGACGGCGGTCAGGGCGACGAGCCACGGGTCGCTGCGCCGGGGCGACCAGAGCAGCGCGCCGAGGACGACGGCCGCGACGAGGTTCGCCCAGAACACCGCGCGCCAGCCGGACGCCGCGAGGATCAGCGCGCCGACGAGGGGGCCGAGCACGCTGCCGAGCTCCTGGACGGCGCCGACGGCGCCGAGCGGGACGCCGCGGCGCTCGACGGGCCAGCGGTCGGCGACCAGGGCGAGCGTCGCCGGGACGAGCCCGCCGCCGCCGAGGCCCTGCAGGCCGCGGCCGAGGACGGCCGTCGTCAGGGTGTCCGCGCCGGCCGTGAGCAGGGACCCGACGGCGAAGGCGAGCAGGCAGGCGACGAGCACGGGCACCCGGCCGCGCAGGTCCGCGAGCCGCCCGACGAGGGGCAGGACCGCGACGTAGCCGAGCAGGAACGCGCTGATGAGGGGCGCGCCGCGCTGGAGCTGGTCGATGCCGAGCCCGACGCCGCCCATCATCTCCGGCAGCACGAGGACGACGACATAGGTGTCCGCCGCGGCGAGCAGGACGGCGACCGAGGCGACGAGGAGGGCGCGCAGCGGCGGGGCGTCCGGGGCGGCGGGCGCCGCCACCGGCTCAGGCAGGCGCGGTGATCTGGACACTCTTGCCGTAGTCGCGCAGGAGGATCGTGAACGTGCTGTCGACGCCCTTGGCGTAGAACGGGCCGACGAGCTCGGCCTGCCGGAGCTCGCCGGCCGCGGTGATGCCGAAGGTCGCGGCGACGTCCTGGGTCGGGTCGGCGCTCGTGAGCAGGTCGTCGACGAGCGCGCCGGGCAGCGTCGCCGTGACCTGCCGGACGACCTCGCTGACGACCCGGCTCTCGGGGCCGAGCTTCGGGTCCTTCGCCTGCGAGAGCAGCTGGGAGATCCCCGTCTCCGGGTTCATGAAGCCGCCCGGGTCGGTGAAGCCGAGCGTCTTCGGGTCGACCTTGGAGAACGTCGTCGTCAGCGGGAGCTTGGCGTAGAAGGTGCCCCCGGTGGAGACCACCTCGACCTTGGCGAGGACGCCCGCGAACCGCACGTCGAGGGTCCCGGCGAAGCCGTCGGGCCGCTCGAGGTCGCCCGTCCCGCCGAGCAGGACGTTGCCGTCCTCGGGGAGGTCGGCGCCCTGGAGGGTGAACGCGAGGGACGGTGCCGCGTCGAGGGTCGCGCGGGCCTTCGCGAGCAGGGCGGCCGGGTCCTGCGCCGCGGACGTCGGGCCTCCCGCGGCGGCCGACCCGCCGTCCGAGGAGCACCCGGCGAGCGGGGCGAGGACGCCGGCGGAACCGAGCGCGAGGGCGGCACGGAGCACCGTGCGACGGGCCGGGGCCGAGGGGGTGCGGGCCATGGCGCCAATGTCTCATGGAACGGTCACGGGGCAGGCCGCGCCCGCCGGATCGCCCGTCGACCGCCCCGTCCGGTCCGTGGGACGGCCGTACCGCAGAACGCACCAAGGCGCCGCGAACCCGGCGTGTCGCGCGTTGGAGCGCTCTTGTGACGTCGGGCGGTACGGGCGTCCCGACCCGTGGACGGCGGCCGCCGGGCGGCGGGGGCTCAGGCGGGGCGGGGGCGGGGACGGGAGGCCGAGGGGGCGGCGGGGCGGGCGGCCGGGAGGGTTGGGTCAGGCGGTGACCGGGGCCGGCCGGCGCGCGGCGGCGACCCGCAG
>JACRAB010000147.1 GCA_016213575.1 Actinomycetota bacterium
CGGCATCGGGGTCAGGCCGCCCATGGCGCACAGCGACCCGTCGGTCATGAGCGTGCAGAGGTCGTCGAGGAGGGCGAGGTTCTTCTCCCGGTCGACGCCGGCCCGGATCCGGTCGAGGGTCTCGACGCCGCGGGTGGCGCCGATCCGGCACGGCGTGCACTTGCCGCAGGACTCCTCGGCGCAGAAGTGCATCGCGAAGCGGGCCATCACCGCCATGTCGACGGTGTCGTCGAAGACGACGACGCCGCCGTGCCCGACCATCGCCTTGACGGCGGCGAACGCCTCGTAGTCCATCGGCAGGTCGAACCGGGACGGCGGCAGGTAGGCACCGAGCGGACCGCCGACCTGGACGGCGCGCACCGGCCGGCCGGACGCCGTCCCGCCGCCCCAGCGCTCGACGAGCTCGCCGAGGGTGACGCCGAACGCGGTCTCGACGATGCCGCCCTGCCGGACGTTGCCGGCGACCTGGAACACCTGGGTGCCGCGGGAGCGACCGACGCCGAGGTCGGCGTACGCCTGCGCGCCGCCGGACATCACCGCGGGCACGGTCGCGAGCGTGAGCAGGTTGTTGACGACCGTCGGGCGGCCGAAGAGGCCCTCGAGCGCCGGCAGCGGCGGCTTGGCCCGGACGACGGCCCGCTTGCCCTCGAGGCTCTCGAGCATCGAGGTCTCCTCGCCGCAGATGTAGGCGCCGGCGCCCACCCGCACGAAGAGGTCGAAGTCGAGCCCCGAGCCGAGGATGTCCTCCCCGAGCCAGCCCCGGGCGTTCGCGATCTCGACGGCGCTCGTGAGCGTCGCGACGGCGTCCGGGTACTCGCTGCGGATGTAGACGTAGCCCTCGCGGGCGCCGACCGCGTACGCCGCGACCGTCATGCCCTCGATCGTCGAGAACGGGTCGCCCTCGAGGAGCATCCGGTCGGCGAACGTGCCGGAGTCGCCCTCGTCGGCGTTGCAGCAGATGAACTTGATGTCGGCCGCCGCGCCGGCGACCGTCTTCCACTTGACCCCGGCCGGGAAGCCCGCACCGCCGCGGCCGCGCAGGCCGGACGCCGTGACCTCGGCGACGACCTGCTCGGGCGTCATCGCCAGGGCCGCGCGCAGGCCCGCGGTGCCGCCGTGGGCGAGGTAGTCGTCGGCCGAGAGCGGGTCGACGACGCCGACCCGGCCGAAGGTGATCCGGTTCTGCGAGGCGAGCCACTCGAGCTGCTCGGTCTCGCCGAGGTGCAGCGGGTGGGCGGCGAGGGCGGACGACGGGTCCGCGGGGTCGGCGTCGAGCAGGCCGGCCCCGAGCAGCCCTTCGACGTCGCGGGGGGCGACCGGGCCGAAGGCGTGCCGCGGGCCGCCGTCGACGCTCACCTCGACGAGCGGCTCGAGCCACAGCAGGCCGCGCGAGCCGTTGCGGACGAGCGTCACGCCGTCCGCGCCGGCGACGGCGTGACCGATCCTGGTCGCGACGCCGTCCGCCCCGACCGACCGGGCGGCGCTGTCGCGCGGGACGTAGACGGTGCGGCTCACGCGCCGACCCCCTCGGGCTGGGCGGGGCTGTCGGCGGGGCTGTCGACCAGCGCGGCCACGGTGTCGACCGTGACCCGGCCGAGCACCCGGCCGTCGACGATCGCGGCCGGGCCGAGCGCGCAGTTGCCGAGGCAGAAGACCTCGTCGAGCGTCACGCCGCCGTCGGCCCGGGTGGCACCGCACTCGACGCCGAGGCGGGCCTCGACCTGCGCGGCGAGGGCGTCGGCGCCGACCGCCTGGCAGGCCTCGGCACGGCAGAGCCCGACGACGGTGCGGCCGGGCGGCGTCCGCCGGAAGTCGCGGTAGAAGGAGACGACGCCGTGGACGTCGGCGCGGCTGAGGTTGAGCTCGGCGGCGATGACCGGCACGACCTCGGTCGGCACGTACCCGAGGGCGTGCTGGACCCCGTGCAGGATCGGCAGCAGCGCCCCCCGGTCGGCGCGGTGCGCCGCGACGACGGACCGCGCGACCTCGGCGGGGTCGACGGTGGCGCCGGGGGCGGTGGGAGGTGGACTCGAAGCGCCGTTGCTCACACAGCCAGCATGCATCACGGGGTGGCACGCGGGGCAGCCACCGTCCGGGACCCGTGCCCACGTCACGGGACTAAGTTCCGCATCGTGGGACGCCCGGGAGGGTGGCGGGGCTCGCGGCGGACGGCGTGCGGGGCGACGATGGGCGGGTGCCCCATGCGACCACCCGCCGCCGCGTCGTCCGCGTCGCCGTCGACGCCGACGGCGTCCACGCCCGGCCGGCCCGCCCCGACACGCTCGCGGTCGAGGAGCCCCTGGAGATCCGGCTCGGGACGACGGGCGAACCGGCCCCGTTCACGGTGACGATGCGGACCCCCGGGCACGACCTCGAGCTGGCCCTGGGATTCCTCGTCGCGGAGGGCGTCGTCCGCTCCCCCGCCGACGTCCTCGGCGCCCGGCACTGCCCGGACGCCTCCCGCGACGCGGACGGCGAGCCGACGTACAACGTCGTCGAGGTCGTCCTCGCGCCGGGCGTCGCGGCCCCGGAGGCCGCCCGGCACCGGCACGTGAGCAGCGCCTGCGGGATCTGCGGCACCGAGACGATCGAGGCGGTCCGCGCCCGGTCGGCGTTCGACGTCTCGACGGACGACGTCCGCGTCTCCGCCGAGGTCCTCGCCGGCCTGCCCGACCGGCTCCGCACCGCCCAGCGCGTCTTCGCCACCACCGGCGGCCTGCACGCGGCCGGACTGTTCACCCCGGCCGGGGACCTCGTCACCGTGCGCGAGGACGTCGGCCGGCACAACGCCGTCGACAAGGTCGTCGGTGCGTCGCTCGAGGCCGGCCGGGTGCCGCTCACCGGGCACGTGCTCCAGGTGAGCGGCCGGGCCTCGTTCGAGCTCGTCCAGAAGGCCTGGACCGCCGGCTGCCCCGTGCTCGCCGCGGTGTCGGCGCCGTCGTCCCTCGCCGTCGAGCTCGCCGAAGAGGCCGGGATGACCCTCGTCGGCTTCTCCCGCGGCGGCTCGTTCAACGTCTACACGCGCCCGGACCGGCTGGGCCTGTAGCTCCGCGCCCGCCCGGCGGTCCTGCGCACGCAGGCTTTGCTCTGCCCTCAGAAGTGAGGGTGAGGGTGAAGACAGGCGAACGCCCTGCTCTGCCCTCAGGTGTGAGGGTGCGGGCCCGCCGCGCCACAGCTTCGTCGTTGCTCCGCGACTCCCCGCGGTCGGACCGGTGTTTCGGCGAGCAACGCCGAAGCCACGGCGCGACGATCAGGTGCCCGGCGACGGCCTTGACACGTCACCCTCACTCCTGAGGGCAGAGCAAAGCATGTGGACGGCATCACTCCGCGACGGCCCGGAACGCGCGCACCGGGACGGCGCGAGGCCCCGGGTGCCGCAGCTCCCGGGGCCTCGTCCACTCTTCACCTGCTCCGGCGGCGCACCCGTGTCGGGCGCCTACCGCGAGCGGCTCACTCCGCCGGCGAGCTCTTCTGCACGTCGTCCCGGTAGGCGCCGGACTCGACGCCGCGCGACTCGATGTACTCCTTGAACCTCTTCATGTCGCCCTTGGCGCGGTGCTTGACCAGGCCGAGCTGGTCGCCCAGGTTCTCGACGAGGCCCTCGGGCGTCGTGTCGAGCTGGAGCGTCACGCGGGTCAGGTCGTCCGCGAGGCGGTGGAACGTCACGACACCGGCGTGGTCGGTGCCGCCGACGCTGTGCCAGGCCACGCGCTCGTCGGGGTGCTGCTCGGTGATCTCGGCGTCGAACTCGCGCTCGACCCCACCGATCTTGATCTTCCAGTGCGTGAGCGTGTCGCTGACCTGGGTGATCGTCTCGACGCCCTCCATGAACCGCGGGAACTCCTCGAACTGGGTCCACTGGTTGTAGGCGGTGCGTACCGGGACGGCGACCTCGACGGTCTCGATGACGTCGGACATGGGTCTCCTTCGTGGCTCGATCCGTCCGCGAGCGGTTCGCGTCCGTGCCGGTCCGGTACCCGGCGCCGTCGTCCGGAAACGCGCGCGACCGCCGTCGTGGGGTGTCTCACAGTGAGATCCGGAGAACGGCCGCGACGTGCACAGGATGGTCCCCGGCGATCTGTCGACAGGTGAACGGTGCGACAAGGGAGTCCGCATGACGAGTCCGGCGACCGACGGGCCCGACGGCCCGGTGTTCCGTCTTCTCTACCGCAGCCACAACCTCGTGCCGGAGCAGGACCGGCGTCGGGTGTTCGGGGAGATCTTCACGACCGCCCGGTCGACGAACAAGAAGCTCGGGATCACCGGGGCGCTGCTGCTCACCGAGGACGTCTTCGTCCAGGTGCTCGAAGGCGACGAGACCGCCGTCCGCGAGCTGCTCGGCCGGATCGAGAAGGACGCGCGGCACGACGACGTCGTCGTGCTCACCGCGGAGACGGTCCCGGAGCGGGTCTTCAGCCGCTGGGCGATGGCCCGGGTGTCGACGGACGGCGAGCCGGACATCCCGCTCATCGCCGGCGCCCGCGGCATCACCGTGGCGGCCGGGCGCGGCGTCACGCAGGAGCAGGAGGCGCTCCTCGACATCATGCGGGAGGCCGCGCACGGGCAGCGTCACGAGGTCTGAGCGGGTCACGAGGTCCGGGCGGGCACCTCGGCTACGGTCGGGGGCGTGACAGCACGCACGGCCGAGGCCCGCCCCCGCACCGCCGTCGACGAGGCGGCCGACGCCCACCTCGAGCAGATGTGCCGGCTCGACCCGGTCTCCGCGACCGCCGACGGTCTCCAGGGCCACGAGTCCGGGATGACCGACTACTCCCCGGCGGGCCTGGAGGCCAGGGCGGCGCACCGCCGGCGCACCCTGGCCTCGCTCGACGCGCTCCCGGTCGTGGACGCTGTCGACGAGGTCACGGTCGCGGTGCTGCGCGAACGGCTCGGCCTGGCGCTCGCGCGGCACGAGGCCGGGCTGGACGGCGCGCTCGTCGGCAACATCGACACCCCGGTCCAGGGCCTGCGCGAGGTGTTCGACGTCCAGGGCGCCGGCACACCGGACGAGGTGACCGCCGTCCTCGACCGGCTGGAGGCGCTGCCGGCGGCGCTCGCCGGGTACCGGGAGAGCCTGCTCGCCGCCCGCGCGGCGGGCTGGCGGCCGACGCTGACCGGCGTCCGGACGGCGGCCGAGCAGGCCGTCGAGTTCGCCGGGGGCGGCGACCCGGCCGCGGGGTTCTTCACGACCTTCGTCGACGGTCTCGACCTCACCGGCACCCCGGCCGCCGGGGCCGCCGACCCGCGCGGCACCGCCCGGGCCCTCGCGGACCGCGCCGCTGCGGCGTACGCCGACCTCGCGGACTGGATGCGCACCGACCTGCTGCCCGCCGCGACGCCGGACGACGCGTGCGGCCGTGACGCGTACGCGCTGCACTCGCAGTACTTCGTCGGCGACCGCGTCGACCTCGACGAGACCTACGCGTGGGGCCTGGAGGAGCTCGCCCGGATCGAGACCCGGATGGCCCGGGTCGGCCGCGGCCTCGACCCCGACGCGCCCACCGGCGACGACCCGGAGTCCGTCGCCGCCGCCGTCGCCGCCGGGATCGCCGTCCTCGACGCCGACCCGGCCCGCCGGATCGAGGGCGCCGAGGCCTTCCGGGACTGGATGCAGGCCGCCTCGGACGCCGCCGTCGCCGAGCTCGGCGGCACCCACTTCGACATCCCCGAGCCGATCCGCACCCTGCGCTGCCGACTCGCGCCGTCGTCGTCCGGCGTCATCTACTACACCTCGCCGTCGGAGGACTTCTCCCGGCCCGGGCAGATGTGGTGGTCGGTCCCCGAGGGCGTCACGAGCTTCTCGACGTGGCGGGAGACCTCGACCGTCTACCACGAGGGCGTCCCCGGGCATCACCTGCAGATCGGCCAGACGGCCTGGAACGCCGCGAGGCTCAACCGCTACCGCCGCTACGGCGTCTGGATCTCCGGGCACGGCGAGGGCTGGGCGCTGTACGCCGAGCGGCTCATGGAGGAGCTCGGCTATCTCGACGAGCCCGGCGACCTCATGGGCATGCTCGACGCGCACGCCCTGCGCGCCGCCCGGGTCGTCGTCGACATCGGCGTGCACTGCCGGCTGCCCGCGCCCGCCGAGGTCGGCGGCGGCACCTGGGACGCCGCCAAGGTGCTCGCGTTCATGACCGCCCACACCCGGATGGGCGAGGCCTCGACCCGCTTCGAGACCGAGCGCTACCTCACCTGGCCGGGCCAGGCGCCGTCCTACAAGCTCGGGGAGCGGGTCTGGCTCGCCCTGCGCGAGGACGCCCGCCGCCGGGCCGGCGACGACTTCGACCTCGCCGGCTGGCACCGCCGGGCCCTCGACCTCGGCTCCGTCCCCCTCGACGTCCTCAGGAAGGCCCTCGCATGAGCACCGCCGGACCGGACGCGCCGCGGCCCGTCGTCGTCCTCGGCTCGGCCTCCCCGGCCCGCCGGACGACGCTCGAGCGCGCCGGCGTCGACGTGCACGTCGTCGTCTCCGACGTCGACGAGGACGCCGTCGTCGCGCACTACGGCGTGACCGACGCCCAGGACGTCGCGCTCGTGCTCGCCAAGGCCAAGGCCGAGGACGTCGCGGCGCGCGACGACCTCCCCGACGGCGCGATCGTGCTCGGCTGCGACTCGGTGCTCGAGCTCGACGGCGAGGTGCACGGCAAGCCCGGGACCGCGCAGGAGGCGACGGCCCGCTGGCGCCGGATGCGTGGCCGGTCCGGGGTGCTGCACACCGGGCACTGGCTCGTCGACGTGCGGGACGACGTCCCGGCCGGGGCGACGGACCCCAAGGGCAAGCCCGTCCGGCCGGGCGGCACGCTCGGCGCGGTCGCGTCCGCGACCGTGCACTTCGCGAACCTGTCGGACGCCGAGATCGACGCGTACGTCGCGACCGGCGAGCCGCTCCAGGTCGCCGGGGCGTTCACCGTGGACAGCCTCGGCGGCGCCTACGTCAGCGGCATCGAGGGCGACTACCACACGATCGTCGGCGTCAGCCTGCCGCTGCTCCGCGAGCTCTTCGGCGAGCTCGGCGTCGGGTGGCACGACCTGTGGCGCCGGGCCTGAGCCCGGCGCCCGACCGCTCGCCGGCCGGCCGTCAGCCGGTGACCGTGAACGGCGTCCTGACGCCGTCGCCCTTCTGGCCGGGCTTGCACTGCAGCGTGTAGCTGCCGGGCTCGACCTCGACGACGAGCTTGGCCGTCGTCCCGGGGCCGACGTCCTCGCGCTCGCCGACCGTGCCGCCCTCGGCGTCGAGCAGGTACAGCTCGCTCTCCTTGGTGCCGCTGTTCGTGAAGTCGAACTGGATGACGCCGGCCGTCGAGGTCGCCGAGGCCGGCGTGCAGGCGGTGTCGGTGCCGGTCACGGCGACCGTCACGTCGACGGGCTTGCTCGAGCACCCGGCGAGCGCGAGGACGGCGAGGAGGGCGACGGCGGTGGCGGCACCGGCACGGCGGGTCGAGGGCGTCGGGACGACGGAGGCGATGGTCACGAAGGTAAGCCTTACCTAAACCTCATGGCGCGGGTCAAGTCGTGATCCGCCCCGCGGAACCCGGTCAGCCCTCCAGGAGGGCCTGGGCCCAGTACTCCCCCGCCCGGACGCCCGGCGGAACGGCCCAAAGTCCCGATCCGGTGTGGACGAGGTACTCCGCCATCGCGTCCGTGCGGGAGAGCTTCGCCTGGAGCGGGACGTACTGGGTGCGCGGGTCGCGGCAGAACGCCACGAAGAAGAGACCGGCGTCGAGCCGGCCCAGGCCGTCGGAGCCGTCGACGAACGAGTAGCCGCGTCGCAGGATCTTCCGGCCGGCGTTCGCGTCCGGGTGGGCGAGCGCGACGTGCGAGTCCGGCGGGAGCTCGCGCACCCGGACCGGCTCCCGCTCGAGCAGCGCCCGGCCGGCCGCGTCGTCCGGGCGGCCCCGGACGGCCGGGTGCAGCGGCGCCCCGGTGCCCTTGGTGCGCCCCGTGATCCGCTCCTGGTCGGCGAGCGAGGCCCGGTCCCAGGTCTCGACCCGCATCGCGATCCGGCGGGCGACCAGGTAGGTGCCGCCGTCGACCCAGGCCGGGGCGCCGTCCGCCGCGGCGTCGACCCAGACGTGCTCCCGCAGTGCGGCCTCGTCGTCCCCGCCGACGTTGTTCGTGCCGTCCTTGAAGCCGAACAGGTTGCGCGGGGTGGCCTGTGCCGGCGTCGTCGACGACGTGCGGCCGAAGCCGAGCTGGCTCCAGCGGACGGTCGCGGTGCCGAACGCGATCCGGGCGAGGTTGCGGATGGCGTGGACGGCGACCTGCGGGTCGTCCGCGCAGGCCTGGACGACGAGGTCGCCCCCGCTGCGCGCCGGGTCGAGCCGGTCCCCCGCGAAGCCGGGCAGCTCGACGAGCGCGGCCGGACGTCGTGCCGCTAGTCCGAAGCGGTCGGCTCCTTCCGCCCGCCCGCCCTCGGTGAACAGGCCGGGGCCGACGCCGAACGTCAGGGTGAGCCGGGCCGCCGGCAGCCCGAGTGCCTCGCCGGTGTCGTCCGGCGGGGCCTCGCCGACCGCGGGCAGCGCGCCGCCCGGGCCGACCGGCTCGCCGGCGGTCATGAGCGCGGCCGCCTCGGTCCAGCGCCGCAGCAGCCGCACGAGGGCCGCCCGGTCGGTCGTCGTCACGTCGAACGCGGCGGTGTGCATCCGGTCCTGGACGGCCGTCGCGATGCCGGCCTGGTGCGGGCCGTGGAACGGGACGGCGTCGTCGGCCGCCAGCGCGCCCGGGGAACCGGCGGGCTCCTCGGCCGTGGCGCGTCCGATGACGCCGCCGGCGGCACCGGCGGCGATCACACCGGCGGTGCCGGCTCCGGCGAGGCCGAAGAACCGTCGACGGGAGAGGCCTCCCGGGCGCACGTCACTCATCCAGGATCAGTTCTCACTTCCCTGCGACGACCGAGGCCACCTGGCTGACCGACTCGGTCAGCGCGGTGATGCTGTCACTCAGGCCGCGCAGCTGCTCGGGGGTCAGCTGGTCGTAGGAGGTCCAACCGTCACCGGACCGGTACTGTTCCAGCTCCGCAACGGTCGCAGCGAACCGGTCGTCCATCGCGGCGACCAGCGCGGGGTCCGCCTTCTGCAGGTAGGGGCGCAGCGCCTGGACGGCGGCCTCCGAGCCCTCCAGGTTC
>JACRAB010000148.1 GCA_016213575.1 Actinomycetota bacterium
CATCCACCCGGTCCGCTGACGGGTGTCGCCGGTGTCGCCGGTGTCGCCGGTGTCGCCGGTGTCACGGCAGTCGGACGACGGCCCCGACCTTCGGTCCTGGTGACCGATGACGACGCCCGCCGCTCGTCGCACGCGCGTGCCTCGTCGTCGCGCGGCACGGGGTGCCGCTCGACGCGGGGCGGCGCAGCCGCGACGATGCACCCATGACGACCCAGGGCAACGGCGCCTACGCGGACGCGTACCGCCGCAGCATCGAGGACCCGGCCGGATTCTGGGGCGACGCCGCAGCAGGCCTCGACTGGATTAGGAAACCCGAGCGCGTGCTCGACGACGACGTCCCGCCGTTCTACCGGTGGTTCCGCGGGGGCGTCCTCAACACGTGCTTCAACGCGCTCGACCGGCACGTGGTCCACGGCCGCGGCGACCAGCCGGCGATCATCCACGACTCCCCGGTGACCGGGACCCAGAAGGTCATCACGTACGCCCAGCTCCTCGAGCAGGTCGCGCGGTTCGCCGGCGTGCTCCGGGCGCTCGGCGTCGAGAAGGGCGACCGGGTCGTCGTCTACATGCCGATGGTCCCCGAGGCCGCGGTCGCGATGCTCGCCTGCGCCCGGATCGGCGCCGTGCACTCGGTCGTCTTCGGCGGCTTCGCGCCGAACGAGCTCGCGATCCGGATCGACGACGCGACCCCGACGGTCATCGTCTCGGCCTCGTGCGGCATCGAGCCGTCGCGGACGATCCCCTACCAGCCGATGCTCGACCAGGCGATCGAGCTCGCGACCCACAAGCCGGACCGCTGCGTCGTCCTCCAGCGACCGCAGGTCGTCGCCGAGATGGGGGAGCGGGACGTCGACTGGGCCACGGTCATGCGCCCCGGCGCCGTCGACCCCGCCGAGTGCGTGCCCGTCGAGGCGACCGACCCGCTCTACGTGCTCTACACCTCCGGCACGACGGGCAAGCCCAAGGGCATCGTCCGCGACAACGGCGGGCACGCGGTGGCGCTGCACTGGTCGATGTCGAACGTCTACGGGATCAACCCCGGCGAGGTGTTCTGGGCGGCCAGCGACGTCGGCTGGGTCGTCGGCCACTCGTACATCGTCTACGCGCCGTTGCTCCTCGGGGCCACGACGGTGCTCTACGAGGGCAAGCCGGTCGGGACCCCCGACGCGGGTGCGTTCTGGCGGGTCATCAGCGAGCACAAGGTCGCTGCGCTGTTCACCGCGCCGACCGCGTTCCGGGCCATCAAGAAGGAGGACCCGAACGCCGAGCACCTCGCGCGCTACGACGTCTCCTGCCTGCGCACGCTCTTCCTCGCCGGCGAGCGGCTCGACCCGGACACCTACGAGTGGGCCTCGAGCACCCTGGGCATCCCGGTCGTCGACAACTGGTGGCAGACCGAGACCGGCTGGCCGATCTGCGCGAACCTGCGCGGCCTGGAGCCGATGCCGACCAAGCCCGGGTCGCCGTCCGTCGCCGTGCCGGGCTACGACGTCCAGGTGCTCAACGAGTACGGCGAGGAGCTCGGGCCGGACGCCGAGGGCGCCATCTGCATCAAGCTGCCGATGCCACCGGGCACCCTGCCGACGCTGTGGAACGACGACGAGCGCTACGTCGGCGGCTACCTCTCGGCGTACCCGGGGTACTACCTCACGGGTGACGGCGGCTTCAAGGACGCCGACGGCTACCTGTACGTCATGGGGCGCACGGACGACGTCATCAACGTCGCCGGGCACCGGCTGTCGACGGGCTCGATGGAGGCCGTCCTCGCCGGGCACCCGATGGTCGCCGAGTGCGCGGTCGTCGGCGTCCACGACGACCTCAAGGGCCAGGTGCCGCGCGGCTTCGTCGTGCTCAAGGCGGGCGTCGAGGCCGACCCGGAGACCCTGCGCAAGGAGCTCGTCCAGGCGGTCCGCGACCAGATCGGCGCCGTCGCGGCGCTGCGGGACATCGACGTCGTCGCGGCGTTGCCGAAGACCCGCTCCGGCAAGATCCTGCGCAAGACGATGCGGGAGATCGCGGACGGCAAGACCCCGACGGTGCCGAGCACGATCGAGGACGCGAGCGTGCTCGACGCCCTCGCCCCGGTGCTGCGCCGCGGCTGACCGCCCGCGGCACGGACGACGCGGAAGGGCCCGCCGGTCGCGAGACCGGCGGGCCCTTCGTCATGCGCCCCGGGTAGGGCCGGGGATCAGGCGGCGCAGATGACGTACGCCGTGTTGCTGCTGCTCGAGCTGTCGAAGCGGACCGTCCAGCCGGTGGCCTGGCCGGAGCCGTTGACGACCGGGAACGACTGCGTCACCGTGCGCTGGCTCGAGCCGCTGCCGCCGCCGCCGAGCGCGACCTTGCCGGTCGGGCAGGTGGCCGTGACGGTCGTCGAGTTCGAGCTGGTGCTGACGACGGTCGCACCGCTGGCGCCGCTCGCACCGGTCGCGCCGGTGTCACCCTTGGGGCCCTGGGCGCCGGTCGCGCCGGTGTCACCCTTGTCGCCCTTGAGGCCCTGGGCCCCCGCCGCGCCCGTGTCACCCTTCGGCCCCTGCGGGCCGGTCTCGCCCTGCGGCCCCTGCGGCCCGACCTCGCCCTGCGGGCCCTGGGCCCCGGTCGCGCCGGTCTCGCCCTGCAGCCCCTGCTCGCCCTGCAGCCCCTGCTCGCCCTGGGCCCCGGTCGCGCCGGTCTCGCCCTGGAGGCCCTGCTCGCCCTGCGGGCCCGTGGCTCCGGCGGCCCCGGTGTCGCCCTTCTCGCCCTGGGCGCCGGTCGCGCCGGCCGGGCCCGCGGCCCCGGCCGCGCCGGTCGCCCCGGTCGCGCCCCTGGCGCCGGTCGCGCCGGTCGCGCCCTTGGCGCCGGTGTCGCCCTTGACGCCCTTCTGGTTCCAGGCGATCGCCGTCTCGCCGGTGACGCACTTCTGCTTGGCGGTGTCGATGACCCGGATCGTGCCGGTCGACGTCTTCATGCACGCCGTGATGACGTTGTTCGAGACGATCGCGGCCTGGGCGGCGGCGACCCCGCCGACGAGGACGACAGCGGGGCCGGCGCCGACGAGGAGCGTGCGACGGGCACGGCCGGCGGGACGGGTGGCGCGGGTGAAGACGGACATGGAATGGACCCCCTACGGTCTCGTTCGTCGAGAGCGGGGGGTTCGCCACTAGCTCCCCGTCAGGTCCTGCGCTGAGTGCGCGGGGCGACCATGTGCACCTGACGGATCGTTGCTCGCTCTGGCCGGCGGTGTGTCGCCTGCCATGAACAACAATGGCTGAGCATCACCATGCGTGACAGTCGCTGACCGAGTGATACCGGGATGGCGTAACGCAGCGTGATCCACCGGCCAGAGCGGGCGTCTCGAACCAGGACGGAACCGTCCGAGGTGGCATGAGTCCGGACCTCGGTGCCGGCTCGTGGTCGCCGGCGCCGTCACCCGTCCGGGCCCGGTCGTGCACGAGTGGCCCATCGGCGTCGGAGACCAAGAAGTATTCACTCGATGAATACACTGTGCGTATAGTCGGGGCATGAGCACAGCCGACGTCGTCCTCGCGCTGCTGTCGCGCGGGCCCGCCCACGGGTACGACCTCAAACGGGGTCACGACACGTGGTTCGACCAGGGCAGGCCGCTCGCCTTCGGCCAGGTCTACGCGACGCTCGCGCGGCTCGAGCGCGACGGGCTCGCCGCCGTGGCGCACACCGAGACCGGCGGCGGCCCGGAGCGCACCGTCTACGAGATCACGCCGTCCGGCCGGGCCCGGTTGGCCGCGTGGATCGACGAGCCCGCCGAGCCGGCGGCGCCCGGCGCCGACGAGCTCATCCGCAAGACGGTGGCCGCGCTGCGGCTCGGCCTCGACCCGGCGGGCTTCGTCGCCCGGCAGCGCGCGGCGCACCTGCGCCGGATGCGCGCGCTCGAGCAGGCACCGGCGACGGACCCGACGAGCCGGCTCGTCGTCGAGCACGCGGTCGCGCACCTCGATGCCGACCTGCGCTGGCTCGAGGTCGCAGCGGGGTACGTCGCGGCCGACGGCGTCGCCGCGCCCGTCCGGCTGCTCGACCACGTCGCGGCGGACGACCACGCCGACGTCGACGCCGACGACCACGCCGACGAGAGCGCAGCCGACCACTCCGACGACCACTCCGACGACAGGAGCCGGGCATGACCCCGCAGAGCACCCCGGGCGACCTGCCCGGGACCCCGCCGGCCGACCACCTCGCCGCCGCGGACCGGGTTCCCGCCGGTGCCGTCCTCGAGGCGCACGGCGTGCAGCACGCCTATCGGCGCACGGTCGCGCTGCGCGGCGTCGACCTGCGCGTCGAGGCCGGCGAGGTCGTCGCCGTGACCGGTCCCAGCGGTTGCGGCAAGTCGACGCTCCTCCACGCGGCCGCCGGGCTGCTCGTGCCGCAGGCGGGCACGGTCACCCTCCTCGGCCGTGACCTGGCCCGGCTCACCGAGGACGAGCGTGCCCTGCTGCGCCGCCGCGAGGTCGGCATCGTGCTCCAGTTCGGCCAGCTCGTCCCGGAGCTCACCGCCGTCGACAACGTCGCGCTCCCGCTGCTGCTCGACGGCCACCCCGCGGACGGCGCCCGCCGGCTCGCGCTGGACTGGCTGCAGCGCTGCGGCGCCGAGGACGTCGCGGCGACGATGCCGTCGGACATGTCGGGCGGGGAGGCGCAGCGGGTCGCGGTCGCGCGGGCCCTCGTCACCGGCCCCAGCGTCGTCTTCGCCGACGAGCCGACGGGCAGCCTGGACACCCTCGCCGGCCGGCAGGTGCTCGGGCTGCTCGTCGCGGCCGTCCGGGAGCGCGGTGCGAGCCTCGTCATCGTGACGCACGACAACACCGTTGCCGCGCGGTCCGACCGCGAGGTCCGGCTCGTCGACGGCGCCGTGGCGGCCGAGGCGGTGCTCCGGTGACCCGCAGCCCGGGGGCCCGGAGCGCGGCGGCCGTCGTCGCCCGGTCGGTCGGAGGGGACCCGGCCGAGCGACGACGCCGCCGGCTGCTCGGGGCGAGCCTGACGTGCTGCGCCGCGTTCCTGCTCGCGGCGGTCGCCGTCGCGACCTTCGACCTCACCGGTCCGGAGTGCCTGCGGACACCCGCCGGCTCGACGGTCTGCCTGGCGGGCAACGGGGGCTACAGCGTGTCGTCCCCGCCGGGGGTCTCGGAGCCGATCGACGACTTCACCTTCGGCGGCCGCCTCGTGCCGGACACCTCCGGCCTGGCTCCGTACGTCGGCGAGTCCGGGCTGCGCCCCGGGGTCGTCGTCGCGGCGCTGCTCCTCGTCGTCCCGTTCGCGGTCTTCGCGCTGCAGGTCGTCCGGCTCGGCAGCGCGGCCCGGGAGCGACGCCTCGCGGCCCTGCGGCTGCAGGGGGCGACGTCCGCCGACCTGCGCCGGATCGCCGCGGCAGAGGTCCGCGGCACCGGGCTGGTCGCCGGAGTGGCGGGTCTGCCCGCCTACCTCGGGCTGTGGCTGCTCCTCGGGGTGCTGCCGCCGAGCGGCTGGCGGCTGCTGCCGACCCCCGGCCTCACGCTCGCCCTCGCCTGGCCGGTCGTGGCCGTCGTCGTCGTGGCCGCGGCGGTGCTCGCCGCCCGGCGCGCCGCGGACGTCGGCACGGCCGACGCCCTCGGGCTCTCGCGCCGCCGTGCCCGCCCGCTGAGCCGCTCGTCCGCCACGGTGACGGGGATCGCCCTCGGCGTGCTCCTGCTCGGTCTGGTGCTGTACGTCCTGGCCCCGAACGGCGCGGCGGCCGGCGTCGTCGTCCTCGTGCTCCCGCTCGTCTTCGTCGCGGCCGCCGTCGCCGCCGGGCCCTGGATCGTCGTCGCCGTCGGACGACGCCACATCCGGCGGGGGAGCCCGGTCGCGGTGCTCGCGGGCCGCCGCCTCGTCGCCGACCCGCGGACCCCCGGCCGCGTCGCCGGGGTGCTGCTCGCCGTCGGTCTCGCCGTCGGCTTCGCGGTGAGCGACGTCATCGGCATCTTCCTCAGCGGCCGGACCGACCCCTACGACCTCGCCTTCTTCGGCGGCGGGATCCTCACCGCCCTCGGCGCGATCGGGCTCGCCGCGGTCGTCGCGGCGCTGTCGCTCGTCGTCGGCGCCGCCGAGCAGGTGCTCGACGCGCGCCGTCCGACCGCGGCGCTCGTCGCGCTCGGTGCCGAGCCCGCCACGGTGGTCCGGGTGGTCCGCACCCAGCTGCGGTCCGTCTCGGTGCTGCCGGCGGTCGGCGGCGCCGTCGTGGGCGCGACCCTGCTCGGCGGGTGGTTCGCGGTCGCCGAGGGCGGCGGCCGGGCCTGGGTGGTGCCCGCGGCGATCGGTGCCGTCGTCGTCGCGGTGCTCGTCGCCGGTGGCGCCGCGGCCCTCGGCGCGGCAGGCGCCCAGCGGCTCCTGCGCCGTCCGCTCGCCGAGGCGATGTCCGTCGAGAGCCTGCGCACCGCCTGAACGGGTCCTCCCTGGAGGCACCCGATCGCCGACGTCGGTACTTCGAGGGGGAACCTGATGCGGACGACGCCGACGCTGCCCGGACGGCCGGCCCGACCCGGACCGCCGAGGACCGGCCGGCTCCTGCTGGGTCTGCCACCGGCCCCGAACCTCATCACACTCGTCCGGACCGTGGCCGCGATCGGGCTCGCGACCGCGTCGGCGGTCGCGGGCCGTGCCCCGGACGACGGCACCGCACGGGGCACGTGGTCCGCGGCGACGACCCTGCTCGTCGCCGGGTACCTCGTGTACTGGGTCGGCGACATGGGCGACGGCGCGGTCGCCCGGTGGCGCGGCGAGACGACCCGGCACGGCGCCGTCCTCGACATCGTCAGCGACCGGGCCTGCACGACGATGCTCGCCGTCGTCCTCGTCGGCCAGCGCCCCGACACCGCCGTGCCGCTGACGCTGTTCCTCGTCCAGTTCTGCGTGCTCGACACGATGCTGTCCCTGGGGTTCCTGCACTGGGACGTCGACAGCCCGAACGACATGCACCTCGTCGACCGGCCGCTCTACCTGCTCAACTGGTCCCCGCCGGCGAAGGCGCTCAACACCGCGGCCGTCGTCCTCCTCGTGCTCTCCGGTGCACCCGTCCTCGCGAGCGCCGCGGCGCTCGCCGTCGCCGCGGTGAAG
>JACRAB010000137.1 GCA_016213575.1 Actinomycetota bacterium
GCCCGACGAGACCGCGGGCGAGCTCTCGGAGCGGCTCGCCACGCTGGCCGCGGTAGTGGTGCGCGAGGATCTGCAGCCGGATCGCCGCCGGCGGGACGCCGTCCGCCCGCAGCCGCGAGACGAACACGAGGTTGCCGCGGGACTTGCTCATCTTGTGGCCGTCGAGCCCGACCATCCCGGTGTGCGCGTAGACCTTGGCGTACGGGTGGGTCCCCGTGAGCAGGTGGCCCTCGGCCGCGCCCATCTCGTGGTGCGGGAAGATCAGGTCCGCGCCGCCGCCCTGGACGTCGAAGCCCATCCCCAGGTGCTTCAGCGCGATCGTCGTGCACTCGATGTGCCAGCCGGGGCGGCCGGAGCCGAGCGTGCGCCCGTCCCACGAGGGCTCGCCCGGGCGGGCCACGCGCCACAGCAGGCAGTCGAGCGGGTGCTTCTTGCCGGGGCGGTCCGGGTCGCCGCCGCGCTCGGCGAAGATCTCGAGCATCCGCGGCTCGTCGAGGTGGCTCACCGCGCCGAACGTCGGGTCCGCGTTGACGGAGAAGTAGACGTCGCCGTCCGGGTGGTCCTCGGAGGCGCCGACCCGGTAGGCGTGCCCGAGGTCGAGGAGCTTCTCGACGGCGTCGACGACGAGCGGGATGCCCTCGACGGCACCGATGTAGTCGTCGGGCGGCAGGACGTCGAGGGCGTCCATGTCCTCGGCGAACAGGTCGGTCTGCTCGGTCGCGAGGACCTTCCAGTCGACGCCCGTCGCGTTGGCCCGCTCGAGCAGCGGGTCGTCGACGTCCGTGACGTTCTGGACGTACCGGACCTCGAGCTCCGCGTCCCGCCAGGCCCGGTTGAGCAGGTCGAAGGCGACGTACGTCGACGCGTGGCCGAGGTGGGTCGCGTCGTACGGGGTGATGCCGCAGACGTACATGCGGGCGACGGGGCCCTCGGCGCTGCGCACGGAGGTGCCGGTCGCGGTGTCGTGGAGGCGGACCGGGAGCCCTCGGCCGGGCAGGGTCGGGACGGGGGGCGCGGGCCAGCGAGTCACGACCGGAGCCTAACTGTTCATCGCGCGGGGTCGCGCGTCGGTCGCGTGGGCCTCAGAACGCCGGCCACGGGATCGGCGGGCGGCCGTACGACGGCCGCGGGTACCGCCCCGCCGAGAGGATGTCGCGGGCCCGTTCGGCGGTCCGGTCGACCTCCTCGGTCGCGAGCAGGTCGTCGAGCGCGGCGCGGACGGGGCCGCGGCCCTCGAGGTCCCGGACGAGGACGGCGAGCAGCTCGCGGTCCTGTCCCGGCAGCCGCTCGCCGGCCCAGCCCCAGAGCACCGTCCGGAGCTTGTCGTCGAGGTTGAAGGTGAGGCCGTGGTCGACGCCGAAGACGCCGCCCTCGGCGTCCCGGACGACGTGGCCGCCCTTGCGGTCGGCGTTGTTCGCCACCGCGTCGAAGAGGGCCATCCGGCGCAGGGTCGGGTCGTCGGCGTGGGCGAGGACGACCGGGCGCCCGTCGATGCCCTCCGCGTCGAGGATCCGCCGCCATCCCGCGGGCAGCTCCTGCGGCGGGACGACGTCGACGAGACCGGCCCCGGGGTCGCCCGACACCGGGTCGCCGTCCTCGTCGACCCGGCCCTCGTCGACCCACCACTGCACGCTGCCGGTGCCGTACGGCCCTTCCCGCAGGACGGTCACCGGGACGACGTCGAGCCCGGCGCCCGCGGAGAGCACGTAGGCGGCGACCTCGCGGCGGGCCAGGGTGCGGGACGGGAAGTCCCACAGCGGGCGCTCCCCCGCGACCGGCTTGTAGACGCACGGCGCGGTGATGCCGTCGAGCGTCACGCTCGCGAGCAGCGTCGCGTTGCTCGCGTCGACGAGCCGGCCACGGATCTCGAGCTCCCCGCGGGAGAGGACCTCGACCCGGGTCGCCTCGTCGACGGCCGCGGACGGCTGGCCGGGCGCCTCGTCGGCCGGTTCTGCGGGCACGGTCAGCGCCGGTAGCCGTTGGCCCGCGGGCAGATGTGCCCCTGCGGGTCGAGCGGGCCCTCGCAGAACGGGCACGGCGGGCGGCCGGCGGCCACGACGGCGAGGGCGCGCTTGGCGAAGGCCCGCGCCTGGGCGCCGGTGAGCCGCACCCGCAAGACCATCCCGGACGCCGCGGGCTCGTCGTCCGCGAGCAGCCCGACGGGCTCCTCGTCGTCCTCGTCGTCGGTGTCCTCGAGCTCGGGAGTGGCGCCCTCGGAGAACGCCTCGATGACGACCCGGCTCGTCTCGCCGTCCCAGGCCAGGCTCATCGTGCCGACCCGGAACTCCTCCTCGATCGGGGTGTCGAGCGCGGCGGTGTCCTCGGCGACCGTCGGGGTGAGCGCCGGGACCGGCGCCTGCCCGCCGCTGCGCCGCAGGACCTCGTCGAGCAGCTCGTCGACGCGCTCGGCGAGGACGCTCACCTGGGTCTTCTCGAGCGCGACGCTCGTGAGCCGGGTGCCGGCGCGGGCCTGGAGGAAGAAGGTGCGCTGGCCCGGCTCACCGACCGTGCCCGCCACGAAGCGGTCCGGCGGGTCGTAGTCGAAGACCTGTCGAGACATATCCACAGACCCTAGCCGTTGCGGGTGGGGTTGCCGCTGCCGCCGCCGACGGCCGCGTCGGAGGCCGCCGCGAGGTCGGCGGCCGTCGTCCGGCTGCCCTTGCGGGCGGTCCGGCGCTTCTTGGCGGGCGGCGGTCGCAGCCCCGACAGGTCCCCGCCGGTGTCGTTGACCCGCAGCGAGAAGGGCCGCAGCGGGGTGTAGCGGACGGCGCTCACCGAGCACGGGTCGACCTGGATCCGCTGGAAGGCGTCGAGGTGCATGCCGAGCGCGTCGGCGACGACGGCCTTGATGACGTCCCCGTGCGAGACGGCGACCCACACGGCGTCCGGCCCGTGCTCGGCGGCGACCCGGGCGTCGTGCGCCCGGACCGCCTCGACGGCGCGGTGCTGCATCGTGAGCATCGACTCGCCCTCGGGGCCGGGGAAGGTCACGGCCGACGGGTGCGCCTGGACGACGGCCCAGAGCGGCTCCTTCGCGAGGACCTTGAGCTCCTTGCCGGTCCAGTCGCCGTAGCGGCACTCGCCGAGGCGCTCGTCGACCAGCGGCTCGGGCCGGGCCGCGGCGTCCGGGCCGGGCACGGCGACGAGCGCCGCGGAGGTCTCCACGCAGCGCTGCAGCGGGCTCGTCACGACCGACGCGATCGGCAGCACCGCCATCCGCGCGGCGAGGGCCTGCGCCTGCGCCCGCCCGGTGTCGTCGAGGCCTACCCCGGGGGTCCAGCCGGCGAGCACACCGCTCGCGTTGGCGGTCGTGCGGCCGTGACGGACGAGCAGGACGGTGGGCACGAGCCGACTCTAAGGGGTGCCGCTCCGGACGGCGCGGCGCGGCCGGGGCACCCGCTCAGGTGGCGCTGACGACACCCGCGGCGAGCAGCACGAGGAGCGCCGCGCCGGCCGCGACCCGGTAGCCCACGAAGACCGTGATCGGGTGCTTCGCGACGAACCGCAGCAGCCACGCGATCGACGCGTAGGCCACGGCGAACGACACGAGGGTGCCGACCGCGATCTGGCCCCAGCCGACGACGGCGGTGTCGACGTCCTTGAGCTCGTAGAGCCCGGCCGCGGTGAGCGCGGGGATCGCGAGGAAGAACGACAGCCGGGTCGCCGTGACCCGGTTCACGTCCTGGAGCAGGCCGGCCGAGATCGTCGCACCCGAGCGGGAGACGCCGGGGATCAGCGCGAGGCACTGCACGAGCCCGATCGTCAGCACGATCTTCAGCGTGAGGTCCTGCTGGTCCAGGCTCTGCCGGCCGCGCTTCTCGGCGACGTACATGACCCCGCTCCAGAGGATGAGCGCGGCGGCGACGACCCACAGGCTGCGCAGCGGACCGGTGATGAGGTCCTTGGAGAGGAACCCGACGATGCCGATCGGGATCGAGCCGGCCACGACGTACCAGGCGAACTTGAAGTCCTGCCGGCGCCGCCAGTCGCTCGACATCCAGCCGGTCGTGCCCTCCTTGGCGAGCAGCCAGATGTCCTTGCGGAAGTAGAGGAACGTCGCGAAGATCGCGCCCATCTGGATGATCGCCGTGTACGCGGTGATCGCCGGGTCGTCGATCTTCAGCCCGAGGGCCTTGCTGGCGATCGTCAGGTGGCCGGTGCTCGACACCGGCAGGAACTCGGTCAGCCCCTCGACGACGCCGAGGACGACGGAGTCGAAGTAGCTCAGGGTGCTCACTCGGCGAGCCCGGCGGCCTCGAGCGCCTCGGCGACGTCACGGAGCATGGACACGCGGTCCTCCAGGTTCAGGGCTGCGGGGCTGATCGTCAGGGTCGTCACGCCGGCCTCGGCGAACGCGACCATCCGGTCGCGGACGCGCTCCTTGGGCCCGAGCAGGCTCGTGGCGTCGATGAACTCCTCCGGGACGGCGGCGGCGGCGTCCCGGTGCTGCTTGGCGAGGTAGAGGTCCTGGACCTTCGCGGCCGCGTCCTCGAAGCCCATCCGGCGCATGAGGGCGTTGTAGAAGTTCTTGTCCCGGCTGCCCATGCCGCCGGTGTAGAGCGCCGCGTAGCCGCGCAGGCGGTCCGCTGCCGAGGACACGTCGTCCGTGATCGCGACCGGGACGGTCGGGACGACGTCGAAGCCGGCGAGCGGGTTCTCCGGGGTGCCCTTGCCGGCCTTGACCCGGCCGGCCCGCAGCGGCTCGAGGGAGACCTCGGCGTGCTCGGGCGAGAAGAAGATGGCGAGCCAGCCCTCGGCGAGCTCGCCGGTGAGCTCGAGGTTCTTCGGGCCGACGGCGGCGAGGTAGACCGGGATCTGTTCGCGGACCGGGTGGATCGTCAGCCGCAGCGCCTTGCCGGGGCCGTCGGGCAGCGGCAGCGTGTAGTGCGCGCCGGCGTACTCGACCTTGTCGCGGCGCAGCGCCATCCGGACGATGTCGACGTACTCGCGGGTGCGCCCGAGCGGGGCGTCGAACCGGACGCCGTGCCAGCCCTCGGAGACCTGCGGGCCGCTCACCCCGAGCCCGAGCCGGAACCGGCCGCCGGACAGCGTGTCCAGGGTGCCCGCGGTCATCGCGGTCATCGCCGGGGTGCGCGCCGGGATCTGGAAGACGGCCGAGCCGATGTCGATCCGCTCGGTCTGCGCGGCGATCCACGACAGGATCGTCGCGGCGTCCGAGCCGTACGCCTCGGCCACCCAGGCGACGGCGTAGCCGAGGCGGTCGGCCTCACGCGCGAGCGCGAGGTTGTCGGCGTCGTTGCCCATACCCCAGTAGCCGAGGTTGATTCCGAGGCGCATGCGTCCGACCCTACCGGCGGGTCACCGGCCGCCGAGGCGCCTCCCCGGCATTGTGCGGTGCCACCGTCGTGTCCCCCGAGATACCGGAGCGGCGCGGATGATTGCTCTACGTTGACCATCGTGGAGCAGCGAGCAGTCGGACGCAGCGGCCTCCTGGTCAGCCGGCTCGGGCTCGGGACGCTGACCTGGGGGCGCGACACCGACGAGCACGAGGCCGCGGACCAGCTGAGGGAGTTCGCGGACGCGGGCGGGACCCTCGTCGACACGGCGGCGTCGTACGGCGACGGCGCGTCCGAGACGGTCCTGGGGTCCCTGCTGGGCACCCTCGTGCCCCGCGAGGACGTCATCGTGTGCACGAAGGCAGGTGTCGTCCGCCGGCACGGCGTGCAGGAGGTCGACACGTCGCGGCGGACCATGCTCGCCGCGCTCGACGGGTCGCTGCGCCGGCTGCGCACCGACCACGTGGACCTGTGGCTCGCGCAGGCGTGGCACGAGGACGTGCCGCTCGAGGAGACGATGTCGGCCCTCGAGCACGCCCTGCGGACCGGGCGGGCGCGCTACGTCGGCTTCGCGAACTACTGCGGCTGGCAGACCGCCCGCGCCGCCACGCTCCTCGAGGCCGCCGGGGCCGGCGGCCTCGGCGGGGCCGGCGCGGTCGCCGCCGAGGTGGAGTTCTCGCTCGTCCAGCGCGGGGTCGAGCGCGAGGTGCTGCCGGCGGCCGAGGCGCTCGGGCTCGGGGTGCTCGCGTGGTCCCCGCTCGGCCGCGGGGTGCTCACCGGCAAGTACCGCACCGGGACGCCCGCGGACTCCCGCGCCGCGTCGCCGCACCTGTCCGGGTTCGTCGGGGTGTACCTGGACGGCGCGTCCCGGCGGGTCGTCGACGCGGTCGCCACGGCGGCGGACGGGCTCGGGTGCTCCGCGACGGAGGTCGCGCTCGCCTGGGTGCGGGACACGCCGGGCGTCGCGTCGGCGCTCGTCGGCGCCCGGACGGCGTCCCAGCTGCGGGCCTCGCTGGCGAGCGAGGCCGTCGAGCTGCCGCCGGAGATCCGGCTCGCGCTCGCCGAGGTGTCGGCGCCGCAGATCGGGTACCCCGAGCGGTTCTGAGGTCGCCGGAGGGCGCGGGCTCCGTTGCGCCGGGTCAGTTCCCGTAGACCAGGTCGTCGCCGGCCCGCGCCGCGAAGTCGCACGCCGACGGCATGGTCGGGCGCCCGCGGTTGTCGGAGTGGCTGAGGTCGTACCGCCGGACCACCTCGGGGATCGAGGCCGGCACCACCCGGTACTCGAGCGGGCCGGGGCGGTTGCGGAAGAGGACCGCGAGGCTGTGGTCGGGGTCCGTGAAGGTCCGGCGGTCGGCGAAGAGCAGCATCCAGCGGACGTAGCCGTCGGTGTCCTCGAGCAGGAAGTCCCGCGGCTGGTAGCCCTGGTAGGTCCGGCCCGCGTAGTAGTCGAAGCGGACCGGCGACGGACCTCCCGCAGCCTGCGAGACGGACTCCAGCAGTGCCTGGACCTGCGCCCACTGCTCGGGGCGCCGCGTCTCGGTGAGGATGACCGGGACCGCGGAGACCTTCTCGTGGAAGCGCGGCGCAGGTGCCAGCGGCCCGATGTCCACGAACTCGTCGCATCGCACGCCCGGGCCGGCGGTCGGCGACCGCGTGACGTCCGCGTCCGTCGGCGACGGCGGGAGCGTCACGGTGGACGACGTCGAGCCGTCCCCGGCCGTCGAAGGACTGCCGGTCGGTGTGAGCGGCGCGTCCGTCGTGGGTCGGCCGGAGCCGGGCGCCGGGGACGCGGAGACTGACGATGCGGTGCCGCCGCACGCCGCGAGGCCGGTCAGCGCGACGACGACCGCGACGGTGCGCACCAGATCACCGGCGCGTGCTCGCTGTGCCCTCCGCACCGCGCGCTCCAGGCGACTAGTGGTCGCCCCGGGCGGCCGCCGCGTCGATCTCGGCGAGGTCGACGGACCCGGTGTTGTCGATGGCGTCGATGTCCTCGAGGTCGTCGTCGTCCTCGTCGTCGTCCTCGTCGTCGAGGTCGTCGTCCTCGTCGTCGTCCTCGTCGTCCTCGTCCGCCTCGTCGTAGAGGACGAACGGGGTGACCTCGTCGAAGTTGCTGTAGAGCGCGTCGTCATAGGTCTCGAACGCGTCCGCGAGCGTCTGGTAGGCCGCGACCACGGCCGGGTCGGCCTCGCCGGAGCGCCGGCTCGCCGCCGTCAGATGCGCCTCGAGTGCCGCGACGAGGCGGTCGAGCGCGGCGCGAGGGTCGGTCGTCATGGCACGACCGTAGCGGTTCGTGGTGACATTGGAGTGATGAGCGAATCTCTGCCGGTCCCGGTGCCCCCACCTCCCGGCGACCTGCCCGCGGGCGCCGGTGACTACGAGTACCGGTTGCTGACCATCCCTCGGGGCATGTCGCGTGCCGAAGCACGCCGCGTGATCGCCGAGCACGCCGAGTACGGGCACTGGGAGCTCGCGCGCGTCCGCCTGTACATGGGCGGGGCGCGCCGGATCTGGCTCCGGCGGAAGATCATCCGCGTGGTCCGGACGGCCTGACCGGCGTGGCGCGGCGTCGGGCGCCGTCCCGGCACGGCCTGCCGGTGCGCCGGGTCGAACCGGCGGACGGCGTGGAGCTGCCCCGCGGCACCTGGCCGCGGACGGTCCCGGCTGTGGACCAGCTGCTCACCGAGGGCCTGGACCTGGGCCCGGTGACGGTCCTCGTCGGGGAGAACGGCTCGGGCAAGTCGACCCTCGTCGAGGCGATCGCGGCGGCCTACGGGCTCAACCCCGAGGGCGGCTCGACGCACGCGATGCACTCGAGCCGGGTGAGCGAGTCGCCGCTCCACGAGGCGCTGCGGGTCTCGCGCGGTCTCACGGCCTCGAAGTGGGGGTTCTTCCTCCGGGCCGAGACGATGCACGGGCTGTACACGTATCTCGAGGACCTGCCCGGGAGCCCGGACGACGACCTGCACGAGATGAGCCACGGCGAGTCGTTCGCCGAGATCCTCGCCCGCAAGTTCCGTTCCCCCGGCCTCTACGTCCTCGACGAGCCGGAGTCGGCGCTGTCGTTCAGCGCCTGCCTCGGTCTCGTCGGCCTCCTCGCCGACCTCGCCGCGTCCGGCCGGTCCCAGGTCGTCCTCGCGACGCACTCCCCCGTCGTCGCCGCCGTCCCGGGCGCGACGATCCTCCAGCTCGACGAGACCGGCTACCACGAGGTCGCCTGGGAGGACCTCGCGCTCGTCGAGCACTACCGCCGCTTCCTCGAGGCCCCGCAGCGCTACCTCCGCCACGTCCTCGCCCCCGACTCGTCCTCTGGTGGGTAAAGCACGTCAGAATTCGCTTTTGCTGTGTTTCACCCGCCAGAGGACAGGGCCCGCACGGTGTGAGACGGGCGCGTCGGGGTAGTGGCCCGGATCATCGGTCGAGGAGCCGGGGGTCCGGATGAACGTGCTGCGTACGAAGTCTGTCGAGCGGTCGGTCGCGGAGACCGACGAGCCGGGGCACCGGCTCCGGCGGGACCTGTCCGCGCTCGACCTCACCGTGTTCGGCGTCGGGGTCGTCATCGGGACGGGCATCTTCGTCCTCACCGGGAAGGCCGCCGGCGTCCAGGCCGGGCCCGCCGTCGCGATCTCCTTCGTCGTCGCCGGCGTCACGTGCGCCCTCGCGGCGCTCTGCTACGCCGAGTTCGCGTCGACCGTGCCGGTCGCCGGCTCCGCCTACACGTTCTCCTACGCGACGCTCGGTGAGCTCGTCGCGTGGGTCATCGGGTGGGACCTCATCCTCGAGCTCGCGCTCGGGGCGAGCACGGTGGCCGTCGGGTGGTCGCAGTACTTCGCGGACGTCATGCGGACGATCGGCGTGACGATCCCGGAGGGGCTGTACAGCGAGGAGCCGACGCTCTCGTCGCCGAACCTCGTCGCCGCCGCGGTGGTCCTCGTGCTCACCGGGGTGATCTGCCTGGGTATCAAGGTGTCGGCGCGCCTCAACACCGTCATCGTGGCGGTCAAGGTGGCGATCGTGCTGTTCGTCATCGTCGCCGGGCTGTTCTTCGTCAGGGCCTCGAACTACTCCCCGTTCGTGCCGCCGTCGGGCTCCCGGACGGCGGAGGGCGCCGAGGCGGCACCCTCGCTGCTGCAGGACCTCGGGTTCGCGCCCGGCGCCTTCGGGGTCGCCGGCATCTTCACCGGAGCGGCGCTCGTGTTCTTCGCGTTCATCGGCTTCGACATCGTCGCGACGGCCGCCGAGGAGACGAAGAACCCGCAGCGGGACATGCCGCGCGGCATCCTCGGCTCGCTCGCGATCTGCACGGTGCTCTACGTCGCGGTGTCGCTCGTCGTCGTCGGGATGGTCAAGTACGACCAGGTGTCCGTCGCGGCGCCGCTCGCCGAGGCGTTCCGCTCCGTGGGGCGGCCGGGCTTCGCCACCGTCATCTCCGTCGGGGCCCTCGCCGGTCTGACGACGGTCATGATGATCCTCATGCTCGGGCAGTCCCGGGTCTTCTTCGCGATGAGCCGCGACCGGCTGCTGCCACCTGTGTTCTCCCGGGTCAGCCCGAGGACCGGCACGCCGGTGCGGGTCTCGATCGTCACCGGCGTCTTCGTCGCGGCGATCTCGGCCCTCGTGCCCCTCGGCGAGCTCGCCGAGCTCGTGAACATCGGCACGCTCTTCGCGTTCGTCCTCGTGTCGGTCGGGGTCGTCGTGCTGCGGCGGACCCGCCCGGACCTGCCCCGCGCGTTCCGGACGCCGCTCGTGCCGCTCGTGCCGATCCTGTCGGTGCTCGCCTCGGTCTACCTCATGCTCAACCTCCCGGCCCTCACCTGGGAGCGGTTCGGGATCTGGATGGCGATCGGCATCGTCGTCTACTTCCTCTACGGCGCCAGGCGGTCCCGCCTCGCGACCGACCCCGAGGTCCGTCAGTAGCGCTCGACGGCCGCCGCCCCGCGCGACGGCGGCTCGTACGGCTCGGGCCACCAGTCCTCGAGCCGGGTGACCAGGCCCGCCTCGTCGAACCGCAGGAAAGCCAGGTTCGGGAGCGGGGTGCCGTCCAGCGATGCGGCGACGACGACCGCGGCCTCCCGTTCGACCGGGTCCAGGACCACCCGGTCGACGGCGAGGTGCCACTCCCCGGGGAAGTCGACGCAGAACTGCAGCCACGCGGCGGCGCCGCGGATCCGCTCCCGGGTCTGCGGCACCTCGTAGACCAGGTCGTCGGCGACGAGGGCGCGCAGGTCCTCCCAGGCGCGCGCCTCGAGCAGGGTGAAGAAGCGGCGGACGTCGTCCGCGGAGATCTGCACGCTCATGGGGGTGATCCTTCCCGCCGGGTCCGACAGTTCCGCACGACGACCGGAACGGATAGCCTCCGGGCACGCCGGAGCGACCCGAGGAGACCCGATGGACGCCCTCGACCAGGCCCTCGACGAGGCCCGCGCCCGGTACGTCGAGGCCCGGCCGCGCAGCGCCGCCGCCCAGGCGGAGGCGGCCCGCTGGCTGCCCGGCGGGAACACCCGCACCGTGCTGTGGTTCGACCCGTTCCCCTTCCGTGCCGCCCGGGCCTGGGACTGCTACCTCGAGGACGTCGACGGGCACGTGTACGTCGACCTCCTCGGGGAGTACACCGCGGGGCTCTTCGGCCACTCCGACCCGGTGATCCGCGAGACGGTGACCGCCACGCTCGCCGACGGGATCAGCTTCGGCGCGCACAACACCCACGAGGCCGGGCTGGCCGCCGAGGTCTGCCGGCGCTTCGCCTCGATGGAGCGGGTGCGGTTCACGAACTCGGGCACCGAGGCGAACCTCATGGCGGTCGCCGCCGCCCGGGCCGCGACCGGGCGGGAGGCGCTGCTCGTCTTCGACGGCGCCTACCACGGCGGGCTGCTGTCCTTCGCGCACGGCCCGTCCCCGGTCAACGCGCCCTACCCGGTCGTGCTCGGCACGTACAACGACGTCGAGGACGTCGAGCGGCTGTTCGCCGAGCACGGCGACCGGCTGGCCGCCGTCCTCGTCGAGCCGATGCTCGGGTCCGGCGGCTGCATCCCCGGCGACCCGGTGTTCCTGCAGCGCCTGCGGGACCTCGCCGACGCGCACGGCGCGCTGCTCGTCTTCGACGAGGTCATGACGTCGCGGCTGTCCCCCGGCGGCCTGCAGGCGCTGCTCGGCATCCGGCCCGACCTGACGACGCTCGGCAAGTACGTCGGCGGCGGCATGTCGTTCGGCGCGTTCGGCGGCCGCGCCGACGTCATGGCGCTCTTCGACCCGACGAGCGGGCACGCGCTGCCGCACGCGGGCACCTTCAACAACAACGTGCTGTCGATGGCGGCGGGCCTGGCCGGGCTGACCCGGGTGCTGACCCCCGACGTCCAGCAGGCGCTCAACGACCGCGGCGACCGGCTGCGGACCGGGCTGGAGCAGGTGTTCCGGGCCGCCGGGGCGCCGTTCTGCGCGACCGGCTGCGGCTCGATCGTCGGGGTCCACGCCACCGCGGGACCGGTGCGCACGGTCGCCGACGCCGGCGCGGCGGACGACCGGCTCGCCGAGCTCTTCTTCCTCGACCTGCTCGAGCGCGGCTGGTACCTGGCCCGGCGCGGGTTCGTCGCGCTGAGCCTGCGGGTTACCGACGCGCACGTCGACGACGTCGTCGCGACCGTCGCTCGGCTGCTCACCGAACGCGCCCCGCTGTGGGAGCAGCCGGCCTGACCCGCCGTCCGGCAGTCCGACCCGAGGTCGTCAGGCCGTCTCGAGGAACCGGCGCAGCACCCGGACGCCGAACCGCAGCGCGTCGAGCGGGACCCGCTCGTCGACGCCGTGGAACATGCCGGCGAAGTCGAGCTCGGCCGGCAGCCGCAGCGGCGCGAACCCGTACCCGGTGATGCCGAGGTCGCTCAGCGACTTGTTGTCGGTGCCGCCGGACAGGCAGTACGGCAGGACGGCGCAGCCCGGGTCCTCGGCCTCGAGCGCGCCGACCATGGCGTCGACGAGGGCTCCGCTGAACGGGGTGTCGAGGGAGACCGCGCGGTGCAGCGTCTCCACGTCGACCCCGCTGCCGGCCAGCTCGCGGACGGTCGCCAGCAGCTGCTCCTCACGACCCGGGATGAACCGGCAGTCGACGAGCGCGGACGCCGAGCCGGGGATGACGTTGTGCTTGTACCCGGCCTCGAGCAGCGTCGGGTTCGAGGTGTTCCGCAGGGTGGCGCCGACGAACGCCGCGGTGGAGCCGAGGACGGCGACGAGCGCGTCCGGGTCGTCGGCCGGCAGCGGGGTCCCGGTGATCTCCTCGACGCCGTCGAGGAACGACCGGACGGTCGGGGTGATGTCGAGCGGCCACGGGTGCGCGCCGATCCGGGCGACCGCCTCGCAGAGCCGGGTCACCGCGTTGTCGGTGTTCACCTGCGAGCCGTGCCCGGCCCGGCCGTGCGCGACGAGCCGCAGCCAGAGCAGGCCCTTCTCCGCGGTCTGGAGCAGGTACGCGCGCCGGCCGGCGATCGTCGTCGAGAAGCCGCCGACCTCGCTGACCGCCTCGGTCGCGCCCTCGAAGAGGTCGGGGCGGTGGTCGACGAGGTAGCGGGCGCCGTACGTCCCGCCCGCCTCCTCGTCGGCGAAGAACGCGACGACGAGGTCGCGCGGGGGCTTGCGGCCGGAGCGGACCAGCTCGCGGACGGACGCGAGGATCATCGCGTCCATGTCCTTCATGTCGACGGCGCCGCGACCCCAGACGCAGCCGTCCTCGACCTCGGCGGCGAACGGGTCGACCCGCCAGTCCTCGGCGCGCGCCGGGACGACGTCGGTGTGCCCGTGGACGACGAGCGCGGGCCGGGCCGGGTCGGCCCCGGTGATGCGGGTGACGACGCTGGCCCGCCCCGGTGCGGACTCGACGATCTCGGTCGTGAGCCCGACCTCCTCGAGCAGCGCGGCCACGTGCTCGGCGGCCTTGCGCTCCCCCGGGCCGGACCCGTCGCCGTAGTTCGACGTGTCGATCCGGATGAGGTCGCGGCAGATGTCGACGACCTCGTCCTCGGCCGCCGGGACGACCCCGTGCTCGGGGACGGCGCTGCTCTGCTCGCTCACGGGACCTCCTCGGACGGCGTCGGGCCGGTCACGACCCGGCCAGCGGCCACGCTACCCGCCCGGTGTTTCCGGATGTTCCGGAGGTTTCCGGACGGCCACGCGGGTGTCTCGCGGGCCGGGTCGCAGGCGTCCCGCGGGGCGCGGGTATGTGCGTGCGGAGTGCCCTCGGGGACGTGCTAACTTTGTCTCCGCCGCGGCACCCACGGGTGTCGGGGACCACTCGTCCGGGTGGCGGAATTGGCAGACGCGCTAGCTTGAGGTGCTAGTGCCCTAACGGGCATGGGGGTTCAAGTCCCCCCTCGGACACAGCAGGGAGAAGCCCCTGACCCGCAGGCCGGGTCGGGGGCTTCTCGGTGTTCGGGGGGCTTCTCGGTGTCCGGCCGCAGGGACCGTCAGGTCGCCGACTGGCCGAGCGCCTCGAGCAGACCTGGTTCGGCACCGCGGAAGGCGGTCGTCGAGCGGTCGGCCACCGCGAAGCCGGTCGAGCCGTAGAGCCGGGTGCCGTTGACGCTCGACAGCAGCACGGCCCTGCGGACGCCCTCGTCCCAGGACCGGGCGAGCGCGGTCGTCAGCACGGCGGAACCCGCGCCGCGGCGCTGGTGGCGCGGTGGCGTCATCATCTCCTTCACCGCCAGGGCGTCACCGGCCCGGACGATCCACACGACACTCAGCGCCTCGTCGCCGTCGCGGGCCGCCCACGCCTGCGCGGCGCCCGAGGCGAGAGCGGCACGGACGTTGCGTTCGACGAGACCGGCGGGCACGTGGTGCGCCTCGGCCATGAGCGGCACCGCGTGCGCGATCACCTCGGCCTCGTCCAGCGCATCGACGGTGAACGGTCCGGGGCGCGGCTGCGGCGGCCGGGGCAGCACCATGAGCGGCTCGACCTCGACCCCGAGGTCGAACCCGTGGTGCACGAGCAGCGTCCGGGCCGCGGGCGCCGCGTGCTCGGACACGAACACGATGCCCGGCAGGTCGCCCGGCAGGTGGCGCAGGACCGCGTGGACGTCGTCCGCGTCCGCGCCGGGGAGCAGCCCGCAGACGTTGAGCTCGCAGTGGTCCAGCCCGGAGACGGCGGCGAACCAGCGCTCCCCGCGGGCGCTGACCCCGCCGCCGACCCCGCCGTAGTAGACCGCCGACGTGGCCGCGAGGGCGTCCCAGCAGCCGCGGGTCTCGTCGGGGTCGCTCGCTGCGCCGCTCACGCGGGAACTGTAGACGGCGCCCGACGCCGACGGGCCGGGCCCGTGAGGACCCGGCCCGTCGGGGCGTGGTGCGGTGTGCGCGCCGGGACGACGTCAGGCGCTCGCGCTGCTCGGGGTGGGCGTCGACCCCTGCGTCCCGCCGGACGGTGCCTGGCCGTCCGGGGCGCCCGGGCCGCGGCCGCCGGCCGGGCGGGTGCGCTCGGTGACGGTCGCGAGGTCCTTGCTGACCTCGAAGGCGATCCGGTTGCCGGCCTTGGTGCCGAAGACGTCGTAGGAGCCGTCCTCGTCCTTCATGACCGACGTCACGGTGACCGCGGAGTCCTTCGCCTTGACGGCCGCGGTGACCTAGGTGAGCTCCTCGCCGGTGACCGGGGTGTGGTTGCCGCCCAGCGGGCCGTTCTTGCCACCGTGCCCGCCGGGGCCGCCCTGCCGCTCGGTGACGGTCGCGAGGTCCTTGCTGACCTCGAAGGCGATCCGGTTGCCGGCCTTGGTGCCGAAGACGTCGTAGGAGCCGTCCTCGTCCTTCATCACCGACGTCACCGTGACGGCGGAGTCCTTGGCCTTGACCGCGGCCGTGACCTTGGCGAGCTCGTCGCCGGTGACCGGGGTGTGGTTACCGCCCATCGGGCCGCCCCTGCCGCCACGCCCGCCCTGGCGCTCCGTGACGGTCGCGAGGTCCTTGCTCACGTCGAAGCCGATCGGGGCGCCGGCCTTGGTGCCGAAGACGTCGTAGGAGCCGTCCTCGTCCTTCGTCACGGACGTCACCGTGACGGCGGAGTCCTTCGCCGTGACCGCGGCGGTGACCTTGGTGAGCTCGTCGCCGGTCACCGGGGTGTGGCTGTGGCCGCCCGCCGGGCCGCCCTTGCCGTCCTGGGGGCCGGACGTCGCGGTGCTGGTGCCGGGCGACGGCGTGCCGGTCGCCGCGTTGGCGGCGAGGGCGGCGCCGCCGATGACGAGGGCGCCCGCCGCAGCGGTGATCGCTGCGGCCCGGCCGACCTTGGTGAGAGTCACGACTGTGGTCCTCCGTTCGACGGCCGGTGCCTCGGTGCACCGGCTCAGGTTCGTGACCTCACCGTCGGCGGCGAGCCTGTGGCAGGGCTGTGAGGGACGTAGGTGCCGGATGCGGCCACGCCCGGATCAGTCCACGGCGGCCGAGCAGCGGCGCGCCAGGGCCACGACGGCGTCCCGGAGCTCGGGCGGGTCGACGACCTCGAAGTCGACGTCGAAGCGGGCGACCGAGGCGGCGAGCCCGGCCCAGGACCACGACCCCGCCGTGAGGAGGCACCGGTCCGGGCCGAGCACCTCGACGGTGCCGTCACCCACGTAGGGCACGACGGCCGACGCGGGGGCGGCGAGGACGACGCGCCCGCAGCACAGCCACGAGGCGTCGCCCGTGCGCGAGCCCTTGAAGAGCGCCGCCACGAACGCCGCGACGTCACCGCCCGGCACCAACCGCGGCTCGAACCGGGCGCCGGCCGGGCTCCGCGGTGTGATCCGGTCCGCCCGGAAGGTGCGCCAGTCGTCCCGGTCGAGGTCCCAGGCGAGCAGGTACCAGCGACCCTGGCGGGTGACGACGTGGTGCGGCTCGACCCTGCGCGGCGCCGGCGTGCCCGTGCCGGGGCCACCGCTCGCGGTCGTGTAGTCCATGCGCAGGACCCGTCGGGCCCGGACCGCCTCGGTCAGGGCCACGAGCACTCCGGGCTCGGCGTCCGCCGTCCCGCCGTCGCCGCCCCGCAGCGCCGTGACCTGCACGGCGTCGATGCGCACCCGGAGCCGTGCGGGCATCACCTGGCGCACGGTGGCCAGTGCCCGCGCCGCTGCCTCGCCGACCCCGGCGCCGGTGACGGCGGCCGCCTGCAGGGCCAGGGCCAGCGCGACCGCCTGCTCGTCGTCGAACAGCAGCGGCGGGAGGTGGGCGCCGGCGTCGAGCCGGTAGCCCCCGTCCGGACCCTTCGCCGCCACGATGGGATAGCCGAGGTCGCGGAGCCGGTCGACGTCGCGTCGCACCGTGCGAGGGCTGACGTCCAGGCGCTGGGCGAGGACCTGCCCGGGCCAGTCGCGCCGTGCCTGGAGCAGCGACAGCAGGGCGAGCAGCCGCTGCGACGTTCCGCTCATGGGAGCCAGTGTCCCGCAAGAAGAGGCCAGAACCTGACCGCTACCCCTGACATGGTCGGGCGACACCGCTCACCTGGGCGGTCCGACGCACCACGAGACGAGGGACCCGATCATGAGTGTCACCACCGCCGTCCACCTGAACTTCCGCGGCCGGGCCCGTGAGGCGCTGGAGTTCTACCGCTCGGTCTTCGGCGGCCACCTGCTCGCCGTCACCTACGCCGACGCGCACGCCGTCCAGCGCCCCGACGAGGCCGACCAGGTCATGTGGGGCGAGGTCCGCTCCGAGGGCGGCTTCCACGTCATGGCCTACGACGTGCCCGCCTCCCGGGACCACGACGCCGGCGTCGACCCGGTGTTCGTGTCCGTCCGGGGCCGGGACGAGGACGAGGTCCGCCGCTACTGGGACGGCCTCTGCACGGACGCGACGGTCAGGGCGCCGCTGGCGCCGGCGGCCTGGGCGCTGCTCTACGGCATGGTCACCGACCGCTTCGGCGTCACCTGGGTGCTCGACGTCCCCGCCCCCTACACCCCCTGACCCACCCCCTCGGAATTGCTGGCGCGTATGACCCGATAGCTGGGTCATACGCGCTGGTAGCTCGGGGCGGGGGGCCGGGTCAGGTGTCGTGGAGGGGGAGGCGGACCTGGAAGCGGGTGTCCCCCGGCACCGACTCGACGCGCAGGTCGCCGCGGTGCCGCTGGACGACGATCCGGTAGGAGATGTCGAGCCCGAGCCCGGTCCCCTCGCCGACCGGCTTCGTCGTGAAGAACGGTTCGAAGATCTTGGACCGCAGCTCCGCGGGCACGCCCGGTCCGGTGTCGCCGATCTCGACGAGCACATGCTCGCCGTCCCGCGCGGTGCGCACCGTGAGCGTGCCCCGGCCGCCCATCGCCTGGACGGCGTTCTCGACGAGGTTCGTCCAGACCTGGTTGAGCTCGCCGGGGTAGGCGGGGATCCGGGGCAGCGTCCGGTCGAGGTCCTTGACGACGCTCACGCCGGGGCGCAGCTTGGCGCCCAGCATGACGAGGGTCGACTTCAGCCCCTTGTGGACGTCGACGTCCTGGCGCGGCGCCCGGTCCATCTGGGAGTACTGCTTCGCCGCCCCGACGAGCGTCGAGATCCGCCCGGTCGTGTCGTCGATCTCGTTGAGGAGCATCTCCGTCTCGAGGGTGTACGTCACCCAGCGCAGCCCGCCGCCGAGGTGCGTGCGTGGCACCGCGGCCGCCACCCGGTCGAGCCAGCCGGTGTCGAGCCCGGCGGCGACGAGGGTCGCCGCGAGCTCCCAGCCGTTGGCGACCTCGTGCTCGTCGAGCCAGTCCGTGAGCTCGTCCTCGGCGTCGCTCGTCTCGAGCGGCGACAGCTCGGGCGCCGACGCCAGCCGGGCCACGGCCTCCTCCTGGACGTCGGTGAGCCGGATCAGCGTGTCCGCGTCGAGCTTGCCGTCGGCGAGGCTCGCGAGCTTGTGCCGCATCGCGGCGAACCGCTCCCGCAGCGTCGCGGTCGCCCGGACGGCGGCGGCCGCCGGGTTGTTCAGCTCGTGCGTGAGCCCCGCGGTGAGCCGGCCGAGGGAGAGCAGCCGCTCCCGCTGGGCGACCATCTCGTTGCTCGAGCGCATCCCGACGAACAGTCCTTCGAGCAGGTGCATCGCCATCGGGAACCACGTGCGGATCTCGACGGCGAACTCGTCGGCGTCGAGCGCGAGCAGGGCCGCATCGGTGACCGCCTCCATGGAGGCGCTGTACGGCAACGGTTCCGGCGTCCGGACGTACGCCTGGGTCGCGCCCGCGTACACGCCGCGCTGGCTCGTCCGGATGATCTCCATCTCGTGGTCCTCGACCCGGCGCCGCATGACGACCGTGCCCTCGAGCAGCACGAAGAAGCACGTCGCAGGGTCGCCCTGCGTGTAGACGGCCTCCCCCGCGGCACGGCGCTCGACCCGGCCGTGCGCCGCGAGCCAGCCGAGCTTGTCGTCGTCGAGCGACTCGAAGAGGAACAGTGTGCGCAGCACGTCGGGGCCGACCCGCTCCGGGCCGCCCTCCGCCGTCGTCCCGTCGACCGTCACGCGGTCACCGCCCCTCCAGGTACCGGTGCACGAGGGTCACCGCGAGGGCCCCCTCGCCGACCGCGGACGCCACCCGCTTCACCGACTGCGACCGGACGTCGCCGGCGACGAACACCCCGGGCACGCTCGACTCGAGCAGGTACGGGTCGCGGTCCGCCGACCAGCCCGGCGGCGGTGCACCGTCCCGGACGAGGTCGGGGCCGGTGAGCACGAAGCCGGCGTCGTCGCGGTGCACGGCGTCGGGCAGCCAGCCGGTCATCGGCGACGCACCGATGAACACGAAGACGTGCCCGGTCCGCACCGTCGTCGTGGTGCTCGTCGCGTCGTCGGCGAGCGTGACCTGCTCGAGGTGGTCCTCGCCGTCGAGCGCGGCGACCCGGGTGCACAGCCGGACGTCGATGTTCGGCACGGCCCGTACCTGCTCGACGAGGTAGTGCGACATCGAGCGTTCCAGGTCGCGACCGCGGACCACGAGGGTCACCCGCGCGGCGTGCCGGGCGAGGAAGACCGCGGCCTGCCCGGCCGAGTTCGCCCCGCCCACGACGACGACGTGCTCCCCCGCGCACGTCGCGGCCTCGGTGGCCGTCGAGCCGTAGTAGACGCCGCTGCCGACGAAGCGCTCGGCGCCGTCCGCGTCGAGCTGCCGGTACGCGACGCCGGTCGCGAGGATCACCGTGTGCGCGGCGATGTGCGTGCCGTCCTCGAACCGGACGACGCGGCGGGGCCCGGTCGCGTCGATGCCGACGGCCGTGCGCGCCGTGAGCACCTCCGCACCGAACTTCACCGCCTGCCGGCGGGCCCGGTCGGTGAGCTGCCCGCCGGAGACCCCGTCGGGGAAGCCGAGGTAGTTCTCGATCCGCGAGCTCTGCCCGGCCTGGCCGCCGGCGGCCTGGCGCTCGACGAGCACCGTGCGCAGGCCCTCGGACGCGCCGTACACCGCGGCGCCGAGGCCGGCCGGGCCGGCTCCGACGATGAGGACGTCGTAGAAGTCCTCGGTCGGCACGGTCGACAGGCCGACGCTCGTCGCGAGGTCGGCGAGGGACGGCGACCGCAGCACCGTGCCGTCGGAGGTCACGACGACCGGGACGTCGCGCGGCGTCGAGTCGCTCGCCGCGAGCAGCCGCGCGCCGTCCGGCTCGTCGGCGGCGTACCAGCGGTACGGGACGGCGTTGCGCGCGAGGAAGTCCCGCACCTCGAAGCTCGGCCGGGAGAACCGGTGCCCGACGACCTTCGTCACCGTCACGGCCGCCTCGCCGCTCGCCGCCCACAGCTCGAGCAGCGTGTCGATGACGGGGTAGAGCTTCTCCTCCGGCGGGGACCACGGCTTGAGCAGGTAGTGGTCGACGTCCACGTCGTTGATCGCCCGGATCGCGGCGTCGGTGTCGGCGTAGGCCGTGAGCAGCGCGCGGCGGGCCCGCGGGAACAGGTCCATCGCCGCCTCGAGGAACTCGATGCCGTTCATCTGCGGCATCCGGTAGTCGGCGAGCAGGACGGCGACCGGCTCGCCGCGCAGCTTGAGCTCCTTGAGCGCGTCGAGGGCCTCGGCCCCGGACGACGCGCGCACCACCCGGTGCCGGTCGCCGTACCGGCGGCGCAGGTCCCGCGCGACGGCACGGGAGACGGAGGGGTCGTCGTCGACGGTGAGGATGACGGGGCGGCGCTCCGGCTCGGGCGCCTGGTCGGGCTCGGTCACGACAGGGCCAACGCAGCGGAGGGCTCGGGCATGCCGTCACGCTAACGAGCCGTCCCGCGGGCCGCACCCGCGCGCAGGACCGGCGGGCAGGTCCCGGGCGCAGGGCACACTGGCGGGCGTGAGACCCGGGACGGACCTGCCGCTGCGCGCCGTCCTGCCGGCCGTCCTCGCCGCGCTCGACGCTGCGGGGACCGCTGTGCTCGTCGCGCCGCCGGGGACCGGCAAGACGACGCTCGTGCCGCTCGCGCTCGCCGGGCTGCTCGACGCGCCGGACGACGGGCCGCCCGCGGGCACCTCACCCGTCCGGGTGCTCGTGGCCGAGCCGCGCCGGCTCGCCGCGCGCGCCGCGGCCCGGCGGATGTCGGACCTCGTCGGCGACCAGGTCGGCGGGCTCGTCGGGTTCACGGTGCGCGGGGAGTCCCGGACGTCGGCCCGCACCCGGGTCGAGGTCGTCACCACCGGGCTGCTCGTCCAGCGGCTGCTCGCGGACCCGGAGCTGGCCGCGGTCGGTGTCGTCATGCTCGACGAGGTGCACGAACGGCACCTCGACACCGACCTCGCGCTCGCGTTCTGCGTGGACGTCCGGGCGGCGCTGCGACCGGACCTGCGGCTGCTCGCGACGTCGGCGACCGCGGACGCCGAGCGGGTCGCGGCGGCGCTCGGCCGGGACGGGGCCGCGCCCGGCGGTCCGGACGACGGCCCGGACGACGCCCCGGACGACGGCCTGCCGGCCGGGGCGGCGCCCGTCGTCGAGGCGGACGGTGTCCTGTTCCCCGTCGAGCCCCGCTGGTGCCCGCCGCCCACCGGGATCGCGCCGCCGCACGGCCTGCGGGTGGACCCGCGCCTGCTCGACCACGTCGCGTCCGTCGTCCGCCGTGCCCTCGCCGAGCAGGCCGGCGACGTCCTCGTCTTCCTCCCCGGAGCCGGCGAGATCGGCGGCCTGACCGGCCGGCTCGCGGGTGCGACCGACCCGGGCGGCGCCCCGCTCGACGTCGTCCCGCTGCACGGCCGGCTGCGCGGGGACGTCCAGGACGCCGCGCTGCGCCCGACGCCCGGACGGCGCCGCGTCGTGCTCGCGACAGCGGTCGCGGAGAGCAGCGTCACCGTGCCCGGGGTCCGGGTCGTCGTCGACGCCGGGCTGGCCCGGGTGCCGCGGACCGACCTCGGGCGCGGGCTCGACGCCCTCGTCACGGTGCGGGTCTCGCGGGCCGGGGCGACCCAGCGCGCCGGCCGGGCCGGCCGGGAGGCGCCCGGCACCGTCTACCGCTGCTGGCCCCAGGGCGAGCACGAGCGGCTCGCCGCCCAGCCGGAACCCGAGGTCGCGACGGCCGACCTCACGGCGTTCGCGCTCCGGCTGGCCTGCTGGGGCGCCCCGCGCGGCCGCGGGCTCGCGCTCGTCGACGCCCCGCCGGCCGCGGCCCTCGACGTCGCCGAGGCGACCCTGCACGGCCTCGGCGCCCTCGACGGCGACGGCCGGGCCAC
>JACRAB010000138.1 GCA_016213575.1 Actinomycetota bacterium
ACCCTCGCGGCCGTCGCGTCCACCGGCGCCCCGGGCGGCACCACGCTCGAGCCCGGACCGCCGGGGCGTCTCCTCGTGCTCGCCGAGCGCCGGGACGCGGGCTGGGCCGCGAGCGTCGACGGCCGCCCGATCGCGGCGACGACCGTCGACGGCTGGGCCCAGGGCTTCGTCCTGCCGCAGCGCGGGGGCCGGCTCGTCGTCCGGTACGACACCGGGCTCGACGGCTCCACCGACGGCTCCCGGCTCGCGCTCCTCGTGCTCGCCGTGCTCGTCGCGCTGCCGCTGCCGCGGGTCCGCCGCCGGGTCGCGGTCGCCCCGGCCCGGCCGAGCCGGCCGGTCCCGCGCGGTGTCGTCACCCCGCCGACCCCGGTCGCGCCGTCCCCGCAGGTCTTCGACGCCGAGCACCCGGAGGCCGCACCGGACGCCGGGCCGGACGAGCAGGCCTGGCCGATGACGCCGGTGCCGCGGCGGCGGCTCTTCCGCCGCCGGCCCGGGCGGGGCGCCGACGAGCCCGACGCGGTCGCCGACGAGAGCCCGGACGAGAGCCCGGGCGGCGCCCCCGACGCCGAGGCGCTCGAGGGCACGGACCCGACCGATGCCGACCCGGCCGGTGCCGACCCGGCCGGTGCCGACCCGGCCGATGCCGACCCGACCACCAGCCCCGACGACGACCGGCAGGAGGTCCGATGACGGCCCCCGTCGACGCCGCGCCCACCGACAGTCCCGACAGCACGGCCGGCGCCACCGACGCCTCGTCGTCCGCCGACGCCCTGCCCGAGGCGACCGACACCGACCACAGCACCGACACCGACACCGGCCCCGACGCCGACACCGACACTGCCGACGCGTCCCCTGCGGCCCGGCAGGTGCCGGTGCCGCGCGCGCCCCGCACACCGACGCGCCCGGCGACCCGCCGCGGGGCGCTGCGGGCCGTCCCGCGGGTCCTCGCGCTCGTCGCCGTCGTCGGTCTGGGCGCCGCCGCGCTCGAGGCCGTCCAGCGCTGGGAGCCGGCGACCACGCCCGCCCCGGCGGCGCAGGTCCTGCCCGTCACGGCGTCCTCCGCCGTCCCGGTCTGCCCCGGGCCCGAACCGCTGCAGGCCCCCGAGGGCGGCCGCGCCGTCGCCGTGCCGGGGCCGACCGTCGTCGGTGCGCTCGTCGTCCCGGCCGGTCTCGTCGGCGCCGACGGCGCGGTCTCCGTGGGCGGTACGGCCTCGGCCCGGCTCTCGACGATGACCCGCGCCTCGGACGACACGGCGGACGCCGACGGGACGGCCGCCGGAACCCGGTTCACCGCGGCGAAGGGTGCGGGCGTCGTCCGCCGCACGGTCGCCCTCGCGACGACGAAGGCCGCCGCCGCGCTCCCGCTGCGGGTGGACGCCGACCGCGCCGCCGGCTCCGCGCCCGTCGTCGCCGCGACCCAGGTGACGCTCGCCTCGAGCGGTGACCTGCGGGGCCTGTCCGCCGTGTCCTGCGGCGTGGCCTCGACGTCGTCGTGGCTCGTCGGCGGCGGCACCCAGGACGGTCGCCGCGCCCGGCTGCTGCTCGCGAACCCGGCCCCCGCGCCGGCCGTCGTCGGCATCGCTGTCCTCGGCCCCGACGGCCGGGTCCCCACGCCGTCGACCCAGGAGCTGGTCGTCCCCGCGGGCGGTCAGGTGAGCGTGCTCCTCGACGCCGTCGCCCCCGGCCTGGACGCGCTCGCCGTCCACGTGACGACCCGCAGCGGCCGGGTCGCGGCCACGCTCCACGACGAGGTCGTCCGCGGGCTGTCCCCGGGCGGCACGGACGGCGTCACCGGCTCCCGGGCGCCCTCGAAGCGCCAGGTCGTGCCGGGCATCGACGTCGCCGCGGACCAGGCGAAGGACCTCCCCGAGGACCCGACGGCGCCCGGTGCGGTCGCCGTCCGGGTCGCCGTCCCCGGCACGTCGGACGCCATCGTCCGGGTCCGGCTGCTCGGCCCCGACGGCCCGGTCGAGCTGCCGCGCGCCGTCCGGACCGTGCCCGCCGGCACCGTCGCCGACCTGCCCGTGACGGGGGTCAAGGCAGGGCTCTACACGGCCGTCGTCGAGGCCGACGTGCCCGTCGTCGCCGCCGGCCTGCTCGGCCGGGCGTCGGCGGAGGGCAGTACCTCGGGCGGTGCGGACGGCGTCCCCGACGTCCTGCCCGGCGACGTCGCCACCGGCGACCTCGCCTGGGTGGCGTCGGCGTCCGCCGTCGACGGGACCTCGGCGGTCTCCACCCCGGAGGGCGCCGGGGTGACGACCCGGCTCGCGCTCGGCGCGGTCGACGCCGCCCGGGTCGTCGTCGTCCCGGTCGCCCGCGACGGCTCCCCGCTGGAGGCCCGCACGGTCGACCTCGCTGCCGGCACGACGGCCACGGTGGAGATCCCGGCGGAGGTCGGCGGCGCGGTCTTCCGCACCCTGAGCGGGGCCGTGTACCCGGCGATCGTGCTCACCGCCTCGGACCGCACCGGCCCGCTCGTGGCCGCCGCCGCCGTCCGCACCGGCGGGATCGTCGCCCCGGAGGACGCCCGCACCGTCGTCGAGGACGACCGGACCGGCCTGCGGTAGCCCGGTCCGAAGGGGGTCGGTCCGGGATCAGTCCCCGAGGTCCTCGCCGTACCGCGGGTCGACCTGCTCCGGCGTGAGGTCGAGCAGGTGCGCGACCTGCTCGACGACGACCTCGTGGACGAGCGCGGCGACGTCGCGACCGTCCGGGGCCCGGGTCTCGACCGGGCGCCGGTAGACGACGACGCGCGGCGCCAGCGCCCCCTGGGAGGGGAAGAATCGTCCGAGCGGGACCTCGCCGTGCTCCCACGGAGCCGGGTCGCTCGGCGGGACGTCCTCGACGGCGAACTCGACGCCCTCGAGCTCGGTCGCCCAGCGCCGTTCGAGGCGTTCCACGGAGTCCAGGACGTGGTCGTCGAAGATCTCCGCGCGGGTCCGCCAGGCGGGCAGGTCCGGCGGCACGAGCGGCCCCCGGACGCCGCGGCCGTGCCGGTCCCGGCGGCGGCCGCGGGGGGCCGGCCACGCCGACGGGAGGGTCGCCCGGGGGGCGAGCGGTCCCGTCGGGGGAGTGGGCCTGCGCGGCATGCCGCCAGCGTACGCAGCCGCCGGCCCGGCACCGCACCGGACGCCGGGCGACGCACCGGACGGCGACCGGACGACGAGGGACGGCGTTTCGTGGACGGCGCCGGTGCGCAGCGGGGTAACCTCACGCCGTGGCTGGAGTGCGGCGCTGTTCGAAGACGGCTTGCGGCCGTCCGGCTGTGGCGACGCTGACGTACGTCTACTCCGACTCCACCGCCGTCCTCGGCCCGCTCGCGACCTATGCCGAGCCGCACTGCTACGACCTGTGCGCCGACCACGCGGACCGGCTCACCGCCCCGCGCGGCTGGGAGGTCGTCCGGCTCGCCCCCGAGCACGAGACCGCCGGCCCGTCGCACGACGACCTCGTCGCCCTCGCGGACGCCGTCCGTGAAGCCGCGAGGCCGCGCCCCGAGGCCGACCCGGCCGTCGGCCGCGGCGAGTCGGCGGCGCTCGAGGTCGGCCGCCGCGGGCACCTGCGGGTGCTCCGCGACCCCGCGCGCTGACGTCCGCCGCACCCGTCCCCCCGCCGTCACCCCGCCCCGTCCCGGAGCGTGACCGGGGCCCTGCCGCGTCACCCGGGCGCACGCGTGCCGTCCGGGTCACGCCGCCGGACGGGTGGCTCCGTCGCGTGACGTCACAGCGGCCCGCCCGTCAGCCACCCGGCCGAACGCCGTCACCCGACACGCCCGGCGCGGGGCGACACGCGGCCCGCTAAACCTCCGGACGGGTGATGCCGAGAAGAACTCGTCGGACGACGAGAGCCGCCCCGGGCGGGCGGCCTCGCGCAACGTGCACCACCCGTGACCGGAGGACCTCCCCGTGGCCGCACCCCCTCGGATCCCCAGCCCGCGCACCGCTCTCGACACCGCCCCGCGGATCCGCCGTCGCGGTCGCACGCAGGTCATCGAGGCGCCCCTGGGCAGCCTGACCCAGCGCGACCACCGGGTCACCGCCGCCTGCCGCGGCTGCGGCAGCCCGCACGTGACGCGGCTGTCGATGAGCCTCACCGACGGCACCCCGGTCGAGTTCACCTCCTGCCACCGCTGCGAGCACCGCACGTGGGAGAACGGCGGCGGCGAGCTCTCCGTCGACACCGTCATCGAGCGCACCCGCAAGAGCTGACGTCGTCACAGGCGTCACAGTCCGCGCCTTCCGGACGGCGTGACGGCGACGCGTCGATAGGCTCGCCGCGTGCGCAGCCTGGAGAACGTCGTCAAGGCCTATGACGTCAGGGGCCTCGTGGGCCCGGATCTCGACGCCGAGGTGACCCGGGCCCTGGGGGTCGCCTTCGCCGAGGTCGTCGTCCTCGCCGAGACGACCGGGGGGAGCCCGAAGGCCGTCGTCGGGCACGACATGCGGCCCTCGTCGCCGGAGCTGTCGCGGGCCTTCGCCGACGGCCTGGCGAGCTGCGGCGTCGACGTGACGCTCATCGGGCTCGCGAGCACCGACGGGCTCTACTACGCCAGCGGGGCGCTCGGTGCCCCCGGCGCCATGTTCACCGCCAGCCACAACCCGGCCGCCTACAACGGCATCAAGCTGTGCCGCGCGGGTGCCCGGCCGGTCAGCCAGGACACCGGCCTGCGCGCCGTCCGGGAGCGGGCCGAGGCCCTGCTCAACGACCCGGACGCCGCCCGCGCCGCCGCCGCCGGGGCCGCCGCCCGCACGCCGGGCGCCGTCCACGAGGCGGACATGCTCCGCGGCTACGCCGAGCACCTGCGCGGGCTCGTCGACCTCTCGGGCAGCCGCCCGCTCAAGGTCGTCGTCGACGCCGGCAACGGGATGGGCGGGCTGACGACGCCCGCCGTCCTCGGTGACGCCGCCGGGCTGCCGGCGCTGCCGCTGGAGATCGTCCCGCTGTACTTCGAGCTCGACGGCACCTTCCCCAACCACGAGGCGAACCCGCTCGAGCCGGCGAACCTGCGCGACCTGCAGGCCAAGGTCGTCGAGGTCGGGGCGGACGTCGGCCTGGCCTTCGACGGGGACGCCGACCGCTGCTTCGTCATCGACGAGCTGGGTGCCCCGGTCAGCCCGAGCGCCGTCACCGCCCTCGTCGCCCGCCGCGAGATCGGCAAGGAGCGCGCCGCCGGCCGCGAGGCCACGGTCATCTACAACCTCATCACCTCGCACGCCGTGCCGGAGATCATCGCCGAGTCGGGCGGCAAGGGCGTCCGCACCAGGGTCGGCCACTCGTTCATCAAGGCCGAGATGGCCACGGCCGACGCCGTCTTCGGCGGCGAGCACTCGGCGCACTACTACTTACGCGACTTCTGGTTCGCCGACACCGGCATGCTCGCGGCGATGCACGTGCTCGCCGCGCTCGGCGAGCAGGACGGGCCGCTGTCCGTGCTCGGCGCCGACTACGAGCGCTACGTCTCCAGCGGGGAGATCAACTCCCGGGTGGACGACGTGGTCGCCGCCGCGGCCCGGGTCGAGGCGGCGTTCGGCGCCCGGGACGGCGTCGAGGTCGACCGGCTCGACGGGCTCACGGTGACCCACGCCGGGGCCCCGATGTGGTGGTTCAACCTGCGCCCGAGCAACACCGAGCCGCTGCTGCGGCTCAACGCCGAGGCCGCCGACACCCCGACGATGGCCGCGCTGCGCGACGAGGTGCTCGGGATCGTCCGGCAGGGCTGAGGCCCGAGGTCCGTTCCCGGCCGCCCGGCGCCCGCTCCGGGCCCGGCGTGGCCGACGGCACGCCGCCGCGTGCGGCCCCTGGGCGCGCCGCGCGGTCGCATACGACAGGATGTCCCCGTGAGCACGATCGAACCCTGGCTGCGCGAGATCCTGCGCTGCCCCGCCTGCAGCGGGGTCCTGCGCGACGGCTCCGGCCCGGAGGGCACGCCCGAGCTGCAGTGCACGGCGTGCTCCCTGGCCTACCGCGTCGACGACGGCATCCCGGTGCTGCTCGTCGACGAGGCCCGCTCCTTCTCCTGAGGTGGCACCCGTGGCACTGGACGAGCAGCTCCTCGACGACCCCGACGCCCTGGCCCAGGCCGACCCGTCCGGGTCGCTGCGCGCGCTCGCGAGCGCCGGCGCCCAGGTGCGCGCGGCGGTACGTGCCGCCGAGGAGGCCGGCGTCGACCGGTTGACGCGGGACGGCCGCCCGCGGGCGGTCGTCGTCGCGAGCCTCGGTGGCTCCGCCGTCGTCGGCGACGTCCTGACGATGCTCGCCGGCAGCGGCTCGCCGGTGCAGGTCTCGGTGCGGCGCGGCATGCCGCTGCCGGGCTGGGTCGGCCCGCTCGACCTCGTCGTCGCGGTGTCTATGTCCGGCCGCGCGCCCGGCCCGCTGGGGCTGGCCGCCGAGGCGGCCCGTCGCGGTGCCCGGCTGCTCACCGTCGGCACGGCGGGCTCGCCGCTCGCCGAGGTCGCGATCCGCACGAACGGCGTCCACGTGCCGGTCCCGCCGGCCGCGACGACCGCCGGCCGGGCGTCCCGGATGGCGCTGTGGTCGCTGCTCACCCCGGTGCTCGCCGCGGGGCACGCGATCGGGCTCACCGACGTCTCGCCGACGCTGCTCGCCCGGGTCGCCGACCGGCTCGACGAGCACGCCACGACCTTCCGGCCGTCGTCCGACGCCTTCGTCAACCCGGCGAAGAGCCTCGCCCTCGACCTCGCGGACTGCGTGCCCGTCGTCCTCGGCGACGGCGACGTCACCGGGGTCGCCGCGAGCCGCGCGGTCGCGATGCTCGCCCGGACGGCGCGCGTGCCCGCGATGCGCGGTGCGCTCCCGGACGACGCGGGCGACGTCGTCGCGACCTTCGGCGGCCCGTTCGCCGCCAAGCCCGGTGACCTGTTCGCCGACCCGTTCGACGCCCCGACCGGGCCGCGGCTGCGCCTGCTGTTCCTGCGCGACGCCGAGCCGAGCGTCGAGCGGCCGGACGGCGCGTGGCTGGAGACGAGCCGCACCGCGGACGCCGTCCGGATCACCGCCGAGGAGGCGGGCGTCAAGGTCAGCGAGGCGACCGCGAACCCAGGGCACCCGATCGAGCGGTTCGCCGACCTCGTCGCGCTCACCGACTTCGCCTCGGTCTACCTCGCGCTCGCGTCGGGCCTGGACCCCCTGACGTCCCCGCACGTCGCGGACCTGCGCGACCGCACCCGCTGACGGCCGTCACCCGCACCCGCCACGTCTGAGGAGAAGCACGCATGTCCACCGAGGGCGGAACGAAGGCGATCATCGCCGCGCTGCTGGCGAACCTGGGGATCGCGGTCTCCAAGTTCGTCGCGTTCCTCATCACCCGGTCCAGCTCGATGCTCGCCGAGTCGATCCACTCGCTCGCGGACTCCGGCAACCAGGTGCTGCTCCTCGTCGGCGGCAAGCGGGCCTCCCGGGAGGCGACCCCGGAGCACCCGTTCGGGTACGGCCGGCAGCGGTACGTCTACGCGTTCATCGTGTCGATCGTGCTGTTCTCCGTCGGCGGCCTCTTCGCGCTCTACGAGGCGTGGCACAAGTGGGAGGACCCGCACGGCTTCGAGGGCAACGAGGGCTGGATCGCGATCGGCGTGCTCGTCGTCGCGATCGGCCTGGAGTCGTACTCGTTCCGGACGGCGATCACGGAGTCCAACCGCACCCGTGGGCGCCGGACCTGGGTCGAGTTCGTCCGGACGTCGAAGTCGCCCGAGCTGCCCGTCGTCCTCCTCGAGGACCTCGCCGCGCTCCTCGGCCTCGTCTTCGCGCTCCTCGGCGTCGGTCTGACGATCGCGACGGACGACGGCCACTGGGACGCCGTCGGGACGGCGCTCATCGGCCTGCTGCTCGTCTCGGTCGCCGCCGTCCTCGCCGTCGAGATGAACTCCCTGCTCATCGGCGAGGCGGCCACGAAGGACGACGTCACGGCCATCGAGAAGGCCCTCGTCGGCCCCGGCGTCGCCCGGGTCATCCACATGAAGACCCTGCACCTCGGCCCCGAGGAGCTCCTCGTCGCCGCGAAGATCGCCGTCGGCGCGACCGACAGCGCGCAGGACGTCGCCGAGGCCATCGACGCCGCCGAGAAGCGGGTCCGGGCGGCGGTCCCGATCGCCCGCGTCATCTACCTCGAGCCGGACATCGACCGGACCCCCGGCTCGACGACCGCCCCGTCGGAAGCCGCCGTCGCCGGCTGAGGTCCTCAGCCCGGCAGCCGCTCCTCGAGGATGCGCAGGATCGCTGCCTGACCGCTCTTGAGATCGCTCACGTCGGTCTTCAGTCCCGCGACGTCGGTCTTGAGGCCCGCCACGTCGGTCTTCAGTTCCGCGACGTCGGTCTTGAGGCCCGCCACGTCGGTCTTCAGTTCCGCGACGTCGGTCTTGAGGCCCGCCACGTCCGTCTTGAGCTCTGCGACGTCGGCCCTGAGCTCCTCCTGGCCGACGACCAGAGCACCGACGGTGCCCGCGAGCGACACGAGTGTGGCGCCCTGTGCGTCCAACCGGTGGCCGTGCTCGATCTGGGTCTCGCGCAGAGCGTTGAGAGCCTTCGTGTACCCGCGTCGTGCAGCGTCCTCGTCCTCCTTGATGGAGGCCAGGACGCGTAGCGACTCCCGGGTCTCGGCGCGGAAGGCCTCGAACTCCACCCTCAGGTTGTCCGGCTGGCTCATGGGCCCAGGGTGGCACGAACCGGCCCGACCGTGCGTGAGTTATCCACAGGCCGCGAACGAGGCCCGGGTGCCTGTCGATCGACAGGCCAGCACCTGTCGACCGACAGATTTCGGCCCGCCAGGCCAGTGACGCGGATGCCCGGTCCATGATGTTTTTGTCTCTATGTACCTGCGGACGACGACGAGGCGCGCCAGCGACGGCACCGTCGTGCGCTACGTCCAGCTCGCGCACAACCGGCGCGTCAACGGCGTCACCCAGGCGCAGGTCCTCGTCAACCTCGGCCGCGAGGAGCATCTCGACCTCGACGGCCTGCGCCGCCTCGTCGCGTCGATCCGCCGGTGGACCGGCGACGACGAGCCGGCCGCGGCGCCCGCCGCGCCGCCGGCGGCGGGCGGGCAGTCGCACGCCGCCGGGGCGTTCGGGGCGCTGCGCGTCGTCGACGTCCGCCCGCTGGGCGCGGTCTGGCTCCTCGACGGGCTCTGGAAGGCGCTCGGGGTCGACGTCGCCTTGGCCGCGGGGGCCGACCCCCGCCGCTGGACCTCGGACGCCGAACGCGTCGCCTTCGCCTGCACCGCCGTCCGCGCCGTCGAGCCCGACGCCGTGACGTCGCTCCACGAGTGGGTGCGGCGGTGCGTCCTCGTCCCCGGGCTGGAGTCGGTGACGCCCGGCGAGATCCCCGCCGTCGCCGCGCTCGTCGCCGCGACCGACCTCGACCTGCGCCTCGGCGCGATCTGCCCGGGCCGCCCGCGCCCGCCCGCCGCGCTCGAGGCGTTCCGTTCCACCGCCGAGCGCGTCGCCTTCGGCACCCGCGTCGTCGCCTGGCTCGCGGCGTCCCTCGTCGCGACCGTCGAGCACCGCACCGGCCTGCCCTGGGCCGTCGTCCGCGGCGACCTCGGCCGGATCGCGGCCGTCGCCCTCGCCGGCCCGCACGGCTCGATGACCGCCGTGTCCGAGCCGACCCCCGCCCAGCGCGACCTCTTCGAGGCCTGCGGCGTCGGCGCCCCGCCGCGCGTCCTCGACGTCACCCTCACCTGAGCTTCTGCCTGCGCTCCCATCCCAGCGAGCCGGCGGCCCGCGCGCCGACGGCACCGCTCACGACCGGCTCGCTCCTGAGGGCAGAGCAAGGACCGGGCCGGGCGCACCACCCTCACTTCTGAGGGCAGAGCGAACACCGCCGGACGCACCGCGGGCCCGGCGCCGGTGGACGGCGTCGGGCCCGGGTGCGCCGGGCGGTACGGCCTCGGGCCGCCCGGCGGGCGGGACGTCAGAAGCTCGACATCGGCACGCCCATGCCGGGGTCGATCCGCACCGGCCCGGCGGACGACGGCGCGACCGGGAAGTCGAAGATCGCCGTCGGGATGTACACCGTCGAGCACGAGTTCGGGATGTCGACGACCCCCGACAGCCGGCCCTCGATCGGTGCGGCGCCGAGGATCATGTACGCCTGGATCGGGCTGTACCCGAACGTCGTCAGGGAGTCGATCGCGTGCAGGCAGGCCCGCTGGTACGACAGGTGCGAGTCGAGGTAGCGCTGCTCGCCGTCCAGCGTCACGGACGTCCCGGAGAACGCGATCCACTGGCTGTACTGCGGGTCGACGTTGCCCGGCATGAAGATC
>JACRAB010000143.1 GCA_016213575.1 Actinomycetota bacterium
GCCGCTGCGGCGCCCCGAACTGCGGCCGCTGCGGGGCGCCGTACTGGGGCGGCTGGGGGGTGCCGTACTGCGGGGGCTGCTGCGGCGCGCCGTACTGCGGCGCGCCGGGCGCCGCGGGCGGCTCCGAGCCGTAGGAGGGCGGGGGCGGCGGCGGGGCGCCGTACGCCGGGGGCTGGGGGTCCGAGCCGTAGGAGGGCGCGGGCGCGCCGTACGGCGAGGGGGGCGGCGGGGTACCGGGCGTCGGGTCCTCGCCGGGGGTACCGGTGGTGCCGGGGTCGTTCGTCACGTCCTGACCTCTCGTGGATGTGTCTGTGCGCAGGTGCGCCGCAGCCTAGCGATCAGCGCCACGTCAGGGGGCCAGCCACGCAGCGGCCGGCAGCCAGCGGACCACGCCGAAGGCCAGGACGAGGACGAAGGTCACCCACGTCAGGCGCGGCGACGGGGCCGGCAGCACCGCCGCCGGACCGGTGCCCTCGGGGGCGTCGGCGCAGCGACGCAGCCAGCGCACCCACCACACGGCGGCGACCGGGAGCATCGCGACGACGAGGAGGTTGCTCGAGAGCGCCCCGACGACGTCCCCGTGGGTGAGGTCGTTGACGGCGCGCAGGCCGCCGCAGACCGGGCACGGCAGGCCCGTGAGCGCGAGGAAGGGGCAGGTCCCCCAGCCGCCGGCGTGCGGGTCCCGCACCCGCAGCGCGACCGTCGCCGCGACGACGACGCCTGCCAGCCCCCAGGGGGCGAGCAGGCGTCGTGACGTGCGGCTCACCGTTCGCGTCAGCGGCTGCACGGCGGGTGCGTCGGTGGGCGTCAGTGGGTGCCGGCGCCGTACCCCATGGAGGACAGCACCTTCCATGCGGCAGCGCCGATGACGACGACGACACCGCCGGCGATGCTCACCCAGAGGCTGAGGATGCCGACGCCGATCGAGGAGACGAGGAAGCCCAGCATGATGAGGGCGACGCCGGTCCATGCCGCCACGCTGTTCCCGTGGTCGTGCTCGTAGTCGTGCGCCGGCGTGGTTGCCTGGCTGTCGGTCATGGTTCTCCTCCCGGGTCGCGGCCATTGTGCCAGGTCGCCCGGGCGCGGTGCCGCACCGCGGGCGTGACGTGTCACGGCCGCGGCGCGTCGTCCGCCGTGGGGTCGGAGCCGTCCGAGAGGGCGTCCCAGGTGTCGTAGGCACGGTCCCGCGCGGTCGCCGCAGCGGTGCCCCCGTCGGTGCCCGCCGTGCCGCCCGAAGTGCCGCCCGCGGCCCCCACGACGGCGGGGACCTCGTAGCGCCGCGACGGCCCGGCCCAGCGCCGGCCGCGGACGAGCGCGACGACGGCCCCGGCGAGCACGAGCAGCCCGGCCGCGGCGCACACCGTGGGCCAGGCCGTCGTCGAGGCCGCGAACCCGCCGCCGCTGGTGATCCTGGCCCCGGTGACCCGGGCCACGGCGTCGGCCGCCGCACCGTCGAAGCCGTCGGCCCCCGAGGTGAGCGGGACGGCGACGAGGCCGGCCCCGCAGAGCGCGAGGAGCCCGGCGACGACGTAGCGGACGACGAGCCCGGACGTGAGCAGCGCGACGGCACCCGCGAGGGCCACGAGCCCGAGCGCCGAGCCGGCAGGAGCCGCCTCCCGGCCGGAGACCGGGATCGCGCCGCTCACGGCGGACACCGTCGCCCCGAGCGGCGTCACCGACAGCCACGTGCGGCCGCCCGCGAGGATCGCGAGCAGCCCGCCGAGCACGACGAGCAGGGCGGCGAGGCCCTTCGACGACCGCACCGTCAGACCTCCTCGCCGCCGGCCGCGCGCAGCGTGGACGCCGTGGCGACCGCCCGCAGGACGGCGGCCGCCTTGTTCCGGCACTCCTCGTCCTCGCGCTCGGGCACCGAGTCCGCGACGATCCCCGCGCCCGCCTGGACGTACGCGACGCCGTCGGCGAGCAGCGCCGTCCGGATGGCGATGGCGAAGTCCATGTCGCCGGCGACGTCGAGGTAGCCGACGACCCCGCCGTAGAGCCCGCGCCGGACCGGTTCGAGCTTGTCGATGATCTCCATGGCGCGCGGCTTCGGGGCCCCCGAGAGGGTCCCCGCGGGGAAGGTCGCCTGGAGCACGTCGTACGCCGTCCGGCCCGGGGCGAGGTCGCCCTCGACGGTCGAGACGAGGTGCATGACGTGGCTGTAGCGCTCGACCTCCATGAAGTCGACGACCTCGACCGACCCGGGCACGCAGACCCGCCCGAGGTCGTTGCGCGACAGGTCGACGAGCATGAGGTGCTCGGCGCGCTCCTTGGTGTCGGCGAGGAGCTCGTCGGCGAGCGCGGCGTCCTCGGCGACCGTCCCGCCGCGCGGCCGGGTGCCGGCGATCGGGTGCGTGATGACCCGGCCGTCGCGGACCTTCACGAGGGCCTCCGGGCTCGAGCCGACGACGTCGAGCCGGCGGCCGGCCGGGTCGGTCGTGCGGTACAGGTACATGTAGGGGCTCGGGTTCGAGGCCCGCAGCACCCGGTAGACGTCGAGCGCGTCGGCCGGGCAGTCGAGGTCGAAGCGCTGCGCGAGGACGACCTGGAACACCTCGCCGTCGCGGATCGCCTCCTTGCCCTCGAGCACCGCCGACACGTACTCCTCGCGGCTGCTGCGGCCCTCGACGCCGGGCACGTCGGCCCCGGCGCCGCCGACCGCGGCGTGCACGGCGACGGTGCTCGCCGCGGGCTGCGCGAGCCGGTGCGTCATCGCGTCGAGGCGCGCGACGGCGTCCGCCCAGGCCTCGTCGACCCGGTCGTCCGTCGCGTCGTAGTTCACCGCGTTCGCGACGAGCAGCACGGTGCCGTCGCTGTGGTCGAGCACCGCGAGGTCGGTCGCCAGGCTCATCGACAGCTCGGGGACGCCCAGCTCGTCGGTCGTGGTGTCGGGCAGCCGCTCCCAGCGCCGGACGACGTCCCAGGAGAGGAACCCGACCATGCCGCCGGTCAGCGGCGGCAGCCCGGGCAGCCGCGGCGCGGAGAGCGCCGCGACGGTGTCCCGCAGCGCGAGGAGCGGGTCGCCGTCGGTCGGGACGCCGACCGGCGGCTCCCCGAGCCACGTCGCCCGGCCGTCCCGCGCGGTGAGCGTCGCCCGGGACGCCGCCCCGACGATCGACCAGCGCGACCACATCCCGTGCTCGGCGGACTCGAGGAGGAAGCTGCCCGGCCGGTCGTCGGCAAGCTTGCGGTACACCCCGATCGGGGTCTCGCCGTCCGCGAGGAACCGGCGGACGACGGGGATGACCCGGCGGTCCTTCGCGAGCACCCGGAAGGTGTCCAGGCCCGGCCACGTCGACCCCAGCGAGAGGTCCGGGACCTCGTGCGGCGCGGGCGCCGCCGGGGTCGCGTCGGTGACGGCCTCGGGGGTGGTGCTCACTGGTCGGTTCCTTCCGTCGTGACGGCCTTCGTGGTCTCGAGGGCGCCGGCGTCGAAGCACGTGCGGTCCCCGGTGTGGCAGGCGCCGCCGACCTGGTCGACGGTGAGCAGCAGGGCGTCCCCGTCGCAGTCGAGCGCGACGCCCCGGACGAACATGGCGTGCCCGGACGTGTCGCCCTTGCGCCAGTACTCCTGCCGGGACCGGCTCCAGAACGTCACGCGGCCGGTCGTCAGGGTGCGGTGCAGCGCCTCGTCGTCCATCCAGCCGACCATGAGCACCTCTCGGGTGTCGTGCTGCTGGGCGACGGCGCAGACGAGCCCGTCGGCGTCCCGCTTGAGGCGGGCCGCGACGGCGGGGTCGAGCGCGGGGTCGGTGATCCGGGGCACGCGCACATCCTCCCGTACCGGACCGGTCGCCCGGACCCCGGTCGCCGCACCCGCGACGCGGCCTGCGGTCAGGCGGCGCGCTGCTGGGCGCGCCAGCTCGCGTGCAGCCGCTGGTAGACCCCGCAGCGGGTGAGCAGCTCGTGGTGCGGGCCGACGTCGAGCACCTCACCGGCGTCGACGACGACGACGAGGTCGGCGGCCTCGGCGGTGCTCATCCGGTGCGCGATCGCGACCGACGTGCGGCCCTGGGTCACGCCGTCGAGGGCGCGCTGGATCCGCACCTCGGTCGCGGGGTCGACGGCGGACGTCGCCTCGTCGAGGACGAGCAGGTCGGGGTCGGCGAGGTAGGCACGGGCGAGCGCGACGAGCTGGCGCTCCCCCGCCGAGAGCGACTCGCCGCGCTGCCCGACCTCGGTCTCGAGGCCGTGCGGCAGGCCGAGTGCCCAGTCGATCAGGCCGAGCTCGGTGAGCGCGAGCCGCACCGCCGCGTCGTCCGCGCCGTGGGCGCCCCACGCGATGTTCGCCGCGAGGGTGTCGTCGAGGAGGAACCCCTCCTGCGGCACGAGGACGACGCGGTCGCGCAGCGACGAGAACCGCACGTCGCGCAGGTCGACGCCGTCGAGGAGCACCCGGCCCTGCTGCGGGTCGGCGAGCCGGGTGAGCAGCTTGGCGAGCGTCGTCTTGCCGGAGCCGGTCTCGCCGACGACGGCGACCCGGGCCCGCGGCGGCAGCTCGAGGCTGATCCCCTTGAGCACCGGCTCGCCGCCGGGGTAGGAGAACCAGACGTCCTCGAAGCGGCACTCGATGGGGCCGCGGGGCAGGGCGACGCCGCGCTCCCCCGGGTCGGCGACGTCGGCCGTCGTGTCGAGGACGGCGAGCACGCGGCGCCAGCCGGCCGTCGCGTTCTGCAGCTCGTTGAGGACCTCGGTGCCCATCTGGACCGGCCCGGTGAACAGCTGCACGAGGAAGAGGAAGGCGAGCAGCTCGCCGAGCGTCAGCGAGCCGCCGACGCCGGTGAGCAGGCCGACCGCGACGACGGCCGCGACGACGAGCCCGGAGACGAGGACGCCGCCGGTGAAGCTCGCGGCGACGAGCACCTGGGCGCGCATCGCCACCTTCGCGTGCGCGCCGACCGCGGCGTCGATCCGCTCCTGGGTGCGGCCCTCGACGCCGTAGGCGCGGATCGTGTCGGCCCCGACGACGGACTCCGAGATGGCGCCGAGCATCTCGCCGACCCGCACCCGGACCTGGGCGTAGGCCCGGGACACCAGGCGCTGCAACGGCCGGAACGCGAAGAACAGCGGGAGGAAGCAGCCCCAGACGAGCAGCGCGAGCTGCCACGAGTAGACCGCCATGAGGACGGTCGCGACGAGGAGCTGCCCGGTCGACAGCACGAGGAGCAGGCCGCCGAACTGGATGAACGTCGAGATCGTGTCGACGTCGCTCGTGACCCGCGAGACGAGCGCACCGCGGCGCTCGGCGTTCTGGCTGAGCACCGACAGGTCGTGGACGTGCCGGAAGGCCTTCGTCCGCAGCGTCGCGAGGCCCGCCTCGGTGGCCCGGAAGATCCGCAGGTTGGCGACGTACGACGACACCCCGGTGAGCAGGACGCCGACGGCGGCGGCCAGCGCGAGCCCGGCGACGAGCCCGGGCCGCGGCCCGGCCGGGCCGTTGATGCCGCGGTCGATCGTCTGCTGGACGGCGATCGGGACGACGACCTTGCCCGCGGTGGACACCAGGGCCACGAGCAGCGTCACCCGGACGCCGCGGGTGATCTCCGGCGACACCTCGAGCCCGCGGCGCACGGTCGCGACGACGCCGCGGCCGGACGCCGTCGCGATCGTGCTCGAGTCGTGGGAGCCGGTCGCGGCCCGTGCGGTGCGGGACGCCCGGTCGGTGGTGCTCATGAGATCTCCTGCGGCGCGACGTCCGCCTGCTCGGGGTCGGTGCCGCCGGGGCCGGTGTCGGGCGTCGTGCCGTGCTCGCGGAACGCGGCGCGCTCGGCGGCGTCCCGCTCGTACGCGGTGACGAGGCTGCGGTAGCCGGGTGTCGAGGCGAGCAGCTCGGCGTGGGTGCCGCGGGCCGACACCCGGCCGTGCTCGAGGAAGACCACCTCGTCGGCGAGCGAGATCGTCGCCATCCGGTACGCGACGACGACGACCGTCGCGCTCTCCCCCGCCCCGCGCAGCCCCTCGAGGATCTGTGCCTCGACGCGCGGGTCGACGGCGGACGTCGCGTCGTCGAGGAGCAGCAGCCGGGGCCGGCGGACGAGCGCCCGGGCCAGTGCGAGCCGCTGCCGCTGCCCGCCGGACAGCGACGCCCCGCGCTCGCCGACCCGGGTGTCGAGCC
>JACRAB010000152.1 GCA_016213575.1 Actinomycetota bacterium
GCTCGGCGCACTGGCGCTCGGCCCGTCGCGAGGTCCCGCGACCGGGCGGCCGGTCCTGCCCGCCGACGGCCCGGCCCCGGCCGACGGCCCGGCTCCGGCGCCGTCCTCCCCGACGACCGGGACCGAACCGCTCGCGACCCCCGGTCCGGGGAGCGGCTCCGCGGGGCCGGGCCTCGCCGGCTGGTCGGGATACGGCGACCTCAGGGTGCTGGCGACCCACGAACCGGACGGCCTCATGCCGCGGTCGGTGTCCCTGTCCGGTGACGGGTCGCTCCTCGCGGCGAGCGGGGAGACCGGCTCGATCCGGTTGTTCCGGGCCCCCGCGGACGGCGCGACGACGCTCGTGCCCGTCTCGGAGACCGACGACCCCCGGAGGACGTCGGCCGGTGCCGGCACCGGCTGGGCCCCGGCCGTCTCCCTGGACCCGGCCGGCACGCTGCTCGCGGCGTCCTGGGACGACGGCGCCGTCATGCTCTGGGACGTCGCGGACCCGGCGCGGCCCCGGCGGCTGCAGACGATCGGCCCGCTGACGATGTACGTCCCCGACGTCCTCTTCAGCCCTGACGGCCGCTGGCTCGCCACGGCCGGGTACGACAACCGGGTCCGGCTCTGGCGGGTCGCCGACCGGCGCCTCGTCGCCGGTCCGGTGCTCACGACCCGCAGCGACGCCCTGGCCCTCGCCTGGAGCCCGGACGGCCGCCGGCTGGCCGCGGCCTCGTACGACGAGACCGTCGTGTGGGACACCTCCGACCCGGCGTCCCCGCGCGCGGTGTCGACGGTGCCGACGAAGACCCAGGGCCAGATGGACCTGACCTTCTCGCCCGACGGCAGGACCCTCTGGGCGACCGGCGAGGTGCCCGGCGGGTTCGACGTCGCCGTGCCGCGGGCGCGCCGGACCGCGGACCTGCCGGCCGCGACGCAGTACCTCGCCGCCGACCCCGTCGACGGCACCGTCCTCACGGTGGAGGCGAAGGGGCAGGCGGCGCTCCGGACGCCGACCGGCTCCGGGGCGCTGCGCCGGACCGGGACCGGGCGGATCCCCGGGTGGGCCGCGTCCGGTGACCGCGGGATCGCGTTCGACGCCTCGGGCTCGCGGGCCGCGCTGCTCACCGAGGGCACGGGGATCGTGCTGCTCGACACCCGCTGACGACGGCTCGCCGGTGGGGCAGGCGCCGCCGCCGCGTGATAGCACAGGGTGGTGACGACCGAACCCGTGGCCACCGAGCCGCCGACGCCGTTCCACGACCTCGACGCGTACCTCGCGCTGCCCCGGCTCGGCGGGCTCGCGCTGAGCCCGGACGGCGAGCGGCTCGTGACGTCGGTCGCGACGATCGACGCGGCGCGGACGACGTACGGCAGCGCCCTGTGGGAGCTCGACCCGCACGGCCGCCGGGAGCCCCGCCGGCTGACCCGCAGCGCCAAGGGCGAGTCGACGGCGGCGTTCCTGCCGGACGGCGGCCTGCTCTTCGTCTCGACCCGGCCGGACGTCGAGGCCGGCGGCGACGCGGACGACGCCAGACCGGCGCTCTGGCTGCTCGAGGCCCGCGGCGGCGAGGCCCGGGTCGTCGCGACCCGGCCCGGCGGGGTCGGCGGGTTCGTCGTGGCCCGCGACCGCGGCACCGTCGTGCTGCGCTCGGCGACGATGCCGTCGTCCGTCACCGCGGAGGACGACGCCCGCCGCCGCAAGGAGCGCAAGGACCGCAAGGTGTCAGCGATCCTCCACGAGAGCTATCCGGTGCGGTACTGGGACCACGACCTCGGCCCGGACCAGGTGCGCCTGTTCGCCGGCCGGGTGCCGGCCGCGCCGGCCGCGGTCGTCGTCCCGCCGGCGAAGGACGCCGGACCGGCGGCGGCCGACGTCGCCGCGGCCGGGACGGACGCGGCCACGGACGGCCCGGACGGGGCGCAGCCCGGGCGGATCGCCCTGCGCGACCTGACCCCGGCGCCGGGCCGGGCGCTCGACGAGGCCGCGTTCGACGTCACCCCCGACGGCCGCACGGTGGCGACGACGTGGCAGGTGCCCGAGCGCGGCGGCAACCGCTCGGCGCTGGCCCTCGTCGACGTCGCGACCAGTGCGCACCGGGTCGTCCTCGACGACCCCGACCTCGAGTACGGCGGCCCGCGGTTCTCCCCCGACGGGCACCGGATCGCGGTGACCGTGCACAGCCGGACGACGGCGACGACCCCGCCCGACCAGTGGCTCGGCGTCTACGACGTCGCGCTCGACGAGCTGACGCTGCTCGCGCAGGACTGGGACCGCTGGCCGGGGCGGGCCCGCTGGACGCCTGACGGCCGGGCGCTGCTCGTCGTCGCCGACTCCGACGGGACGGCACCGGTGTTCCGGGTCGAGGTCGCCGACGGCACGGTGACCCGGCTGACCGGCGACCACGGCGCCTACTCCGACGTCCTCGTCTCGCCGGACGGGCGGTCGGTCTACGCCCTGCGCTCCGCGGTCGACGCCGCGCCGGCGCCGGTCCGCCTCGACGCGACCACGCCGGACCAGGACCCGACCTACCTGCCGGCCCCGGTCGCCCCGCCCGCCCTGCCCGGCCGGCTCGACGCCCTGACGGCGACCGCCGAGGACGGCACCGCCGTCCGGGCCTGGCTGTGCCTGCCGGAGGGGGCGTCGGCCGCGTCACCCGCACCGCTCCTGCTGTGGATCCACGGCGGGCCGCTCGGCTCGTGGAACGCCTGGTCGTGGCGCTGGAACCCGTGGCTCGCGGTCGCCCAGGGGTACGCCGTCCTGCTGCCGGACCCGGCGCTGTCGACCGGCTACGGGCAGCGGATGGTCGAGCGCGGCTGGGGCCGCTGGGGCGCCGAGCCCTACACCGACCTCATGACGGTGACGGACTCGGCGGAGGCCCGGCCGGACGTCGACGAGACCCGGACGGCGGCCATGGGCGGCTCGTTCGGCGGCTACATGGCGAACTGGATCGCCGGTCACACCGACCGGTTCGCCGGCATCGTCACCCACGCGAGCCTCTGGGCGCTGGACCAGTTCGGCCCGACGACCGACGCCGCCTACTACTGGCGCCGCGAGATGACGGCCGAGATGGCCCTGGCGAACAGCCCGCACCGGTTCGTCGACGAGATCCGGACGCCGATGCTCGTCGTCCACGGCGACAAGGACTACCGGGTGCCGATCGGCGAGGGCCTGCGGCTGTGGGCCGAGCTCGCCGAGCGCGGCGCCGCCGACGGCACCATGCCGCACAAGTTCCTCTACTTCCCGGACGAGAACCACTGGATCCTCACGCCGCAGCACGCGAAGGTCTGGTACACAACGGTTCTCGCCTTCCTGGACCACACCGTGCACGGCAAGGACTGGGAGACACCGGAGATCCTGCGGTAGCGGCGATGCGACCGGAGCCGCACGCCTCACGACAACGTGCGCGGCTCCGTCGCCCCGGCGGCGATCTCGACGCCGTCCGCGAGCACCCGCACGAACGCGTGGACCGGCCCGCGCCCGGTGCGCAGCAGGTCGCCGTAGTGCCAGTCGAACGCGTAGCCGAGCTCGTACTCCTGCCGGCGGCCGTCGCGCTCGCGGGCGACACCGACGACGAGCCGGACCTCCTGCTCGCCGGCGAGGTGGTCCAGGTGCGGGAAGCCCTGGAACCGGCCCCACGCCGCGTGCTTGCGGGGTGAGTACCGCAGCTCGAGCTGGCCGACCATCATGCGTGCGTCGTGCCGGGCCACCTTGCACGCGTGCACCGTGACGGCGTCCGCCGAGCAGCCCGCCTGCTCCGGGTCGGCGCCGTCCTCGACGGGCTGCACGGGCCACGGCGGGGCGGCGTCCGCGGGGTCGAAGGTGACCTCGTCGAGCCGGGCCCGGACGGCGTGCCAGCGCCCGGACCAGACGAGCCGGTCGCCGCCGCAGGCACCGACGAAGGCGAGCGTCACCTCGAGCGAGGGCAGGGTCCGGCCGCCGGCCGCGGCGGCGACGGCGGTGTGCGAGTAGTGCGCGCGGCGGGCCAGCGCGCGCAGGCTCGGGATCCCGGAGGCGGCGAGCAGCGCGCGCAGGTCGGCGGCGAAGGTCTGCAGCGCCGGGTGCGCGGTGCCGTCCGGGGAACCGCGGCGGTCCCCCACCCCGCGGACCCGGTCAGCGCCGTCGCCGTCTGCCGTCACCCGCACCGTCCTCGCCCCGTGATCGCCTCATCCCAGCAGCGTCCCGGCCGCGCGGCAAGCGGCGCAGGGCCCCGGGCGGCAGGTGTCCGGTGGTTGTCAACTGACAGCGGTTCCCTGGTCCCGGGCCCGGCCGCGGGGCAGGCTGGCGTCGTCCGACGGGGATGCAGGCCGGGGCGCGGCGCGGGGCGGCGCCCGCCCCGGCCGCGGACGACGGCGACGGGGGTGGTCCCGATGGGCTCGCACGGCTGAGAACGTCGTCCGGTCGCGGCATCCGTCATGTGAGACGAATCGACCGATCATGCGAATGCATGTGCAGCAAGGACTTTCTTGAGCACGACGTGGCGTAGGGCACTGCCCACGAGCCGGTCCCGTGGCTACTGTGCGGCCCGCCGAGTGCTTCCCTGCAGACGGGGCGGGAAGCGAACGGGGGGTGCACGACGCCATGCCGACCGACCCTCCTGACAGGCATCCGGACCCACGGACGATGACGACCCCGGCCGAGTGGTCGGCGGGCCTGCAGCAGCTGCGCGAGAGCTCCGGGCTGTCGGTGCGCGACCTCGCGCGGGCGGTCGGGGCGAGCAGCAGCACCGTCGGCGGGTACGTGTCCGGCCGGCACCTGCCGACCATCGCCTCGGGCGACCTCGTCGAGCGGATCCTCGCCGCGGTCGGGCTCGGGGACAGCGACCGTTCAGCCTGGCTCGCCGCACTGCAGCGTGTGCGCCGCGCTCCGGTCCCGCGGGCGAGTGAAGGCGTCGCGCCGTACAAGGGGCTCGCCGGCTACGGCGTGAGCGACGCAGTGTGGTTCTGCGGCCGGGAGGCGATCAGCGCCCGCCTCGTCGCAACCGTCGAGTCCATGCCAGCACGCCCAGTAGTGCTCGTGGGCGCCTCGGGGTCCGGCAAATCGTCCATTCTCAGGGCTGGACTTGCCGCGACTCTCCTGGAGCGCGGATGGCGGGTTCATCTGTGCAGTCCGGGTCCCGATCCGGAAGCGACCTTCGACGCAGCCGCTGATGCGGCCGAGGCCCAGCGTGACACCGGTGCGCCGATGCTGGTCGTAGTTGACCAGCTCGAGGAGTTGTGGACCGGCGGTGTGACCGAAGAACAATGGCGTGATGCCGTGCGCCGCCTGGTGGATATGGCGGAGTCGACGGCCACCCTCGCCGTTGTGGTGGCCCTTCGGGCCGACTTCTACCCGCATGCACTTGGCTCAAGGGCGTTGGTCGACGCGCTGCAGGCCAACCAGATCGTCGTGGGGCCGATGAGCAGGGAGGACTTGCTTCGGGTTGTCCGGGAGCCGGTAGCGCAGGCTGGGGGACGGGTGGAGGAGGCTCTCGTCGAGGTTCTGTTGCGGGACATCGCACCCCCGACGGCCAGGACGGACGGCGAGGCGTACGAGCCCGGAGCACTCCCGCTGCTGTCGTTCGCGCTCCTCCAGACCTGGGACAACAGGCCGGGGACTCTTGCTCTTTCGGCCTATCGATCTGTCGGCGGGATCTCCGGGGCGGTCAGTGAGGCGGCCGAGCAGGTCTACAGGACACTGACGCCGGATGCGAAGGAACTGGCGCGGCAACTGTTCGTCCGGTTGGTCGCACTGGGCGAGGAGACCGCCGACACCCGACGGCGGCTGGAACACGACGAGGTCGACAGCCTCGACGCCGACACCGATGGCAGCTCCGGGCAGGGAATCGCTGACGTCGTCGAGGCCTTTGTCGCGGCGCGGCTGCTCACGGCGACCATGACGTACGTCGAGATAACCCACGAGGCGCTGCTACTGGCCTGGCCGCGTCTGCGGGAGTGGCTTGACGCGGATCGCGCGGGTCTCGTCCTGCACCGCAGCCTCGTCGACTCTGCCCGTGCTTGGCACCGTGCAGACGAAGACTCAGAACTGCTGTTGCGTGGGCCGCGGCTGGAGGCGCTGGAAGAGTGGGCACGGAACGCGGGCAACGGCTGGATGCTCACCAGCCTCGAACGGCGGTTCATCGCAACCTCCCGGAGGGAGAGTCGCGCGCAGTTCGTCGCCGTCCGTCGGCGGACACGTCGCCTGCAGGCTCTTGCAGCCGGCCTGGCACTGCTGCTTGCTGCGGTGGTCGGCCTGACGTTGTACGTGGACAGACTGCGCAGCAGCGCCGAGGTGCAGCGAGACGTGGCCTTGTCGCGGCAACTCGCCGAGGCGTCGAATAGGTTGCGCCCGAATGATCCTGTCGTATCCGCCCAGCTCGCCCTCCTTGCATACCGGACGGCGCCGACGGTCGAGGCCCGCTCGGCCCTCCTCGACGCGACTGCACTGCCCCTGTCCCGACGGCTGGACGGTCCGGGCGGGATCGCCGCCGTAGCTGTGAGCGGGGACGGTCGGCTGATGGCCGCGATCGGTGCAGGCGGCGGCCTGCGGCTCTGGACCGACCCGCGGGTCGAAGGGCCACTTCCGCCGCATCGTGCTGCCACCATCGCCGACGCCTCCTCGGACCCGCAGCAGCGTGACCTGTACGCCGTAGCGGTAAACGTCGACGGCAGCCTGGTCGCGACTGGCGGCCTCGGTGGCGCCGTCCGCCTGTGGGACACCTCCGACCCGGCGCGGCCGCTGCCCGTTGCCCGCCTCGACACGGGCGGGCGAACCGTCCTTGGGCTCGCGTTCTCCGCACGCGGCGTGCTGGCGGCAGCGCTCACGTCGCCCCGCAGCTCCGAGGGCGGGCGGGTCGGCCTGTGGACCGTCACCGGTACCGGGGCGACGCCCCTCACGGAGCCCGTCGACGTCGGCGAGGCCGTGCAGTCCGTCGCGTTCGACGCGACCGGCGAGGTGCTGGCGGCCGGGACCGACGCCGGGCCGGGAGCCGGCCGGGTCCACCGCTTCGACCTGCGTGACGGCGTCCGGCCGGTCCTCCCGGCGCTCACCGGGCCGACCGCGGTCGTCACGTCGCTGGCCTTCGCGCCGGACGGCCGGACCCTCGTCGCCGGGGCGAAGGACCTGCTCGCCCACGTCTGGACGCTGGCCGCTCCCGCGGGTGCCGTCGTCCCGGCGCCGGACGCGGCCCCCGACGCCGGCGGGGCCCGCACGCTGTCCGGCGCGCAGTCCTACGTGAACGCCGTCGCGTTCAGCCCGGACGGCACGACGCTCGTCGCGGGCAGCGCCGACAGCCGGACCCGGGTCTACGACACCGCGACGTACGGGCTCGTCGCGGACGTCGGCAACCCCGGCCCGCTCACCGCGGCGGTCTACCTGCCGGGCGGCTCGGGGTTCGCGACCGCGGGCGCGGACGGCGCCGTCCGGCTCTGGCCCTCGCCGCTGCCGATGGGCGGCATCCAGGGCGGCCGGACGTTCGCGCTCGCGTACGTCGGCCCGGACCGGGTGCTCGCGATGACCTCGCTCGACAGCGCCCGTCTGCTCGACGTCTCGCTGCCGTTCCGGACCCGGCCGCTCTCCCCGAACTTCCGCGCCCCGACACCGGTCGACGGCGGCGAGAAGTTCGCCGGCACCCTCGCGGTGTCCCGGGACGCCCGCCGGTTCGCGGCCGGCGGCTCGTCACCGGCTCCGACGACGCGAGCCTCGTGCTCACCGACGTCACCGACCCGGCGGCGCCGAAACCGTTGGGGGACAAGGTCGAACCGGGCGGCGTCGTGTACGCGCTCGCCGCCTCGCCGGACGGCAGGTTCTTCGCCTCGGGCACCGGCACCGGGGGCGGCGTCGACATCTGGCGGGCCGACGGCCCGACCCTGACGAAGGTGGCGAGCGCGCCGCGCGCCGGCGGGCCGGCCCTGCAGGTCTACGGCCTCTCCTTCACCCCCGACGGCAGCCTGCTCGCGGTGGGGTCGGCCGACCGCACGGTGCGCTTCCTCGACCTCTCGACGCCGCGGACCCCGCGCTGGACCGGCCGCCCGATCACCGGCCCCGGCGACTACGTGTTCGGGGTCTCCTTCGACGCCGCGGGCCGACGGCTCGCGACGGCCAGCGGTGACGGCGTCCTGAGGGTGTACGACACGAGCGACCCGGCCCGGCCCGTCCAGGTCGCCGCGCTCGGCGCCGCCGGCCGGGTCCCGCTCTACTCTGTGGCGCTGCGCCCGGACGGCGCCCAGGTCTCCGCCGGCGGCGGACCGGAGGCCGTCTACACGTGGACGCTCGACGTGGACGCCGCGGCCGAGCGGGTGTGCGCCCTCGCGGGCGACCCGATCGGTGCCGAGGAGTGGCGCCGCTACGTGCCGAGCGTGCCGTACGCGACGCCGTGCGGGGCCGGCCGGCCCGGTCAGCCCGCCGGGTCGAAGGGGTAGGCGACGACGGGCACTCTGCTGCCGACCTCGGAGCCGTCGACGAGCACCGTCGGCGGCGGGGTGAGGTCGCCGGGCGCCGGCAGCCGCTCGACGTCGACGGCGAGCACGGTCCGGTACGGCCGGTGGTCCGCCGTGCACGTCGCGGTCGGGTCGAGCGACCCCTGCGTCAGCTCGACGGTGCCACCGGGCCGGACGGCGACCCCGCTGACCCAGGACGGGCAGGTGCCCGACTGCCCGGTGGAGACGACGACGACCCGCTGCCGCGCGAGGTCGACGTCCTCGAAGCGACCGTAGAGGCCCGGCTCGACGGGCGGCCCCGGGCGGACCGGGCCGGTCGGGGCGTTCTCCGCCCAGGCCCGCCGCGCGCTCGCGGCGTCGTAGGCGATCTCGACGACCGCGTAGTGCGAGCCCGCGTCGGTGTCCGCCGCGAGGGCGGGCCGCCAGCCGTCCGCCTTGCCGAGGACGACGGTCCCCGCCGCCGCCGCGACGCTCTTCGTCGGCGCGGGGGCGTCCTCGCGCGACCCGGCGGTGCAGCCCGCCACGAGGACGACCGCGAACGCAGTCAGGACGACCGGCAGGGAGCGTCTCATGCCGCCCATGGTCCACCCGCGGGCCCTCGGGCCCGGGCCCGCACGGGCGCGGGATGTTAGGCTGGCCATGTACCCCGGGGGGTATGTGGAACCGTCGGTCCGTCGTGCTCTCCGACCATCGCTGCAGGACGAGAGGACGACCATGGACACCCCCGAGGTCCCGGTGACGATGCCGAGGATCGGCGACCCGGCGCCCGCCTTCACGGCGCGCACCACGCAGGGCGACATCAGCTTCCCCGGTGACTACGCGGGGGAGTGGGTCATCCTCTTCTCCCACCCCGCCGACTTCACACCCGTCTGCACGAGCGAGTTCATGACCTTCGCGTCGATGGAGGGCGACTTCCGCCGGTACAACACCCGGCTCGTCGGGCTGTCCGTCGACGGGCTCTACTGCCACATCGCGTGGCTGCGCACCATCCAGGAGAAGATGGTCTACCGCGACCTGAAGAACGTCGAGGTGACGTTCCCGCTCATCGACGACGTGTCCATGGACGTCGCCCGCCGGTACGGGATGATCATGCCGGGCGAGGCGACGACCCAGGCGGTGCGCGCGGTGTTCGTCGTCGACCCGGCCGGTGTCGTCCGGGCGATCGTCTACTACCCGCTCTCGCTGGGGCGCAACGTCGCCGAGCTGCTCCGCATGGTCGTGGCGCTGCAGACCGCCGACGAGTTCGGGGTCGCCACCCCGGCGGACTGGCTCCCGGGCGAGCCCGTCATCGTGCCGCCGCCGGGTTCGTGCGGCACCGCGAAGGAGCGCATGGACGGCGAGGTCGAGGGCGTCGAGTGCGTCGACTGGTTCTTCTGCACCAAGGACCTCCCGGAGACGCTCATCGAGGAGCGGCTGGCGCGCTCCTGACCGCTGCGCGGAACCCGGGTGCGGCGGGGGCCCCGGGCGCGGGATGCTCGCCGGCATGACCGACGAGACCTTCGCCCGGCTCCCGGAACCGCCGTACTGGGCGGTCGTCTTCTCCTCGCGGCGCCGGCCCGGCCCGGACGACGGCTACGCCGCCGCCGCGCAGCGGATGGTCGACCTCGCCGCGACGTACGACGGCTTCCTCGGGATCGAGAGCGCCCGGGACGGCGACGGGTTCGGGATCACGGTGTCGTACTGGTCCTCGCCGGAGGCGGTCCGGGCCTGGAAGCACGACGCCGAGCACACCGTGACCCGCGAGCAGGGCCGTGCCGCCTGGTACGACCACTACGAGCTGCGCGTCGCCCGGGTCGAGCGTGCCTACGGCTGGGATGCCGCGCCGCCCGGGCCGCGCGGCTGACGGCGCCCCGTGAACGATGCCGCCGCGGCACGGCGTCTGCGATGCTCACGGGCATGATCGGCAACGGTGTCGAGGCCGGCGTCCGTCGACGCACCGCCCTGCTCGCGGTCTTGGCGCTCGCGGCGACGACGGTCACCGCCGTGGGCGTCGTCGGTGCC
>JACRAB010000149.1 GCA_016213575.1 Actinomycetota bacterium
GATCTTTCCCGCACCGCCCGGTTCTGCCCGTCCCCGTCATGGCCGCCGGGCTGCCCGTCGCGGTGCCGGCCAGGACCGGGCGGCGCGGGAAAGACCCGCTGCTCTGTCCGCACGGACGACCCCTGCGGCCCTGGCGCCGGGGCCCCTACGACGCCGCTACAGGGCGGTTGAGGACGAGCCCCCAAGAACAGGGGCCCGCCCACACCGCTCAGACCCCTCGCGGAAGAGGCGCCGACATGACCAGCACCGACGCGCACACCAACACCGGCAAGTCCGCCGACCGGCCGCTGTCGTCACCGATCGTGGCCGCCCTTGAGCAGGCCTGGACGGCGATCCAGGCCAGGCACCCGCAGATCCCCGACGTCGTCATCGTCCTGGCCTCCGGCTCTGTCGGAGCGCCCCGCGGCGCCCTCAAGCTCGGCCACTTCGCCGCCATGCGCTGGACCCACGCCGAGGCCACAGAGACTGTCGGTGCCTCCGGCTCCGCACTGGGCGAAGTGTTCGTGGGTGGCGAGGGCCTGGCGCTCGGCGCGGTCGACGTGCTCGGCACCCTGCTCCACGAGGCCACCCACGCGCTGGCCCACGTCCGCGGCGTCAAGGACTGCTCCCGGCAGGGCCGCTACCACAACCGCAAGTTCCGCGACCTGGCCGACGAGATGGGCCTCGACGTCCGCGAGGTCCCGGTCATCGGCTGGTCCGACACCCACGTCCCGACCGCGACCAAGGACGAGTACGCCACCACCGTCACGGCTCTCACGGCTGCGCTCACCATCCACCGCCGTGCCGAAGGCGCCATGCCCGTCACCGCACCCGACGACGAGGCCGCAGGCGCTGACACCAACACCGGCAACGGCTCCACCGGTCCAAACCCCTCGCGCAACGGTGCCGCGGCCCGCTGCGGCTGCGGCCGCCGGATCCGAGTCACCGCCTCAGTCCTCGCCCTCGGCCCGATCACCTGCGGACTCTGCGGCCAGCCCTTCAGCACCTCCGACACCGACACCTCCGACGCCGCCGAGGCCGATGCCGCCGACACCGACGCCGTCGCCGTCGCCGACAGCACCAACGGGAAGGACCCGCGATGAACCAACCCACGAACCCCGAGCCCACCACGACGCCGGAAGCGCGGGCGGACGCCCTCCAGCAGACGTGGGCACAGACCCACTCCCAGGCCGTCGCCGTGCTGACCACGGCCTGCCGGCTGCGGTACGCCCGGACGCACTCGGACGGCACCACGGCGAGCAGCGAACCGATCGACTTCGCCGACTTCCTCGCCTCCGTCCTCGCGGGCGTCACCGCCAACGTCGGCTCGACGGACCGGCTCGTGGCCGGACGTCCCGGCTCGTGGGAGGCCGGGCTCGTCGCCCGGCTCGTCACCGGCACCGTCGGGGAGGACGAGGCCTGGCTCTACGAGAACCGCACCGAGCCGGTTGTCGTCCCGCTGAACGTCCCGGCGCTGTCGTGGGACCTGCCCGGCTTCCCCGACGCCGAGGACGCCGCCACCGCCACCCTGGACCGGCTGCGGCTGTCCCCTGACCCGCAGACCGCCACCGGGATCAGTGAGCAGCTCACGGACGAGCAGTGGCGGGAGTACGACGAGGTCCGCGACGCGGCCGAGGCCACCGTGCTCGCCGCGTACGCACAGCTGTACCGGGCCTACGCCGACGCGTTCACCGCCGCCGTCCACGCCGCCGCAGCCCAGATCCCCGGCCTGTCCGTCCCGGTCTCCGTGACCTGCGCGCACGACCCGCGCGACCCGCACGAGCAGGCGGCCGCCGTAGTCAACCCCTTCGACGACCTCGACTGCGCCGCCTCCGACGACGAGCTCACCGCCCGGCTGTGGCGCACCGCCGCAGCAGCCGTCCCGGCTCCCGACGCCCCCACGGTTGACCTTCCCGCGCTGCCTGGCTGGTTGACCGCGCTGCAGGCCGACACCGAGCAGGACACGACGACCGGCCCCACCGCGGCGGCGAACGCCCAGACGAACGAGGGGCAGGACCGGTGACCGCCATCCGTGCCGCTGCGACGCCCCGGGCCCGCCGGGACCGCTCGCCACGCACCCAGCAGACCGCGCCGCCGGCGTCCATCGCCGACTGGACGGCCGGGTACGAGGCCGGCTGGTCCGCCGGCTACCTGGCAGCCCGCGAAGCCCTCGACGCGGCCGGTTCCTTCCTCGCCGACACGCTGCGCCCCTCACGTGCTCTCGAGGTCGCCACCGTCCGCTCCGGACTCGCGCAGCCCGGCCGCCGGCCCGGGGAGCCGGACTTCCGAGACCCGGCGGCAGTCGCGGCGTACCGGGCAGCGATCCGCGCGTCCTGGGGCCTGCCCTGCCCCACGGCCACCGCCCCCGACGGCACCGTCCCCACCGGATCCGAGGAGGCTCCATCATGAGCACCGCACCCTCGCTTGTCGACGCCAACCCGTTGTCCCGGAACACTCTTGACGCGTACGCGTCAACACACACCGACACCTCGGGCATCGCGCCGGTGGCCGGCGCCCCGCACGGCGCCC
>JACRAB010000150.1 GCA_016213575.1 Actinomycetota bacterium
GCCGGGACGCCGCCGCGCCGCGCCGTCCGCCCGGTCGTGCCGGCGCCCCGCCCGGCGGACAGCGCGCGCAGGACCCGCCGCTCGGCGGGCAGCATGCGGTCCAGGTAGCGGCTCAGCGCCTCGGGGAGCGCGCGCAGGCGCAGCGTCTCGGCGGTCGGTGCGCAGTCGAGGACGACGAGGTCCCAGGGACCGCCGCGGACCTGGTCGCGCACCTCGAGGAGCGCGAGCACCTCCTCGGCCCCGGGCAGCACGGTGAGCTCCTCGGCGGCGACCGGGTCGACGCCGAGCGCGTCGAGGACGCCGATGAGGTACTCCTGCACCTCGCGCCAGGACTGCTCGCCGCGGGCCCGGGCGTCGACCTGCTGGGCGAAGAGCCCGTCGGCGACCTCGGTCGGCGTGCTGCCGACCGGCGCCGCGAGCGCGTCGCCGAGCGAGTGCGCGGCGTCCGTCGACGCCACCAGGGTCTTGACCCCGCACCGGGCCGCGTGGACGGCGGTCGCCGCGGCGACGGTCGTCTTGCCGACGCCGCCCTTGCCGGTCAGGAGGAGCAGGCGCAAGTGGTCAGCCCTCGACCCGCTTCTTCAGCTCGTTGAGGGCGGTGTCGATGATGACCTTCTCCGCCTTGCGGCGGAGCATGCCGAGCATCGGCACCCGCAGGTCGACCGCGAGGGTGTACGTCACCTCGGTGCCGGACCCGTTCTCCCGCAACCGGTACGAGCCGTCCATCGCCTTGAGGACCGTCGCCTCGACGAGGTTCCACGACACCGTCCCGGTGCCGTTCTCGTCGACGTCCCACTCGTAGGCGAGGGTGTAGGTGTCCTTGAGCACGCCCGCGTCGAGGGTGAACCGGACCTGGCTCGCCCAGCCGTCCTCGTACTCCTCGACGACGTCGGCCTCCTGCACCGCACCGGTCCACTCGGGGTAGGCGTCGAAGTCGGCGATGACGTCGAGGACGTCGCCGGGGGCCGCCACGACGACGATGCTCGACTCGGTGCGGTCGGCCATGGGGGCTCCTCGCGGGACGACGGGGCGGAGTGCTCGGGCAGGCGGGGCGTTGGCAGGCTACCGCCTCACAGGTGCGCGCGACCGCTGTGCGTCGCGAGCGCCCGCGCCACGGCCGCGAGGTCGGCGAGCCAGACGTCCCGCGGCCCCGGCGGCAGGATCTCGTCCCACTCGACGGCGTAGGAGCCGAGCACCTGGGGCAGCCGGGCGGGCCGGGCGACGAACCAGGTGTGAAGGTGCGCCGAGCCGTCGCCCCACCGGTTGACGTGCGCCCGTCCGACGCCGTCGAGCGCCTCGATCGCCCGGCACAGCCGCGCCGCGAGGACGCCGAACTCGGCGGCGAGGTCGTCGTCCATGTCCGCGAAGTCGAGGTGCGCCTTCGCGTTGAGCCACAGCAGGAGCGGCAGCCCGGTCGGCGCGTCGGGACGGGTCAGGGTCCAGCGGTCGTTCTCCCAGACCGGGGTCGCCCGGCCCTGGCAGAGGAAGCAGTCGTCCGGGTCCTCCCCGCGGCGGGCCGGCTCGGCGTCCACCGGTGCCGCGAGCGGCCTCGGGACGACGCGGCCGTCGACCGCGTCCCAGGGGAAGATCTCCCCCTCGTGCAGCGGCGGGGCGGGCAGCCGCCCGTCGGGGCCGGCGGCGGCGACGGCTCGGGCGTGGATGTCCTCGGCGGGCTCGGCCATCGCCCGATCCTGGCAGACGCGCCGCCGGCGGTCCCGGGCGCAGGGTCAGAGCAGGGCGCCGAGCCCGACCATGACGATCAGCAGGACGGCGACCAGCCCGACGCCCGCGCCGAGCGCGACCGCAGCGCGGCCGCCGGCGGACCCGGTCCGGGCGACGAGCCCGGGCAGCCCCGCCCCGCGCTCGGTCTCGGCGAGGCGCTGCGCCCACTCCGCGGCGAGCGCCTCGGCCTGGTCGGGGGTCAGCTCCGTGGTCGCGGGCAGGTCGGTCGGCAGCGGGCGGGCACGACGGCCGGACGGCGGCCGCCCGGTCCCGGGGCGCGCCGGGCGCAGGTCCGTGTGGCACTGCCCGCACCACACGACGCCGTCGCGCAGCCGGGCCGCGCACACGGGGCACCTCGTCGCGGCGGTCACGCACTGATGTGTCGGCGTCCGGGCACCGGGTCTTGACCCGCGGATCCGCAGCGGACCGGGGCCGCTCGGGTACTGACCGCTACGCGTCGGGGTGGATATCGTCGTGCGGACGGGCACACGCGGTGACCGGCACCGCACCGACCTCACCTAGCATCGTCCGCCTGCCCACCACCCGTCGCGAGGAGTCCCCGTGCGCGAGTCCAGCGTCCCGGCGATCGTCACCCCTGACCCGCAGGACAACCTCACCGACCTCCTCGTCCGGGCGGCGCAGGAGCGGCCGTCGTCCGTGATGTTCTCGCGCCGCGTCGACGGCGTCTGGCAGGACGTCACGGCCGAGCAGTTCGAGGCGGAGGTCGTCGCGCTGGCGAAGGGCCTCGTGGCGGCCGGCGTCGAGCCCGGTGACCGCGTCGCGATCATGTCCAAGACCCGCTACGAGTGGACGCTCGCCGACTTCGCGATCTGGTCCGCCGGCGCGGTGACCGTGCCGATCTACGAGACGTCGTCCGCGGAGCAGGTGTCGTGGATCCTCTCCGACTCCGGCGCAGTGGCGGTCTTCGCCGAGACGGCGGGCCACACCTCGACCGTGGCGCACGTCCGCGACACGCTGCCCGCCCTGCGGGAGGTGTGGACGATCGACGACGGCGCGGTCGACGCCCTCGTGGCGTCCGGTGGCGACGTCGCGGACGCCGAGGTCACCCGGCGCCGGCGCAGCCTCGACGGCGCGTCGGTCGCGACGATCATCTACACGTCGGGGACCACGGGCCGCCCCAAGGGCTGCGAGCTGACGCACGCGAACTTCGGCGACCTCGCGGCGAACGCGGTCGCCCGGCTCGGCAACGTCGTGTCGGTCGAGGGCGCGAGCACCCTGCTCTTCCTGCCGCTGGCGCACGTCTTCGCCCGGTTCATCCAGGTGCTCGCGGTGGCTGCCGGTGCCCGGCTGGGCCACACCGCCGACGTGAAGAACCTCATCGAGGACCTCGGCGGCTTCCGCCCGACGTTCGTGCTCGCCGTCCCCCGGGTCTTCGAGAAGATCTACAACTCCGCCGAGGCGAAGGCCGAGGCGGGCGGCAAGGGCAAGATCTTCCACGCCGCGGCCGACACGGCGATCGCGTGGAGCCAGGCCGTCGACACCGGCCGCGTGCCACTGACCCTCAAGGCGCGGCACGCCCTGTTCGACCGGCTCGTGTACGGCAAGCTGCGGGCCACCCTCGGCGGCCAGGTGCAGTACGCGGTCTCCGGCGGCGCCCCGCTCGGCACCCGGCTCGGCCACTTCTTCCGCGGTGTGGGCGTGACGGTCCTCGAGGGCTGGGGGCTCACCGAGACGACCGCGCCGGCGACGGTCAACACCCCGGAGAAGATCAAGATCGGCACGGTCGGCCTGCCGCTGCCCGGGGTCACGGTCAAGGTCGCGGACGACGGCGAGCTCCTCGTCAGGGGCGTCAACGTCCTGCGGGGCTACTTCAACAACCCGGCGGCGACGGCGGACTGCCTCGAGGACGGCTGGTTCCACACCGGGGACCTCGGCGAGATCGACTCCGACGGGTACGTCCGGATCACCGGGCGCAAGAAGGAGATCATCGTCACCGCGGGCGGCAAGAACGTCGCCCCGAGCATCCTCGAGGACCGGCTGCGCGCCCACGCCCTCGTCTCCCAGTGCATGGTCGTCGGCGACCAGCGGCCGTTCATCGCCGCCCTCGTCACCCTCGACGCCGAGATGCTCCCGACCTGGCTCGCGAACAGCGGCAAGCCGCCGATGGACGTCGCGACCGCCGCCCAGGACCCCGACGTGCGGGCCGAGGTGCAGCGCGCGGTCGACCACGCCAACCAGGCCGTGAGCAAGGCCGAGTCGATCCGCTCCTTCATCGTGCTCGACACCGACTTCACCGAGGCGGGCGGCCACCTCACCCCCAAGCTCAGCCTCAAGCGGCAGGTCGTCCTCAAGGAGTTCGCCGAGCAGATCGAGAAGATCTACTCGTAGCCGCGTCCCGGTTCGCCCCACCGTGGGGCGATTCGCGCCGCTTATCACAATCACCCTGACTCCGACAAGACGACGGACAAGCGCTCCCCCCGTGAGGCACACTGTCGGCGGATCACGGGGGCGTGTTCCAGGCGCGGATCGTGAAGAGCGGGTGACGACGGATGGGCCGCAGGGGTGCGTTGCGGCGCGGCTGCTGTGCTGCCGCGCGCCGTGACCGCGGTGCCGCGGCGGTGGAGTTCGCGCTCGTCGCGCTGCCGCTGTTCGCCCTGCTCTTCGGGATCATCCAGTACGGCTTCCTCTTCTTCCAGGTCCAGGGCGCGGCGTCCGCCGCCCGGGATGCGGCGGGCTGGGCGGCGGTCGGCATCGACAACTGCGGGTCGTGGGAGGCCAAGGCCAAGAAGCGTGCCGAGGCGAACGGCGTCGGGGATGATCTGGCCCCCGACTTCACCGCCTCGTACGACTACCCGGCCACGGGCGACGCGATGGTCACGGTCAGCCTCACGTTCACCCCTCTGCAGCTCGTCCCGCTCATCCCTGTGCCGGACGAGATCGTCCGGACGGCCGCCGTCGACGTCCAGAGCCGCGCCGCGGACGGGGTGACGACGTCGTGCCCCTGACCCGTTCGAGCCACCCGGCAGCGACGGCACGCCCCGGCCGGGACGACTCGGGCGCCGTGGCCGTCCTCGTGGCGATCCTCATCTCGGCCGTGCTGCTCACCGTCGGTGCCCTCACCGTGGACCTCGGCTCCGCCTGGGCCGAGCGCGCGGGGCTGCGGGCGGTCGCGGAGTCGGCGGCGCTCGCCGCGGCGGCACACCTGCCGGAGGACCCGACCCAGACGCCGGACGAGGCCGCGGTCGTCGACGCCGCGGTGCGGGTGCTCTGCGACGAGGCCAACCGGCGGCCGCAGTGGGGCGACACCACCACCGCATGCATCACCGGCGCCGCGACCTGGGCCCAGGGCTCCGACCTGTCGGACGGTGGCGTGACCCTCGAGCGGAGCGCCGAGTACCCGACGATCTCCGACCGCGACCGGGCTCCGTGGGTCGTCCTGGTGGTCACCCCGCCCGTCCGCGTCGACTTCGGCCTCGCCAGGGCCGGCGGGATCGACCACGTCGACGTGTCGACGTCCGCGGGTGCGCGGCGCGGCCTGCCGTACTCCCCCGACAGCCCCATGGCCCTGCAGGAACCGGGCACCGTGTGGGCCGGTTCGCCGTACTCGCCGTACTACCTCACGGTGAAGGACCTCGAGGACAACCACGGGGTCTCGTTCGGCAGGCTCTGCCTGCGGACGCTCCCGCGGACGAACGCCACGTCGTTCCCGCCGCTTCCGACGCCGACCTCCGGGTTCACGGCCGGCGCATGGGCGCTCGACGGGTCGGGGACCGCCGTCGACAAGGACTCGGACGGGAACGGGTCGCCCAACCTGCCGAACAGCAACGCGGAGTCGTTCACCCTGGTCGACGCGGTGCTCGGGGAGCCCGGCCCGGTGTCCGTCCTCCCGGAGCAGGTCTCCGTGTACGTCGGGGTCGGCGACGCCGCTCACCTGGCGACGACCGAGGACGTCACACAGACGGCCCCCGGGCTGTGGAGCATCCGGTTCAAGACGCCCGACCGCCGGGCCGACCCCCTGTACGGGCCGGTGCCGGTGTGGTGGGTCTTCGACGACGGGACGACCCCGAGCACGTCGACGACCGGCCTGCGGCTCGACTACCCGGCACCCACCGGATCGGCTGCCGGGGACTGCGACACCCTCGGGACCGGTCGGGGAGTCGTGGACGCCGAGGCGCTCGACCCGGCCGACCGCAGCAGCGAGGCGGTGGCGTCCGGACTGCTCACGCGGCTCGTCCCGTACGGCTCGAGGCCCCGCGCACAGCTGCTGCCGGACCGGGACGAGTCCTGCGACGCGGCCGCGGTCGCCGGGGAGGCGATGCCTGCCGCCGCCGGCGACCCCGCACCGGACGGCGCGAACTGCGTCTTCGTCCGCGCCGGCGCCGACCTCACCGCGGCCGACCTCAC
>JACRAB010000140.1 GCA_016213575.1 Actinomycetota bacterium
ACGGCGGTCCAGTCGCTCATGACGAGGCCGTCGAAGCCCCACTCGCCCTTGAGCGGCTCGGCGAGCAGGTCGCTCTCGGTGAGGGTGACGCCGTCCACCTTGTTGTAGGACGCCATGACCGCCCACGGCCGCGCCGCGGCGACGATGTGCTCGAACGGAGCGAGGTAGACCTCGCGCAGCGTCCGCTCGTCCATCCGGACGTCGACCGTCATCCGGTCGGTCTCGGAGTCGTTGGCCACGTAGTGCTTCACGGTCGCGGCGACGCCACCGGCCTGGACGCCGCGGACGAACGCCGACCCGACCCGGGCGGTGAGCAGCGGGTCCTCGGAGAAGCACTCGAAGTGCCGCCCGCCGAGCGGGCTGCGGTGCAGGTTGACCGTCGGGGCGAGCAGGACGTCGACCCCCTTGCGGCGGCTCTCGCCGGCGAGCAGCAGGCCGAGCCGCTCGACGAGGTCCTCGTCCCACGTCGCGGCGAGCGCTGTCGGCGACGGCAGGTTGAGACCCACGTCCCGCTCGTCCCAGGCCTCGCCCCGGACGCCGACCGGCCCGTCCGACGTGACGACCTGGCGCAGCCCGGCGTCGGGTGCGCCGAAGACCCGCCAGTTCGTCTCCCCCTGGAGCAGCCGCACCTTCGTCGCGAGGTCGAGCCGCGCGAGGCGCTCGTCGACGACCGCGTCGAGGCCGGCGTCCGGGGCGGGGGTGCCGGCGGCGCCAGGGGCGGTGGCGGCCGGCGAGGGGGTCGGAAGTGTGTCCACGACGTAAACGCTCTCACGACACGCCCGGCCGACCCCGGCAGCGCTGCGGACGGCGCGTCCCGGGCGTGCGCCGGGCGACCGTAACGGTTCGGCCGGCCGGGACACTCATGGGCATGACCATCCTCATGTACGGCACGACCTGGTGCTCCGACTGCAAGCGGGCCAAGCAGTTCCTCGGCGAGCAGCGGGTGCCGTACGACTTCGTCGACGTGGACGGCGACCCGGCCGGCCGCGCGGTCGTGCAGGCGCACAACGGCGGCAAGGACGTCATCCCGACGATCGTCTTCGACGACGGGTCCGTGCTCGTCGAGCCGAGCAACGCCGAGCTCGCCGCCAAGCTGGGCCTGCAGACCACGGCGAGGAACGCGTTCTACGACCTCGTCGTCGTCGGCTCCGGGCCGGCAGGGCTCACCGCCGCCCTCTACGCGGCGCGGGAGGGCCTGTCGGTGCTCGTCGTCGAGCGCGGCGGCGTCGGCGGGCAGGCCGGCGTCACCGAGCGGCTCGACAACTTCCCGGGCTTCCCGGAAGGGGTCACCGGGGCCGAGTTCGCGGACCGGCTGCGCGCGCAGGCCGAGCGGTTCGGCGTCGAGATCCTCTCCGCCCAGGAGGTCACCGCGGTCGGCACCGACGGTCGGTACCGCACCGTGACGACCGGGGACGGCGCGACGTACGCGGCGTTCGCCGTCCTCCTCGCGCTCGGCTCGACGTACCGCCGGCTCGGGATCGACGGCGAGGACGACCTCATCGGTGCCGGGGTGCACTTCTGCGCGACGTGCGACGGGGCGTTCTACCGCGGCAAGCGGGTCGTCGTCATCGGCGGCGGCAACAGCGCCGGCGAGGAGAGCGTCTTCCTCACCCGGTTCGCCGAGCACGTCACGGTGGTCACCCGGGACGACGCGCTCACGGCGTCCAAGGTCGTCGTCGCCAAGCTCGAGGAGCACCCGGCGATCGACGTCGTCACCGGGGCGAACCCGGTCGGCTTCGCGACGGACGACGCCGGGCGGCTGCGGGCGCTCGTCGTCGAGCGGGCGGGCGAGCGCTCGGAGATCCCGGCGGACGGCGCGTTCGTCTTCATCGGGCTGTCGCCGAACAGCGCCCTCGTGCGCGACCTCGTCGAGGTCGACGGCGCGGGCTTCGTCGTCGCCGACCCGGGGATGCAGACGAGCGTGCCGGGCGTCTTCGTCGCCGGGGACGTCCGCAGCGGCTCCACGAAGCAGGCCGCCAGCGCGGCCGGCGAGGGCGCGGCGGCGGCGCTCGCGATCCGGCGCTACGTGGAGCCGCTCGCGAGCGGGGTGCGGACGACGCTCGTCGAGGCCGGGGTCTGACGGGTCGCCGGCCCCGGCCGGGCGGCGATCAGCCGGGCGGCGGGAACGGGCTGCGGAACGTGAACGCGTGCGCGGTCGGGCCGTCGTCCGCGAGGCGCCGGAGCCGGGCGAGGGCCTCGTCGACGTCCGGACGGTGCCCCGCCGGCACCCACCACAGGGCGGCCGGCGGACCGCCCCACGGGGCGAACCACTCGCGCCTGCGGCGCAGGAAGGCGGCGTGGTCGGAGCGGAAGACGAACTCCCGCAACGGGTCGAGCCCGGTCCAGACCGAGAGGTTGACGATGACGAGCGGGTCGTCGCCGACGCGGACGTCGGTGGCGTGGCCGGTCTCGGTCTGCAGCCGCCAGACGAAGCCGGGCGCGGCGTCGGCGAGGGCGTTGACGGGCTCCAGCCCGGCGACGAAGTCCGCGACCGCGGGGTCGTCGAGCGGCGCGACGAGCCGGGCCACGTTGACCTGGGCGAGCTCCTGCTCCGGCACCGGGTCAGGCCCCCTTGCGCCGCCGCCGCACGGCGTTCGCGTCGACGAAGCCGCGGTAGACCTCGGCGAGCGCGCGGCGCTGCGCGGGGGTGAGCTCCTCGGCGGCCTTGATGGCGTCGAGCAGCGAGACCGCCGCGGGCTCGTCGTCCGCCTCCGGCTCGACGTAGCCGGCCTCGGTGTAGAGCGCGTCCGCCGTCGTCGCGAGCGACTCCGCGATCGCGTCGAGGACGGCCTCGCTCGGCTCACGGAGCCCGCGCTCGATCTGCGACAGGTACGGGTTGGAGATGCCGACGGCGTCGGCCAGTTGGCGCATCGGCAGGGCCGCGAGCTCGCGCTGCCGGCGGATGATCTCGCCGAGCGAGGTGTGCGGGTAGGCGCGGTCGGGCATGGCGCCAGGCTACGTCGTCCGGTCCGTCGACCGGCAGGTCGTCGGTCGGGCGTACTTTCGGCCGATCAGCCCGGGGCCCGGCCCTCCTAGCATCGAGGGGTGCGCGACCTCCTGCGCTCCGTCTGGAGCGAGCCCCGGCCCGCCCCGCCGCCGCGGCAGCCGGTCGGCCGGGACCGGCTGCTCGTCGTCGTGGTGGTCCTGCTCGTCGGGGTCGAGTGGGTGCTGCGCCCGGACCTGCCCTGGCGGACCTTCTCGGCCGTCGTGCTCGTGGCCCTCTCGCCGACGCTGCTCGTGCGCCGCACCCGGCCGCTGGCCGCGGTCGCCGTCGCCTTCTGGGGCAGCCTCCTCGCGTCCGCCGTCTCGCAGGGCGACGCCCTGCAGAACTACACCGCGGCGGCCCTCCTGCTGCTGCCGTTCGCGCTCCTGCGCTGGGGCTCCGGCAGGGAGGTCGTGCTCGGGTCCTTCGTCATGCTGACCAAGCTGGCCGCGGCCGGTGCGCTGCGCTTCGTCGACCTGCTCGCCGGGGTCGCCGTCCTCGTCGCGGTGTCGGCGCTCGGTGCCGCCGCCCGGTACCGCGCCTCGGCCCGGGTCCGCATCCTGGACCGGGTCCGGCTGGCGGAGCGTGAGGCGCTGGCCCGCGACCTGCACGACACCGTCGCGCACCACGTGAGCGCGATGGCGATCCGGGCCCAGGCCGGGATCGCGACCGCTCCGGCCCGCCCCGAGGCGGCCGTCGAGGCGCTGCACGTCATCGAGGCCGAGGCGGCGCGCACCCTCGCCGAGCTGAGGAGCATGGTCGGCGTGCTGCGCAGCAACGAACCGGCCGCCCTCGTCCCGGCCCCCGGGCTCGGCGACCTGCCGCGCCTGGCGGAACCGGACGGCGGCCCGCGGGTCGACGTCGTCGTGGCGCCGGACGTCGGCGACCTCGCCCCGGGCGTCGGGGCCGCGGTCTTCCGGCTGGCGCAGGAGGCGGTGACGAACGCGCGGCGGCACGCCCGGCGCCCGACCCTCGTCGAGGTCCGGGTCAGCGCCGACCCGGACGTCGTCCGGCTGCGGGTGCACGACGACGGCGCCGCCGCACCGCCACGACGCCCCGACGCCGGCGGGTTCGGCCTCGTCGGGATGGCCGAGCGGGCCCGGCTCCTCGGCGGCACCTGCACCGCCGGCCCGGACCCGGCGGGCGGCTGGACCGTGACCGCCGTCCTGCCCCGGCCGGCGACGTCGTGACCGCGTCCGCAGACCCGGCCGGGGCCCCGGCCGTGCGGGTCCTCGTCGCGGACGACCAGGAGATCGTCCGGACCGGGCTGCGGATGATCCTCGACGCCCAGCCGGGCATCGAGGTGGTCGGCGAGGCGGCGGACGGCCGGCGGGCCGTCGAGCTCGCGCGCCGGCTGCGGCCCGACGTGTGCCTGTTCGACATCCGGATGCCCGGCATCGACGGGCTCGAGGCGACCCGGCTCGTCGCCGGGCCGGACGTCGACGACCCGCTCGCGGTCGTCGTCGTCACGACGTTCGACCTCGACGAGTACGTCTACGGCGCGCTGCGCGCCGGCGCCCGCGGGGTCCTCCTCAAGGACGCCGGCCCGGCGCTGCTCGCGCAGGCGGTGCACGCCGCGGCCGCCGGGGACGCGCTCATCGCGCCGAGCGTCACCGGCCGCCTGCTCGGCGCGTTCGCCGTCGCCGGTCCGGGGGCGACGCCCGCGCAGCCGGTCGAGCCGCTCACCGACCGCGAGGAGGAGGTGCTCGCGGCGGTCGCGCGCGGGCTGACGAACGCCGAGGTCTGCGACGGGCTGCACATCTCGCTGAGCACCGTGAAGACGCACGTCGCGAGCCTCATGGCGAAGCTCGGCGCCCGGAACCGGGTCGAGATCGCGATCTGGGCCTACGAGACCGGCCGGGCGGGCGGCCCCGCCGGCCGTCGCTGACGGCCGGCGCGCACGGTTGCACCGGCCGGAAGGACGAGGCCGGGCGGCCGTTCGGCCGGACGGCGGCCGCACCCGCGGCCGATGTGCGGCGGCGTCGTCCTCGCGACGATCGGGGCATGAGAAGCCAACGCCTGCAACGGTTCGTGCCCGCCGGTCTCGCGCTGCTCTGCGTCGTCCCCGTGACGGCCGGAGGTGTCCGGCTGGCCTCGCTGGCCGCCGGGGCCGTGACGCCGGAGAACGCGCGGTTCTTCGACTCGCCCGTGCCGGTCGTCGTCCACGTCGTCGGTGCGAGCGTGTTCCTGCTGCTCGGGATCGGCCAGCTGCACCCGGGGCTGCGCCGGCGCTCGCCCGCCTGGCACCGCCGGGCCGGCCGCGGGATCGTGCTCGCCGGGCTCGCCGCGGCCCTCTCCGGGCTCTGGATGTCGGTCTTCTACGCCCTGCCCGCCCACGACGACGACCTGCTGCTCGCCTTCCGGCTGCTCGCCGGCACCGGGATGGCCGGCTCGCTCGTGCTCGCCGTGGTCGCCGTCCGGCGCCGGGACATCGCCGCGCACCGGGCGTGGATGCTCCGCGGGTACGCGCTGGGGCTCGGTGCGGGCACCCAGGTGCTCACGAACCTGCCGTGGGCGCTCCTCGTCGGCCCGCCGGCGGGCACGGTGCGGGCGGTGCTCATGGGGCTCGGCTGGGTCGTCAACCTCGCCGTCGCCGAGGCGGTCGTGCGGGCGCCCCGGCGACGGGTCGTCGGTCAGCCGCGGGCCGCGATGGCGGCGAACACCGGCGCCCAGTGACCGCGCAGCGCCTCGTGCCCCAGGAAGAGCCCGAGGTGCCCGCCGGGGACGACGAGCCGGGTCACGTCGTCCGCCGGGGTGGACGCGAAGTCGGCGAGCGCGAACACCTGCGGCGGCGGGGTGATGTGGTCGCTCGACCCGGCGAGCAGGTAGAGCGGGCAGCGGATCGCGCCGAGGTCGACGATGCGGCCCTCGACGACGAGCGTCCCCGCGACGAGCTCGTTGCGCTGGAAGAGGTGCTCGACGATCCACAGGTAGAAGGCGCCCGGGATCGGCTGCGTGTGCTGGAACCAGTTCTCGAAGCGGGTGTACCGCTCGACGTACGCCGGGTCGTGCAGGTGCGCGAGGACGCCGAGCTGCCGGTCGGTCTCGCCCTGCGGCTGAATCGCCTTGAACCCGTCGAGAAGGACGTCGCCCGGCAGGGCGCCGCC
>JACRAB010000141.1 GCA_016213575.1 Actinomycetota bacterium
ACCTCAAGCGGATGCTGCGCCGCCGGCTCACCGAGCGCGGTGAGGACACCGCTGCGGCGCCCACGATCACGCCGCTGCTCACGACGGCGGTCACGGCCGCACCGTCCCCCCGGCAGCCTGCGGGCGGGCGTCGGCTCGGTGCCCTGCGCGGGCCGGCCCAGCGCTCCCTCGAGGGCGCGCAGCGGCTCGTCGACCGGGCCGAGCGCGTCGTCGTCGGCCGCGGCCCGCTCGGCCGGATCGGACGCCGGCACACCCTCGTCGGCGCACCGCCGGACGTCCTCGGCGACGGTCCGCCGCGCTACCTCGTGGACGTCGCCGCCGCCGCGGGGGTCGACGTGCGCGGCATGCGCTGGGGGCTGGCCGCCCCGGGCGAGTACGGCAGCCGCAAGGTGCTCGTCCTGCTCTTCGGCCCGCGCCCGGACGACCCGCTGTCCTGCGTCGTCAAGCTGACCCGGGACCCGGTGCTCAACCCCCGGCTGGACAACGAGTTCGCCGGCCTGCGGCTGCTCGCCGAGCGTGACGTCGCGAACGTGCCGCGGGCGGTCTTCCACGGCCGGCACGCCGGTCTGACCCTGCTCGGGCAGAGCGCGATGGACGGCCGGGCGTTCGACGCCGTCACCTCGCGCGCCGCCGACTGCCCCCAGCTCCTCGACGCCGTCGACTGGCTGACCGCTCTCGGCGCCCGGACGGTGGTCCGCGGCACGGCGCCGGACGCCGTCCGCGACGCGGCCGTCGACCTCACCGAGCGCTTCTGCACCCTCTACGGCTCGGACGCCGCCGAGCGCGCCGCCCTCCTCGGGCACGCCGAGGCGCTCGGGGCGCAGCCGGTGCCGGTCGTCGTCCAGCACGGCGACCTCGGCACGTGGAACCTGCGCGTCGACGCGGCCGGACGGACCGTCGTCCTCGACTGGGAGGCGATCGAGCCCGCCGGGCTGCCCCTGCTCGACCTGTTCTACCTGGTCCGGACCTTCGCGCTGCTGTCCGCCGGCCCAGGCCGCGACCACGACCGCGGATTCCGGCGCGACCTGCTCGAGCCGGGCCCGCTGCACGCGACCCTCGCCGCCACGACCCGCCGCTACTGCGAGGCCGTCGGCGTGCCCGCGGCCGCCGTAGAGCCGCTCTTCGCCCTCACCTGGGTGCACCGCGCGGTCAAGGAGGCGACCCGGCTGCGGCCCGGGCGGCTCCAGCACGGCCACTACGTCAACGCGCTCCGCGCCACCCTCGCCCAGCCGGAGGCCGTCCGCGCCATCGCCGGCCGCACCGTCTCCGCAGGCTGACCCCGCCCACCCCCCTCAGCTCTCCGCCGTGTCCGGCGGGCGGACCGCGTCCGGGCCGCCGGCGAGCAGCGCGACGAAGCCGGCCTCGTCGAGGATCGGCACCCCGAGCTTCTCGGCGTTCTCGGCCTTGCTGCCCGCGTTCTCGCCGACGACGACGAAGTGCGTCTTCTTCGAGACGCTGCCGGACGCCTTGCCGCCGCGGGAGAGGATCGCCTCCTTGGCGCCGTCCCGGCTGAACCCCTCGAGCGACCCGGTGACGACGACGGTGACGCCCTCGAGGGTGCGCGGCGTCGAGGTGTCGGCCTCGTCCTGCATGCGCACCCCGGCCGCGGCCCACCGGTCGACGACCTCGACGTGCCAGTCGACCGTGAACCAGTCCTTGATCGACTCGGCGATGACCGTGCCGACCCCGTCGACGGCCGCGAGCTCGGCGACCTCCGCCTCCCGGATCCGGGCCAGCGAGCCCATCGCCTGGGCGAGCGAGCGGGCCGCGCTCGGCCCGACGTGCCGGATCGACAGCGCGACGAGCACCCGCCACAGCGGCCGGGTCTTCGCCTCCTCGAGGTTGGCGAGCAGCTTCGCGCCGTTCGCGCTCAGCCCGCCGTCCTTGCGGGTGTACTGCGGTACCCCGAGCAGCTTCTCGGCGTCGAGGTCGAACAGGCTGCCCTCGTCGGCGAGGACCCCGGACTGCAGCAGCGCGACGGCACCCTCGTAGCCGAGCGCCTCGATGTCGAAGGCGCCGCGGCCGGCGAGGTGGAACAGCCGCTCGCGCAGCTGGGCCGGGCAGGTGCGGGCGTTCGGGCAGCGGATGTCGGCGTCGCCCTCCTTCTCGTACGCGAGCTCGGTGCCGCACTCGGGGCAGTGCGTCGGCATGACGAACTCGCGCTCGGTGCCGTCGCGGGCCTCGACGACCGGGCCGACGATCTCCGGGATGACGTCGCCGGCCTTGCGCAGGACGACGGTGTCCCCGATGAGGACACCCTTGCGCCGGACCTCGCTCGCGTTGTGCAGGGTCGCGTTCTCGACCGTCGAGCCGGAGACGAGGACCGGCTCCATGACCCCGTACGGCGTGACCCGGCCCGTGCGGCCGACCCCGACCCGGATGTCGATCAGGCGCGTGTTGACCTCCTCCGGCGGGTACTTGTACGCGATCGCCCAGCGCGGCGCCCGGCTCGTCGAGCCGAGCCGGCGCTGCAGGCCGACGTCGTCGACCTTGACCACGACGCCGTCGATCTCGTGCACCTGGTCGTGCCGGTGCTCCCCCGTGCTCGCGACGTACCCGACGACCTCGTCGACGGTCCGCACGACGCGGTAGGAGTCGCTCGTCGGCAGCCCCCAGGCCCGCAGCAGGTCGTAGGCGTGCGACTGGCTGAGGATGTCGAAGCCGCGGCGGGCCCCGATGCCGTGCACGAGCATCCGCAGCGGCCGGGTCGCGGTGACCCGCGGGTCCTTCTGCCGCAGCGAGCCGGCGGCGGCGTTGCGCGGGTTGGCGAACGGCGCCCGGCCGGCCTCGACGAGGCTCGCGTTGAGGTCGGCGAACGCGGCGGTCGGGAAGAAGATCTCGCCACGCACCTCGACGAGCTCCGGGTGCGGCACCTCCCCCGCGGAGAGCACCTGCGGGACGCCCTCGATCGTGCGGACGTTGAGGGTGACGTCCTCCCCCGTGCGCCCGTCGCCCCGGGTCGCCGCCCGGACCAGCCGGCCGCTCTCGTAGAGCAGGTTGATCGCCAGGCCGTCGATCTTCAGCTCGCACAGCCACGCCGGCTGCTCGCCCTCCGGGAGCCCGCAGGCCCGGACCGCCCGGTCCGCCCAGGCGCGCAGCTCGTCGGCGCTGAACGCGTTGTCGAGGCTGAGCATCCGCTCGAGGTGGTCGACCGGCTCGAACTCCGTCGACCACGTGCCGCCGACGTTCTGGGTCGGCGAGTCCGGCGTCCGCAGGCCCGGGTGCGCCGTCTCCAGCGCCTCCAGCTCGCGCAGCAGCGCGTCGTACTCGGCGTCGGAGACCGTCGGGGCGTCCCGGACGTAGTACGCGAACTGGTGCCCGCGGATCTGCTCCGCGAGGTCGGCCCAGCGATGGCGGGCGTCGTCCGGCACGGGTGCCTGCGCCGCCCCGGCCGCCCCCGCCGGGACCGCCTCCGCCGCGACGTCGCTGTCTTCGCTCACCTGGCTCACGGCCGTCATCCTGCCCGATGCCGCGGACAGTCTCAGGTCGGCGCCCGGACGGCCCATCAGGATGTCCCGGCGCGGTGCCGATCATCGACCGGTGAGCACGTTCACCACGCGCCTCGACAAGGTCGTCGACGCCCTGGGCGCCACGGCGCACGGCCTCGGCTGGGCGCTCTACCTGGCCGAGTGCGTCGTCAGCGCGCTCGCCGTCCTCGCCGCGGTCGTGGTCGCCGCCCGGTGGACGCCGTGGGGCTGGACGCTCGCCGCCCTCGCCGCCGGCTGGCTCGTCGGGCTGCTGCGGAGCTGGTGGAAGCCGCTCGTCTACGGGCCGGTCTTCTACTGGTCCTGGTACTGACGGCGGCGCTCAGCCCCGGCGCGGCTCGCCGCGGTAGGTGCCGAACGACCAGAAGTTGCCCTCCGGGTCGGCGTAGGCGACCTCGCGGGAGCCGTAGTCGGTCTCCCGCGGGCCGTACAGCGTCGTCGCCCCGGCCGCGGTCGCCCGCGCGTGGAGCGCGTCGACGTCGTCCGTGACGACGTAGACGCCGGCGGTCCCGGGCGGCCGCGCCCAGTCGTCGGCCGCGCCGCGGTCCCCCGCGGAGCCGAGCATGACCCCACCGCCGGCCGGCCAGGTGAGCTGGGCGTGGAAGACCTGGTCGCCGTCCGCGAAGACGGCGGTCTCCTCGAAGCCGAAGGCGGTCACGAGGAAGGCGATCGCGGCCCGGGCGTCGGTGCAGCGCAGGGTGGGCCAGACCGTCGGGGCAGGGGCCGGGCCAGGGTTCGTGGGTTCGCTCATGGCCTCAGCCTGCCGGGTCGCCGGGGTGCGGCACTTGGACGTTTCGGAGCTCTTCGGCGAGCCACACGGACGGCGCGCAGCCGGCGAGCGCGCGGAACTCGCGGTCCAGGTGCGGCTGGTC
>JACRAB010000153.1 GCA_016213575.1 Actinomycetota bacterium
AGGGCTTCATCGACGGCCACCCCGGCCGGCTCACCGACGTCCTCGCCCCCTGACCGCCGATGCTCGCGCCGGGTACCGGTTCCCGGGCCGCGCAGGGCCGGGAACGGTACCCGGCGCGAGCATCAGCGGCGGGTGGTGAGGGTCAGCGGGTGACCGCCGCCGGCTCGCGGACGTCGGCCGTGGCGTGCGGTGCGTCGGCGGGGGCGTCGTCCGCGTCGTGGTGGTCGTCGAGCATCGACGCCTCGTCGAAGGGGAGCGCGCCGGAGAAGACCTGCTCGGCGCGACCGCGGTCGAACTCGCCCGTCCACGTCCCGACGAGCACCGTCGCGACCGCGTTGCCCGCGAAGTTCGTCAGGGCGCGGGCCTCGGACATGAACCGGTCGATCCCGACGATGAGGCCGACGCCGTCCACGAGGTCGGGCCGGTGGGACTGCAGACCGCCGGCGAGGGTCGCGAGCCCGGCACCGGTGACGCCTGCGGCGCCCTTCGAGGCGATGACCATGAAGACGAGCAGCGAGACCTGCTCGCCGATCGACATCGGCTTGCCCATGGCGTCGGAGACGAACAGGCTCGCCATCGTCAGGTAGATCGCGGTGCCGTCGAGGTTGAACGAGTAGCCGGTCGGGACGGTGATCCCGACGACCGGCCGGGAGACGCCGAGGTGCTCCATCTTCGCGATGAGCCGCGGCAGCGCCGACTCCGACGACGACGTCGACACGATGAGCAGGAACTCGCGGCCCAGGTAGCGCAGCAGCGAGAACAGGTTCAGCCCCGAGACGACCCGCAGCAGGGTGCCGAGGACGACGACGACGAAGAGCAGGCAGGTGGCGTAGAAGCCGAGCATGATCTGCGCGAGGCTCTTCAGGGCGTCGATGCCGGTGGCGCCGACGACGGCGGCCATCGCGCCGAACGCGCCGACCGGGGCCGCCCACATGATCATGGCGAGCACCCGGAAGACGAGCCGCTCGAGGTGCTTCACGCCGCGGAGCACCGGCTCGCCGGAGCGGCCCATCGCCTGCAGCGCGAACCCGACGAGCAGCGCGACGAGCAGCGTCTGGAGCACCTCGCCCTCGGTGAGCGCGGAGACGAGCGTCGTCGGGACGATCCCGAGGAGGAAGTCCACGGTCGAGCCGTGCCCGTCGCCGGCCGCGGCCGCGCCGGAGCCGGCGAGGTCCTGGCCGAGCGCGAGCCCCGAGCCGGGCTTGACGATGTTGCCGACGACGAGGCCGATCGCCAGCGCCACCGTCGACATCGTGAGGAAGTACCCGAGGGCCAGACCGCCGACCTTGCCGACCTGGGCGGCCTTGCGGACCGACCCGACGCCGAGCACGATCGTGCAGAAGATGACCGGCGAGATCATCATCTTGATGAGCGCGACGAAGCCGGTGCCGAGCGGCTTGAGCGCCTTGCCGACCTCGGGGGCGGCGAACCCGACGGCGATGCCGGCGAGCACCGCGACGATGACCGCGACGTACAGGTAGTGGGTGCGGTCCTTGCGGCCGGTCGTGCCGGCGGGGGACGTGCTCTGCGTCGGCGAGTCTGCCGGGTGCGCCATGGCGGAACCTCCTCGTTCGGGGCGTGGGTCGAGGATGCGAGCGGGCCGTGCGCGGGGTCTGCCTTGTGTTCATTGCGTACGTGGCGCCGACCACTGGTCGGCGGGCGCCGTCGCGGCACACTGGGGCCGTGGACCCGAGGCGCTGGAGCCTGGCCCGCCAGCTGTTCGCCCTCATGGCGCTCGGTCTGGCGGTCGTCGTCGCGGTCGGGGTCGCCGCCGCGTACGTGCAGGCCCGCGAGACCGCCCTCGACGCGGCCCGGGCCCGGGCGCTCGCCGTCGCGTTCGCCGTCGCACAGGCCCCGGAGGTCCGTGAGGGCGTCACCGCCGCCGACCCGTCGGCGACGTTGCAGCCCTACGCGGAGTCGGTCCGGGCCGGCTCCGGCACCGACTTCGTCGTCGTCATGAGCCCGGCCGGACGGCGCTTCACGCATCCCGACCCGGCGCGGATCGGCCAGCAGTTCATCGGGCACATCGAGCCGGCGGCGCAGGGCCGGGCGTTCACCGAGACGTTCACCGGCTCCCTGGGCCCCTCGGTGCGGGCCGTCGTCCCCGTCCTCGCACCGGACGGCGGCCCGCCCGGGCGCGTGGTCGGCCTCGTCTCCGTGGGCATCACGCTGGAGAGCGGCGGCCGCGGCCTGGCCGGGCAGGTCCGCGGCCTGCTCGCCGCCGGCGCGGTCGTGCTCGCCGCGTGCGCGGCCGCCGCGTGGTTGCTGAGCCGGCGGCTGCGGCGGCAGACCCACGGCCTGGGCGCCGCGGAGCTCCAGGCGATGTACGAGTACCACGACGCCGTGCTGCACGCCGTCCGCGAGGGGCTGCTCATCGTCGGCCGGGACGGCCGGCTCGAGCTCGCGAACGACGAGGCGCTGCGCCTGCTGGGGCTGGCCCCCGACGCCGTCGGCCGCGCGACGTCCGACCTCGGCCTGCCCGCGGCGCTCGGGGCCGCGCTCGGCGGGGGCGCCGAGCGGTCCGACGCGGTGCACCTCGCGGGGGACCGGGTGCTCGTCGTCAACGCGGCCCCGGCGGTCTGGGAGGGCCGCCGGCTCGGCACCGTCGTCACCCTGCGGGACCGCACCGACCTGCTCGCGCTCACCGGCGAGCTCGACTCGGTGCGGGGCCTGGCGGAGTCGCTGCGCTCGCAGGCCCACGAGGCCGCGAACCGGCTCCACAGCGTCGTCTCGCTCATCGAGCTCGGGCGCCCCGAGCAGGCCCTGGAGTTCGCGACCGCCGAGCTCGCCGGCGTCCAGGAGCTCACCGACCGGGTCGTCGGCTCGGTCGGCGAACCGGTGCTCGCGGCGCTGCTGCTCGGCAAGGCCGCCGCGGCCGCCGAGCGCGGCGTCGACCTCGCCCCCGGCGACCTCGACGTCCCGCCGGACGTCGCCGACCCGCGCGACCTCGTGACGATCGTCGGCAACCTCCTCGACAACGCCCTCGACGCGGCGCTGTCCGCCCCGCCGCCGCGCCGCGTCGTCGTCAGCGCGGTCCGGGTGCCGGACGCCGACGGCGGCGGGGAGCTCGTCGTGACCGTCGCCGACAGCGGGCCCGGCCTCGACCCGGCCGACGCCGACCGCGCCTTCACCCGGGGCTGGTCGACGAAGCCGGACGGCGGCCTCGTCGGCCGCGGGATCGGACTGGCGCTCGTCGGGCAGGCGGTGCACCGCAACGGCGGCACCGTGACGGTCACGTCGCCCGGCCCGGCGGACGACGGCACGCCCGGCGCCGTCTTCACCGTCAGGTTGCCGCTGTGAGGGAGGAAGGCGGCGCCAGGGAGCGCCCCGGCCCTCGCGAACGGTCAATACGGGTGCTCGTGGTGGAGGACGACCCGGTCGCCCTCGACGCGCACTGCTCCTACGTCGAACGGGTGCCCGGGTTCGTCGTCGCGGGCCGGGCCCGGTTCGGCCAGGAGGCGCTGCGGCTGCTCGGGCTCGGCGACGTCGACCTCGTCCTGCTCGACATGAACCTGCCCGACATGCACGGCCTCGACGTCTGCCGCGCCATGCGCGCCGCCGGCCGCGGCGCCGACGTCATCGCGGTGACGAGCGCCCGCGAGCTGTCGGTCGTCCGGGCCGCGGTGTCCGCCGGGATCGTCCAGTACCTGCTCAAGCCGTTCGTCTTCGCGGCGCTGCGCGAGCGGCTCGAGCGGTACGCCGCCTACCGCGGCGAGGTCGCCGCGGAGGGCACGGTCGGCGGCCAGGACGACGTCGACCGGATGCTCGGCAGCCTGCGCGTGGCGGCCGCCAACCGGCTGCCCAAGGGGCTGTCCCGCGAGTCGCTCGAGGCCGTCGTCCGCCTCCTCGAACCGGACCCCGCGGGCCCGCCGGGGGAGCGGCCCGCGCTGTCGGCCGGCGAGGTCGGCGAGCGCCTCGGGATGTCCCGCGTCAGCGCCCGCCGCTACCTGGAGCACCTCACGGGGGCCGGCCTCGTCGACCGGGCCACCCGGTACGGCGGGGCCGGCCGCCCCGAGGTGGAGTACCGCCGCCGCCCGTGAACGTCACACCGCCCCGATACCGGGCTACGCCCGGGTAACCGTGAGGATGTCGTCCCATGTCCACCGCACCGACCAGCCCCGCCGGCGCGCCCGCGGCGCCGCACACCCCGGCCGCCAGCGTCTCGTACTCGATCACCATCCGCCTGGAGCTGCCGGCCCGGCCGACCGCCGTCAGCGAGCTGACGCACGCGATCGAGGTGACCGGCGGCGTCGTCACCGCGCTCGACGTCACGGCGTCCGGTGCCGACCGGGTCCGGGTCGACGTCACGTGCGCGACCCGCGGCGGCGACCACGCGACGTCCGTCGTCGACGCGCTGCGCGCCCTGGAGGGCGTCGACATCGAGCGCGTCTCCGACCGCACCTTCCTCGTGCACCTCGGCGGCAAGCTGAGCATCGAGAGCAAGGTGCCGATCCGCAACCGCGACGACCTGTCGCTCATCTACACCCCCGGCGTCGGGCGGGTCTGCGAGGCCATCGCCGAGAACCCCGAGGACGCCCGCCGGCTCACCATCAAGCGCAACACCGTCGCGGTCGTCACCGACGGCTCCGCGGTGCTCGGCCTGGGCAACCTCGGCCCGCTGGCCGCGCTGCCCGTCATGGAGGGCAAGGCCGCGCTCTTCAAGCGGTTCGCCGACATCGACGCGTTCCCGATCTGCCTGGACACCCAGGACACCGACGAGATCGTCAAGACGGTCATCCACCTCGCACCGGTGTTCGCCGGCATCAACCTCGAGGACATCTCCGCGCCGCGCTGCTTCGAGATCGAGGCCCGGCTGCGCGACGCGCTCGACATCCCGGTCTTCCACGACGACCAGCACGGCACGGCCATCGTCACGCTCGCGGCGCTGACGAACGCGCTCAAGGTCGTCGGCAAGCGGCTCGAGGACGTCCGGCTCGTCATGTCGGGCGCCGGCGCGGCCGGGACGGCGGTGCTCAAGCTGCTGCTCGCCGCGGGCGCGAAGGACGTCGTCGTGTCCGACGTCGAGGGCGTCGTCCACGCCGGCCGGCCGGGGCTGGCCGAGTCGCTGCGCTGGACGGCGGAGAACACCAACCCCCGCGGCGTCACCGGCACGCTGCGCGACGCGCTCAAGGGTGCCGAGGTGTTCGTGGGCCTGTCCGCGCCGAACATCCTGGACGGCGACGACATCGCGACGATGGCCGAAGAGGCCGTCGTCTTCGCGCTCGCGAACCCGGTGCCCGAGGTCGACCCGGTCGCGGCGTCCCGGCACGCCGCCGTCGTCGCGACCGGCCGCTCGGACTTCGCGAACCAGATCAACAACGTGCTCGCGTTCCCCGGGGTGTTCCGCGGGCTGCTCGACGCGCAGTCCCGCACGGTGACGACCGACCTGCTGCTCGCCGCCGCGACCGCGCTCGCCGAGGTCGTCGGGGACGACGAGCGCAACGCCGCGTACATCGTCCCGAGCGTCTTCCACCCCGACGTCACGAAGGTCGTCGCCGCCGCCGTCGAGCGGGCCGCCCGCAGCGCGGGCACCGCCCGGCACGTCCACCCGCACCACGCGGGCGGCCCGACGCACGACATCGGCGGGCACGGGTGTCGGTCCGCCCGCGGTGGGCGCTGCCGTTCTTCGCCGTCACGGTCGTCGTCCAGCTCGTCGTCCTCTACTGGCCGCGGCCGGTGTCGACGGGCACGAGCCTGCCGGTCGACAAGCTCGCGCACGCGGCGGTCTTCGGCGCGGTCCTGTGGGCGGGGGCCCGGGCCGGCGTCGCGGTGCGGCCGCTCGCCGCCGTGCTCGCCCTCCACGCCGGGGTGAGCGAGGTCGTGCAGGGGACGCTGCTCGACCGGGACGGCAACGTCCCCGACGCGCTCGCGGACCTCACCGGGCTGCTGCTCGCGGGGCTCGTGCTGCGCCGGTGGCCGGTCGGCGGCGGCGGACCCGCGACCCCGGCTGACCGCGGGGCCACGGACCGGGAATGATGGGGCGCATGGGGACGAGGGCATGGCGCTGACGGAGCGCCTGACGGGCCGGCTGCTCGTCGCCACCCCGCTGCTCACGGACCCGAACTTCGACCGGACCGTCGTCCTCATGCTCGACCACAACGACGAGGGCGCCCTGGGCATCGTCGTCAACCGGCCGCTCGACGTCGACGTCGACAAGGTGCTGCCGGTCTGGCAGCCGCACGTCACGGCCCCCGGCCGGCTCTTCAAGGGCGGCCCGGTGCAGCTAGACTCCGCGCTCGGGGTGGTCGCGGTCCCCGGGGACGCCACCGAGCCCGTCGGCGTGAAGCGCATCATCGGCGCCCTCGGCCTCGTCGACCTCGACACCCCGCCCGAGGTCGTCGTCGGCGGCATCGCCGGGCTGCGGATCTTCGCGGGCTACGCCGGGTGGGGCGCGGGCCAGCTCGAGGCGGAGATCGACGAGGGGGCCTGGTTCGTCGTCGACGCCGAGGCCCGGGACCCCTTCAGCGACGAGCCGCAGCGGCTGTGGGCCGACGTGCTGCGCCGCCAGCGGGGCGACCTCGCGTTCATGGCGACCTACCCCGCGGACCCGGTCGACAACTGAGTCCGGGCCGCGCCGGGGCGCGGACGATCCTCCGGAACGGATCACACGGGACCTCCGTCCGACGTACGGTGACGGTGATCACATCGTCCGTTCGGTGGATGCCGCGGCCACGGCCGCGGGGCGGGAGGCACGGGTGGATCTCTTCGTCGCAGCGGGACGGCGCGCCCCGAGGCGCAGGCTCTCCGTCACTCTCTCCGTCACCGCGGCCCTCGCCGGTCTCCTCGTCGCGGCGGTCGTGCCGGCCGCCGGCCCGGCGCAGGCGGCGGCATCCGGGTCCGTGGTGGTCACGGTCGTGGGGGCCGACACCGGGGCCGCTCTGGAAGGCGTCTGCGCGGACGCCTCGTCGCCCGACCCGGCCGTCCCCGGAAGCAGCGGGTGCGCCGAGCCCGGGCAGACCGAGGTCGTCCTCGGTGGTCTCGTGGACGGCGCGGAGTACGTCGTCAACGTCACCGTCGGCGGTTTCACCGGCTACCTCCCACCGGTCGTCAGCACGCAGACCGTCGTGGCCCCCGCCGACGTCGTCTTCACGGCGCAGCGTGCGGTCGTCGTCACGGGCAGCCTCGAGTACACCGACGGCACCCTGCCGCGCAGCGGCATCGTCGTCATGGATCCGGTGCCCGGGCCCGCGGTCCCGTTCTCGCCGTCCGGGTTCATCCAGAGCGGCCGGTACGAGGTGCGCGTCCCCGCGGGCGACTACACCATCCGCTTCCAGGACAGCGCCACCGGTGTCTCGCAGTGGGCGGTCGGCGCGACGTCCGCCGCGACCGCGACCGTCTTCTCCGCGGTCGAGGGCGTCCCGCTCGTCGTCGACGACACCTTGCTCGTCGGTTCGGGCGGGGTCCCCGTGCCCGGGGTGGTCACCGGACGGGTCACCGACGCCGTCACCGGGGCCCCGATCGCCGGGATCTGCCCGCTCCTCGCATCCGAGTTCGACCGGCCGGCCCCGCCCGCGTCGTGCGACGACCTCGGGGTCACCCCCACCGCCGCCGACGGGACCTACTCGACCTCGGTCGACTCCGGCGACTACCAGCTCTGGATGCTCGACCCCGGCGGGCGCTACGCGCTCTCGCGGCGACCGGTCTCGGTGACGGCGCGCGGGACGACCGTGCGGGACGTCGAGCTGGCCGTGGGCGGTCAGGTCTCGGGGCGTGCGGTCGACGCGAGCACCCTGGCGCCCCTGGCCGACCTCTGCGTCGAGGTCTCCGTCGGGCGGACGCCGGAGCCGACCGGGACCCCCGCCTGCACCGACGCGGACGGCCGCTGGACGACCGCCCAGGTGCTGCCGGGGCAGGTCACCGTCCGCGTGCTCGGCGACAGCACCCACGTGACCCAGTGGGCTCCCGGGGGTGACACCCAGACCCAGGCCGGGGCGACCGTGTTCACCGTCGCACCGGCGGCGAGCGTCTCGGCCGGCACCGTACGGATGCCGCGAGGGGCCACCGTCACCGGGCGGGTCACCGACCGTCGTGGGCGACCGGTCGGCGGTGCGTGGGTCGTGGTGGGGCGCGTGGGCTCGCGGGCCGGCGCGGGGGGGGGGGG
>JACRAB010000160.1 GCA_016213575.1 Actinomycetota bacterium
AGTCCGGGTCGGAGGCGAAGCCCATGACCCGCTCGACGCCCGCCCGGTTGTACCAGGACCGGTCGAAGAGCACGATCTCGCCGGCGCTCGGCAGGTGCTGCACGTACCGCTGGAAATACCACTGCCCGGCCTCGCGGGCCGTCGGCTTCGTCAGCGCGACGACGTTCGCGCCGCGCGGGTTGAGGTGCTCCATGAAGCGCTTGATCGTGCCGCCCTTGCCCGCGGCGTCCCGGCCCTCGAAGACGAGGCACAGCTTGAGGCCGGCCTCCTTGACGTGGGCCTGCAGCTTGAGCAGCTCGATCTGCAGCAGCCGCTTGCTGATCTCGTACTCACGCCGCGACATCCGCTCGTCGTACGGGTAGCCCTCGCGCCACGTGTCGACCGGGGCGCCGTCCGGCCCGAGGAGCACCGGGTCGTCGACCTCGTCCCAGGTGCCGTCGACGGCCAGGCCCTTGAGGTTGAGCTCCTCGTCGGAGAGGTCCTGCAACGACGCGATGAGGTCCTGCAGCTCCATGACCGACTCGATGTCGAGCTCGTGACGCTCACTCATGCCCTGCCGCCTCCTCGTCGTGCCCCCGGCCTGATCCTGGCACCCGGCGCAGCCCTCGCCCAGTGACCTTCAGGTGAACGGTCGGGACGTCGCGGTGCTGCGGCTACCCGACGACCCGGACCTCGAAGTGCGGCGCCCACCGGTCACCGCTGCGGTAGTGCAGAGGGTCGACCGGCTGCCGGTCGCCGAGGGCGAGGACGCCGATCAGGTCCCGTTCGATGCCGCGCGCCGCGAAGGCGTCGCGCAGGGTGCGCGCCCGGGCCCGGGTCAGGGCGTCGCCGTGGCCCGGCGCCTCACCGCGGCGGGCGTGCGTGGTCAGGAGCAGCCGCAGCCCGGGGTCGCTGCGGCGCAGCCGCCGCCCGAGCGTGTCGATCCGGTCGCGCATCTGCGGGGTCGTCGACGCGGACCCGCTGCGGAACGGCGTCGGGAAGCCGTCCTCGCCGTCCGAGATCTCGGTCGCCAGGTCGAGCCCGGCGGCGGTCCAGGCCAGCGACGTGCTGAACCGGACCTCGCCCCCCGCTGCCACGAGGTCGTCGACGAACGGGCCCAGCCGGGCTGCCTCGACGGGGTTCTCGAGGAGCGGCGCCACCCACACCGTGCGCTCCTCCAGCCAGAGCCCGGCGGGCACGACGGCCCGGGACGCCGCGGCGAGGAAGTCGCCCACGGCGTCCACCGCAGCGTCGGTGACGCCGGGCGTCGTGCGGGGCACGACGGTCAGGAAGGCGGTGTCGACGTCGGAGCCCGCGCGCGCGAGCAGGCTCCGGAGCTGCGTGCGTGTGGCCACCCGGCCTCCGACGTGCGCCCGCCCGCCGGCGTCCACCGCGGCATGGAGCGACACCGACGCGTCGCGCGGCTCCCCCGGCGGCGCCGCGGTGGTGGGCGGCCCGGCAGTCTGCGAACGCGTCGCGGTGCCCGCAGGCGTCGGACCGGACGACGCCGCACCTGAGGAGGCACCGGCGCCCGGCGGGGTCGTCGGCCGCGGTTCCCCGGACGACGCCCCGGCGCAGGCCGCGAGACCGGTTCCCGCGAGTCCCGCGAGACCGGATCCCGCGAGCGCGAGAAGGGACCGCCGCGTGATCACGAGGACAGTATTCCTGTGCCGGCGGTCGGTGCCGGCGGTCGGTGCAGTGGTCGGTGCCGACGCATCGGGTCAGTCCGACGCGTGCAGCCTCCGGGCCGCCTCGGCGATCGAGCCGGACAGGCTCGGGTACACGGTGAACGCCTGCGCGACGTCGTCCACCGTGAGCCGGTGCTCGACCGCGAGCGTCACGGGGAAGATCAGCTCGCTGGCCCGCGGCGCGACGACGACCCCGCCGAGGATCTCCTGCGAGCGCGCCCCGCAGAACAGCTTGACGAAGCCGTCGTGGATGCCCTGCATCTTGGCCCGGGCGTTCGTCGCGAGCGGCAGCTTGACGGTGCGGGCCCGGACCTCGCCGGCCTCGATCTGCGCGGCGTTCCAGCCGACCGTCGCGATCTCGGGAGCGGTGAAGACGTTGGCGGACACCGTCCGCAGGTCGAGCGGCGCGACGGCGTCGCCGAGGCTGTGCCACATCGCGATCCGGCCCTGCATGGCGGCGACCGAGGCGAGCGCGAGCACCCCGGTGCAGTCACCGGCCGCGTACACCCCGCGGGACGTCGTCCGGCTGACCCGGTCGACCTGGACGTGACCGCTGTCCGACAGCGTCACCCCGGCACCGCCGAGCCCCATCCCCCCGGTGTTCGGGATCGAGCCGACGGCGACGAGGCAGTGCGAGCCCTCGACGGTCCGGCCGTCGGCGAGCGTCACGACGACGCCGTCGCCGGTCCGCTTGACCGCCTGCGCCCGCGAGCGCGAGAGCACCTCCATGCCTCGGCGGCGGAAGACCGCCTCGATGACCTCCGCGGCGTCCGGGTCCTCGCCGGGGAGCACCCGGTCCCGGCTCGAGACGAGGACGACGTCCGCGCCGAGCGCGTCGTAGGCGCTCGCGAACTCGGCACCGGTGACGCCGGAGCCGACGACGACGAGCCGCTCGGGCAGGTGGTCGAGGTCGTAGAGCTGCTTCCAGGTGAGGATCCGCTCGCCGTCGGGCCGCGCGTCGGGCAGCTCGCGCGGGTGCGCACCGACGGCCACGAGCACGGTCTCGGCGTCGAACGCGGTCGTGCCCGGGGTGCCGTCGACGCCGTCGACGACGACCCGGTGCGGCCCGTCGAGCCGTCCCCGGCCGCGGACGATCCGCACGCCCTCGGACTCCAGCCGCCGGTGGATGTCGTCGGACTGGGCCTGCGCGAGCGCCTTGACCCGCCGGTTGACGACCCCGAGGTCGACGGCGACGGCGCCGTGGGCGTCCCGCTCGCCGCCGGCGGAGCCGGGGAACCGGACGCCGAGCTCGGCGGACTCCCCGACGAGCGTCATGACCTCGGCGGTCGCGATGAGCGTCTTCGACGGGACGACGTCGGTCAGGACCGCCGCACCGCCGAGCCCGTCGGCGTCGACGACCGTGACGTCCGCCCCGAGCTGGGCGGCGACCAGCGCCGCCTCGTACCCACCCGGACCGCCACCGACGACGACCACCTTCGCGCGCTCTGCCACCCGGGCATTCTCCCGCATGGCCGGGCGGCGGCCGGACACCCGGGCCGTGGCGCCGCGCACCCGTGCGGCGGTGCGCCCACCGGACGCCGCCCGGGATGCCTAGGCTGTGTGCTCATGGCCCTGTACGCCGCGTACGCGAGCAACCTCGACCCCGAGCGGATGAGCAAGCGCGCTCCGCACTCTCCCCTGCAGGGGTCCGGGTGGCTCGTCGGGTGGCGACTCACCTTCGGCGGCGAGGACGTCGGCTGGGAGGGCTCGCTCTGCACCGTCGTCGAGGACCCGGGCCACCAGGTCTACGTCGCCCTCTACGACGTCCACGAGCTCGACGAGAAGCTCCTCGACGAGTGGGAGGGCCTGGAGATCGGGCTCTGGAACAAGATCCGGGTACGGGTCAGCACCCTCGAGGGCGACGTCACCGCGTGGCTCTACGTGCTCAACGCGTACGAGGGCGGTCTGCCGAGCGCCCGCTACCTCGGGATGCTCGCGGACGCCGCGGAGGCCGGCGGCGCCCCGGACGACTACGTCGCCGAGCTGCGCAACCGGCCCTGCTCGTCGGTCGACTGACCGTCGGCCGACGGAAGCGCCGGGCAGCACGCCTCAGGGGACGACGACCCGCCGGGTCGTGAGGTCGGCCACGGCCACCGCCCCGCCCCACCGCTCCTGGACCCACAGCACCTGCGCGCGGCTGGGCGGCGTCGTCGCCCCGATGAGCACCCGGTTGGTGTCGGTGTCGACCCAGGCCCCGGACATGTCCGGGAACCGCTCCGGGGCCTGTTGCGACACCTCGGCGTACAGCGCCTCGAGCTCGGTCTGCGAGCGGTCGACGAGCTGGGTGCGGACGTCGGCCCCGGGCGGGGTGCAGCTGCGCACCAGGTCCGTCGCGCCCTTCTCGTCGACGCCGCGGACGACGTTGACGACGATGACGTCCGCGCCGACGTTCATGTAGGCGAACCGGCGGCCGTCGAGCGCGAGGTCGAGGTCGGTGAGCGCTGTCTCCCAGGCCGGGTCCGAGGTCGGCGAGGGGCCCGCGGCGAAGGTGTCGGTCAGCACGGGACCGTCCGAGCCGCCCGTGCTGTCGGCGCTGTCGGCGCTGTCGGCGCTGTCGGCGCCCGTCGCCGCACCGGCGCCGTCCGCCGGCGAGGTGCCGGCGGCCGTCGTCCCGGTCGTGCCGCCGGACACCCAGTCCCCCGACCCGGGCCCCGTGTAGAGCGGGTCCATCGTCATCGCCCGGTTGTGCGGCTCCGCGGTCGCACCCTTGAGCGCCGCCCTGGCCTGCGCGCACGAGCTGTGCTCGACGTCGGGCGCACCGCTGCCCGGTCCGGACGTGCCGGCGCCCGTCCTGCCGCCCGACGCGGTCGGCACCGGCGTCGGCAGCAGACCGGGCGCCGCGGGGGTGCTGACCGTGCCCGCGCCCCGGGCCACCGCGGCGGCCCCCACGCCGAGCACCACGACCGCGGCGGCCGCCGACAGCCCCGCGACGACCGGCGGCACCCGCCGCACCCGCGGCCGCGCGGAGCGGACCGCATCGGTGACGAGCGAGGCGCGCCAGACCGGGTCCTGCGCCCGCTGCTCGAGGGTCGCCCTGAGCAGGTCCTCGACGGGGTCGGCGGGGTCGCCGGGTCGCGTGGGGGTCATGACAGCGCCTCCCGTTCCGACGGCGCCGCGACGAGCCCCTCGCGCAGGCGCAGCAGCGCCCGGGCGGCGGTCGAGCGGACGGCGCTCTCACCGATGCCGAGGACCGACGCGATCGTCGCGTCGTCGGCGTCCTCGTAGAACCGCAGGACGAGCACGGCCCGGCCGCGCGGCGGCAGCGTCGCGAGCAGGTGCCACATCGCGTCGCGGGCAGCGACGTCCGCCGCGAAGTCCGGCGCGGCGTCCGCACCCGCGCGCCCGACCGGGGCGGACGACGCGACCGTCGCGACGTCGTCCGGGCCGAACGGCCGCTCCCGGGACGACGCGCGCCGCTGCCAGCCGAGCCAGGTGTTGACGAGCACCCGCCGGGCGTAGGCCTCCGGCCGGTCGCTCGCGACGACCTTGGACCCGCCGCGGTAGACGTCGACGAGCGCGGCCTGCACGAGGTCCTCGGCGAGGTGCCGGTCCCCCGTGAGCAGGTAGCCCAGCCGCAGGAACGCCGGCCCGCGCGCGTGCGCGAACTCCTCGAACCGCTCCACGGCACTCCCTCCGCCGCCCGGCCCGCGTCCGGGCCCGGTGTGCATCCTCCTGGACGCACCGGAGGGCCCGATCCGCTGCACGTCGGGGGGAACCGGCCGTCACCCCCGGCCGTCGATGGGGACCGATCGCCCTGCCCCGCCCCGCTGCCCGTTCCCCTGCCCCGGCCGGCCCCGCCGGGCGCCACCTCACTGGAAGGCCCCTCATGCGACGCGCGACAGTCGTCACCGCCGGCACCGCGGCGGCCCTGGCCCTGCTGCTCTCGGGCTGCTCCCAGCAGCTCGGCGACCGCAAGGGCGGCTCGGGCCGCGACCCGGACCGGCTCTCGGACGTCGACTACGTCGAGGTCTACCGCAACATCGACAACTTCCCGAACGTGGCGAAGGTCTGCGCCGGCGGTGTCGCGTTCGCGACGACGTCGAGCTCGGACGGCACGACGTCGCCGTCGCTGGTCCGGGTGCCCGAGTGGGACGCCTCCTGCCCGGCGGCGACGTCCCCGGCGGCCACGCCGTCGCCGTCCGCCTCCTGACGCCCGCGGGGGCCGGCCCCGATCCGCTCCCGGCCATGACCGACGACGTCGCGCAGACCCCGTCCCTCGACGACCCCGGCACCGACCCGAAGGCGGTCGCGCGGGCCGCCGCCGACCGGGTCGCCGAGCTCACCGGGGTCGCCTCGCACGACGTCGCGCTCGTCCTCGGCTCGGGCTGGGCCCCGGCCGGTGACCTGCTCGGGGAGACCCTCGCGACCTTCGCGACGACGGACCTGCCCGGCTTCTCCGCAGCCGCCGTCGCCGGGCACTCGGGCACGATCCGCTCGGTGCGGATCGGCGACACCGACCGCCGCGCGCTCGTCTTCGGCACCCGCACCCACTACTACGAGGGCCGCGGCGTGCGGGCCGTCGTCCGCGGCGTCCGGACGGCGGCCGCGGCCGGCGTCCGCACCCTCGTCCTCACGAACGGCTGCGGCGGGCTCGACCCGACGTGGACGCCGGGCACGCCCGTCCTCATCAGCGACCACATCAACCTCACGGGCGCGAGCCCGCTCGAGGGCGCGACGTTCGTCGACCTCACCGACCTGTACTCGGCGCGGCTGCGCGCGATCTGCCACGGCGTCGACCCGACCCTCGCCGAGGGCGTCTACGTGCAGTTCCGCGGGCCGCAGTACGAGACCCCGGCCGAGGTCCGGATGGCCGGGATCCTCGGCGGCACCCTCGTCGGGATGTCGACGACGCTCGAGGCGATCGCGGCCCGCGAGGCGGGCATGGAGGTGCTCGGCATCTCGCTCGTGACGAACCTCGGCGCCGGCATCGCGCCGCCCGGCGGGGTCGCCCAGCCGCTCTCCCACGAGGAGGTCATCGCCGCCGGTAAGGCCGCGGCCGAGCGGGTCGGCGGGATGCTCGCCGAGGTGATCCGGCAGTTCTGACCGGACGGCGTGACCTCTCCCGGGGTCACTTCTCCGGGACGTACACGATCCCGAGGCTGCGCCCGATCGCCGCGAGGCTCGTCTCGAAGAACGGGCCGGCGTCGCTGAGGCAGAAGTGCAGGTGGTTGAAGACGTCCATGGCGACGAGCCCGTACAGCTGCACCCAGGCCCGCAGGTAGACGTCGATCGCCCCGAGCGGCAGCGCGGCGGCGCCCTCGCCGAAGAGCTCGACGAGCACGGCACGGTAGTCACGCAGCTGCACCGCGAGCGCCTCGGGCAGGGCGTCGTCCGGGTCGACCGGGAACGGGTACTCGGCCCACAGCCGCAGGAAGATCTCGGTGAAGAGCGCGCCGAACCGGTTGCCCGCGGCGAGCGCAGGGTCCTCCGCGTCCTGCGCGAGCGCCGGCACGGGTGAGCCGAACACGAGCCGGAACTCCTGCGGGTGCGCGGCGGCCCAGTCCCGGAAGGCCTTGGCGACGCAGACGAGCTGGACGACGACGAGGGGCTTGGCCGCGAGCATCGGCTCCGTCGCCTGCGCGGCCTCGGCGCCGTCCCGGGCCTGCGCGAGCACCGCGGTGATCCGGTCGTACGTGTCCGCCACGAGCGCCTTGTGCAGGTCCTCGTGGCTCGGGAAGTACCGGTAGAGACCCGGCGCGGTCATCCCCATCTCGCGCGCGATCGCGCGCAGGGTCGCCGCCTCCTGGCCCTCCTCGACGAGAAGGCGCAGCGCCACCGCCTTGATCTCGTCGACGGTGGCGGCGCGCACCCGCTCGCGCCGGCCCACGGGCACTTCGGTCGACATGCCGCAACTCCCCTTGACAATCGTGAACACCTGGGTCAAGAGTAAACGCCGTAAGCAAACACTGTTAACTCCTGCGACGGCCTTTCTCCTGAGGAGAGCGTACGCGCAGGAACGGCTGCCGGGAGAGTGTCATGTTCGCGTCGTGGGGTCTGTCGCTGGCGAGGTGGCGCTGGGCCGTCCTCGTCCTGTCGTTCGCGGCGGTCGCCGCCGCCGGGGTCTGGGGACCAGGGGTCGTCGAACGGCTCACGAGCGGGGGCTTCGACGACCCCGGCTCGCCGGCCACCGTGGCCGAGCAGCGGATCGTCGACACGGTCGGGCGGCAGGACACCGACATCGTCGCTCTCTACTCCTCCCCCACCCTCACCGTCGACGACCCGGCGTTCCGGACGGCGGTCGAGGGGGCCCTCGCCACGCTGCCGGCGGCGGACGTCAGCCAGGTCGTCACCTACTGGAGCAGCGGGGCCGACGTCTTCGTCAGCGCCGACCGGCACTCGACGTACGCCGCCGTCCGGCTCGCCGACGAGACCCGGGCCGGCCGCTCCGACGTCTACGCCGAGGTCGCCGACGGGCTGCGCGCCACCGACCCGCAGGTCACGACGGCGCTCGGCGGCAACGCCGCGATCGACGCCCAGATCAGCACCCAGGTCGGCGAGGACCTCGCCCGCGCCGAGTCGCTCTCGGCACCGATCCTCGTCGTGCTCCTGCTCGTCGTCTTCGGCAGCGCCGTGGCCGCCGGCCTCCCGCTGCTCATCGGCGCCTTCACGGTGCTCGGGTCGTTCGTCGCCGTCCGGCTCATCACCGAGGTCACCGAGGTCTCGGTGTTCGCGATCAACATCATCACGATCCTCGGGCTCGGGCTGTCCATCGACTACGCGCTCTTCGTCGTGAGCCGGTTCCGGGAGCAGATCCGCGCGGGGCAGGACGTCCCCGAGGCGCTCGCGACGACGATGGCGACCGCCGGGCGCACCGTGGCGTTCTCGGCGGTGACCGTCGCCGTCTCGATGACCGGTCTGCTGCTCTTCCCGCAGGTGTTCCTGCGGTCCATGGGCTTCGGCGGCATCGCCGCCGTCGTCGTCGCCGCGGTGACCTCCCTCACCGTGCTGCCCGCCCTGCTCGCCGTCCTCGGCCGCCGCGTCGACGCGCTGCGGATCCGGCTGCCGCGCACCCTGACCGGCGCGCTCGCCGCCCGCCGGGCACGGCGCGCGACGGCCGGTGCCGCGCACACCGGGGGCTGGGAGCGGCTCGCCCGGAGCGTCATGCGCCGCCCGGTGCTCTGGGCCGGTGCCGTGGTCGCCGTCCTCGCCGTCCTCGGCTCGCCGTTCCTCCACGTCGAGTTCGGCGGCATCGACGCCCGCGCCCTGCCCGAGGGGGCGCAGGGCCGGGTCGTCGCCGAGGCGCTCGACCGCGACTTCGCCGGCGTCGACACCACACCGATCGACGTGCTCGTCGAGGGCGCGGACGACGCCGCGCTCGCCTCGTTCTCGGCCGCGGTCGCCGGGGTGGACGGCGTGACGGGCGTGCGCCCGGTCGCGGCCCGCGACGGCGCGACGCTGCTCGCGGTCGGCTACACCGGCGGGGCCGTCGAGGCCACCGCCCGCGAGGCGGTCACCGCGATCCGGGCCCTGCCCGCACCGGCCGGCGCGACCGTCGACGTCGGCGGCGTGAGCGCCCAGCAGGTCGACCTGCGGGCGAGCATCGCCCGCACCCTGCCGTGGATGGCGCTGCTCGTCGTCACCGCGACGTTCCTCCTGCTGTTCCTCGCCTTCGGCTCGCTCGTGCTGCCGCTCAAGGCGGTCGTCATGAACGTGCTCTCGCTCGGGGCGGCGTTCGGCGTCGTCACGTGGATCTTCCAGGACGGCAACCTGTCGGGCCTGCTCGGGTTCACCTCGACCGGGACGGTCGAGACGACGCAGCCGATCCTCATGCTCGCGATCCTCTTCGGCCTGTCGATGGACTACGAGGTGTTCCTGCTGTCCCGGATCCGCGAGGAGTGGGACGCCACGGGCGACAACACCGCGGCCGTCGCGGCCGGGCTGCAGCGGACGGGCCGGATCATCACGAGCGCCGCCCTGCTGCTCGTCGTCGTCATCGCCGCGTTCTCCACGTCGGGCATCACGTTCATCAAGCTCATCGGGGTCGGGATGGCGGTCGCGATCGTCGTCGACGCCACGGTGGTCCGCGCCCTGCTCGTGCCGGCGACGATGCGGCTGCTCGGCCGGGCGAACTGGTGGGCACCGGCACCGATGGTCCGCTGGTGGGAGCGGTACGGGGTCCGCGAGAGCGACGGCCCGGTGCCGGCGAGACGGTCCGCGGGAGTGTCGGCGGCACCGGAACCCGCCCCGGAACCCGTTGCCTGACAACACCTCCGGCAGTGCGGCCGGACCGGCCCGGCACCCCGCCCCGGGGGCCGGGCCGGTCCACGTCCGGGCCGTCCGCGGTTCGCCCTCCCGTCACCGAATCGTTTCGCTCCCGGGCTGTCCGCCGCCCGCACCGACGCGGTAGCGTCGCGCTCCGGACGGCGGCCCCCGGCCCCACCGCCGACGACGAGGACGTGGCATGGCGCGCTCCGAGAACCCCGAGGCCCCCGTGGGCCTGCGCGACGTCGCGCAGGCCGCCGGGGTGTCCGTGGCATCCGCGAGCGTCGCCCTCAACGGCCGCTCCGGGGTCGCCGCGGACACCCGCGCGCGGATCCTCGAGGCCGCCGAGCGGCTGGGGTCCCGGGCCACCCCGCAGGCCCAGGCGCTGCGCCGCGGCCGGACGAGCACGTACGCGTTCGTCGTCCGCAACTTCACCAACCCGTTCTTCCTCGACGTCATCAGCGGCGCCGAGGAGGTCGCCGCCCGGGCCGGCGCCTCGCTGCTCATCGCGGACTCGCACTACTCCCTGACCCGCGAGGCCGAGCAGGTGCGGGCGATGGCGGGGCGGCACTGCGCCGGGCTCGCCATCGCCCCGGTCGGCACCGGCGGGTCGATCCGGCTGTGGCAGTCGCTGCGGCCGGGGATGCCGAC
>JACRAB010000016.1 GCA_016213575.1 Actinomycetota bacterium
CGCGCTCGTGGCGACCGCGCTCGCGAGCACGGTGTTCTTCGCCGTCCCGACCGAGGAGGCCCGCAGCCGGGTCGCGACCTCGCTGCTCGTGACGATGGTGCCGTTCGTCGGCCTCGCCCCGGTCATCGGCCCGCTGCTCGACCGGGTGCGGCACGGGCGGCGGTACGCGCTCGCGACGACGATGCTCGTGCGGTCGTTCCTCGCCTGGGTCATGGCCGGGGCGGTCGGCGCGACGGCCGCCGCCGCGACCCCGCTGTCGTTCTACCTCGCGGCGTTCGGCTTCCTCGTGGGGCAGAAGGCGTACCACGTGACCCGGGCGGCGGCCGTGCCACGGGTGCTGCCCGGCGGCGTCGGGCTCGTCGCGGCGAACTCGCGGATCTCGCTCGCCGGGGTCGCGGCGATGGTCGTCGCGGCACCGGTCGGGGTCGGTCTCACCGCGTGGGCCGGGCCGCAGTGGTCGCTGCGGCTGGCGTTCGTCGTCCTCGCCGCGGGCGTCGTCCTCGCGCTGGCCCTGCCGCCCGTCGTCGACGTCGGCGAGGGCGAGGTGGGGGCGCTGCTGTCGTCCGGCACGGACGCCGACAGCACCGACCCCGGCAGCACGGACGCCGAAGGCCCGGGCGCGGACGACGGCGGGCCGGACGGCGCCTCCGACCCGGACCGGACGGCGTCCGCCCGCGACGCCGGGAACGGCCGGCGCCGCCGCAGCATCGGCCCCCGGGTCGTGCTCGCGCTGCGCGGGAACGCGACGGTGCGGGCCTTCACCGGCTTCCTCACCCTGTTCCTCGCGTTCCGGCTGCGCACCGACCCGCTGCCCGGCTTCGGCCAGACGACGGCCGTCGCGGTCGTCGTCGCACTCGCCGCGGTCGGCGGCGGCCTCGGCACCGTGCTCGGCAACCGGCTGCGGCGCGTCGACACCGAACGGCTCGTCGTCGCCACCCTCGCCGGGACGGCCCTCGCCGCCGCCTGGGCGGCGCTGGCCTACGGGCCGTGGCCCGTGTTCGCCGTCGCGCTCGTCGCAGGCACGGCGCAGTCGCTCGCCAAGCTCTGCCTCGACGCGCTCGTCCAGGCGGACGTCCCGGAGCAGGTCCGGACCTCCGCCTTCGCCCGCTCCGAGACGGTCCTGCAGCTCGCCTGGGTCGCCGGCGGCTTCGTCGGGCTCGTGCTGCCGCTGTCCGGGCCGTGGGGCCTGGGCATCGCCGCCGTCGGGACGGCGGCGTCCGGGTTCGCCTCCGCGCTCGGCCTCGCGGGCCGCACCCGGCGGGACGGCGGCAGCCGCCGCGCCCGCACCGCCTGACGCCCCGGCTCAGGCCTCGAGGTCCCCGGCGACCGCGCGGAGCACCGCCGCGACCTTGGCCGCGTGCGACTTGTCCGGGTACCGCCCGCGGCGCAGCCCGTTGCCGAGGTCGTCGAGGAGCTTGATGAGGTCCTCGACGATGACGGTCATGTCCTCCGGCGGCTTCCGGGTCGCCTTCGCGACCGACGGGACCGGCTCGAGCACGCGCACGGACAGCGCCTGCAGCCCGCGCTTGCCCTCGGCGACGCCGAACTCGACCTTGGCACCGGGCTTGAGGGACACACCCGCAGGCAGCGCCGACGCGTGGACGAAGACGTCGCCGCCGTCGTCGTTCGCAAGGAAGCCGAAGCCCTTGTCGTCGTCGTACCACTTCACCTTGCCTGTAGGCACGTCACACCCTCGATCGCGCAGATCCCTCGCCGGCAGCACGCACCGGCAACCGGTTGTGCCCGAGAAGGCTATCGGCAGGCGCAAGAGGTTTCGCAGGGCGGTTGGCCCCGGTTCGTCCCCGTCAGGTCGCAGGCCGGACGTCGACCGGCCGGCCGTCAGTCGCAGCGGCTGTCGGCGCGACCGACGACCTTGGTGGCGCGCCACCCGTCGGCGGTCCGGGCGAAGGTCGTGACCTGCGGCAGGAGCCCGGCCGAGGAGTCCTCGACGACGGTGCCGGCGCTGTCGACGACCCGCAGGTCCGACGCCACGCAGGCCACGACCTCGGCCCGCGCCCCGTCGACCTCGACCGCGGGCACCCGCAGCGCCATCGTGCCCTCGAGGTGCTGCCCGCTCTGCCGGAACTGCGCGGCGACCGAGAGGACCTCGTCGAGCGCCTCGCCCGATGCGAGGTCCTGGGCCCGGACGACGTCGGTCCCGGGCTCGGCGTACGCCCCGATCCGCACCTCCCAGTACCGGCGCCAGGCCTCGGCGACGTCCTTCTGCGACGTCGTGGTGGCGGCGACCCGGCCCACGGACAGCGTCACGGCGCCGTCGGCGAAGCGGACCTCCGAGCGCGACGAGGAGGCCGACGGTCCGGACGACGGACCGGCTGCGGACGACGGCCCGGCACCGGACGACGCACCGGCACCGGCGGCCGTGGTGGCCGACGGGTCCTCGGTGAGCGGCCGGAAGACCACCTCGTCGGCGCAGGCCGACAGCAGGACCGTGAGCGCCGCGGCCGCCACGACCGGCGCCAGCCGGCGGCGGACGGCGCCCACGGCGCGGGCGGCGCGGGCGGCACTGCTGGGGCGGGGACCGGGGACCGACATCGCTGGCACGACCTTCGTGACGGGTACCTCCGACGGGTACCGGCTGCAGGGTAGGAGTGTCCCGGAGCCGGGAAGGTTCACGACGGGCCGCCCCCGCGCCACGTCGTACCCTGGGCGCGTGACGTCGACGCCGCCGCAGCGCACCCTCGCCGACCGCCTCGTCATGGGCGGCGGCCTCGTGTTCCTCGTCGGGATCCTCGTGCTCGCGCTCGTCATGGTGTTCTTCGCGCGCACGGGTGACGCGCCGCTGTGGCTCGTCGCGCTCGCCCTGCTCAGCCCGATCGGCTTCGCGATCTCGTTCTCCGGGCTCGTCGTCCAGGCCCGCGCGCACCGCCGCGACTGACCGGCTGCGAGGTCTCCCCCGGGCTCAGCCCGCGCGCTCGGTCCGCTACTCCGCGTCGTCCGCCCACGCCCGCAGCCACGCCGGGAACCCGGTGAGGTCCGGCAGGACGACGTCCGCCCCGGCCGCGGCGAGGTCGGCCGCGGGGTGCGGGCCGGTCGCGACGGCCACCGAGACCGCGCCGGCGACCTGCGCCGCCTCGACGTCGCCGGGGTGGTCGCCGACATAGACGTCGGCGTGCTCGGTCGCGAGCCGGACGCCCTTCGCCGCCGCGTAGAGCCCGCCGTCGACGAGGTCGGGCGCGTGCGCCCCGGCTTCCAGCCCGACGTGGTCGAGCACCCGCCGCACCGCCGGCTCGACCTTGGCCGAGACGACGAGCACCCGCCCGCCGAGCGCGTGGACCGCCTCGAACGCCTCGGCGGCCCCCGGGAGCAGGGTGATCGGCGGGATCCCGGTGACCGGGTAGAGCGCGCGGTACCGGTCCGCGGTGGCGACCGGGTCGACGTCCGGCGCGATGACCCGCAGCGTGTCCTCGAGCGGCACCCCGATGAAGCGCCGGGCCGCCTCCGGGTCGACGCTCACCCCGACCTCCGCGCACGCGGCGGTGATCGTCGCGACGATCCCGCTCGCGGAGTCGACGAGCGTCATGTCGAGGTCGAAGCCGACGACCGGACCGGTGGGAGGGGGCTGCACGTGTCGAGCGTACGGGCCGGTCAGCCCGCCGTTCAGCCCGCCGCGAGCAGCCGCTCGATCTCCGGGACGAGCGGGCCCGCGTCGTCCGCCTCGCGGTCACCGGACATCACCGCGGGCCGGCACGAGGGGTCCACCCGGACGACGACGGGAGGCCCCGCCGGGTAGTCGAACCGCAGCTCGTAGGTCGTCCGTGCCGGAGCGTCCGGGTCGAGCATGCTGCACGACGAGTCCCCCGGCGAGGTGCGCTGGTCGTCGAGCAGCCCGTGCAGCCGGTGGTACTCGGCGGGCTCGACGCTCGTCCAGGTCGGCGTGGTCCCGGCGACGTCCTGCCGGCAGACCCGCAGCGACGTCGCACCGGCGGGCACCAGGTCCCGGCCCTGCCCGAGCCGCCCCGAGCGCGGCGACCAGCACGGCCCGGCCTCGGCGGAGTAGCCGACCACCCAGGCCTGCCCGCCGACCCAGGTCTTCGCGTCGAACGTCGCGGCGAGCTGACGGCCGAGGTTCGTGCCCGTCGCGAACCGGCCGTTCCAGCTCCGGTCGCAGCTGTTCGGGTCCTCGTTGCCGGCCACCCAGACGACGCCGTCCGGGTAGGTCAGGCCGAGGAGGAACCGGGTGGTCGGGCCGCCGATGGCGGTGCAGGCGTACGGTGCGCCGAGCCGTTCCTCGGGCAGCCACGTGAGGTCGCCCGCGAGGGTGTCGAGCGGTCCCACGAGCACGACGGAGCCGTCCAGCGCGGGCCCGGCCGACGCCGTCGCCCCGCCCCTGAAGTCCGCGTCCTCCGCCGGCGCGTACCGGCAGAGCAGGGCCCGCTGCGGCACCGCCTGCGGCACGAGCCGGTCGCCGCCGTCCGGCACGGACGGCGACCCGGGGACCCACGGGTCGCCGTCACCGTAGACCGGCGGGCAGGTCGACGCATCGGTCGCGGCGGCAGGGCCGGGGTCGAGGAAGGACGGCGCCCCGGCGCCCCGGGCGAGCACCCCGGCGGTACCGACGACGGCGACGACCGCGGCGGCCGCGAGCAGCACCGCCCGCCGGCGGCGCCCGGCCCTGGCGGCGCGCACCCGCTCGAACCGGTCGGGCACGTCGGGCAGGTCCGGCGGCAGCTCCCGGAGCAGGGCGACGAGCGGGTCGGCGCCGGGCCCGTCCTCGGGCGTCAGGGGCAGGTCGTCGGTCATGTCGGGCGGCCCTCCTCGAGGACGTCGGCGAGCACCGGGGCGGTCGGCCCGGCGAGGGCGGCGCGCAGCCGGGCGAGCCCCTTGGACGCCTGGCTCTTCACCGTGCCGACCGAGCAGCCGACGAGGCCGGCGACCTCCTGCTCGGAGAGGTCCGCGTAGGAGCGCAGGACGACGACCTGCCGCTGCCCCGGCGGCAGGGCCGCGAGCGCCTGCGCGAGGACCACGCGGTCGTCGTGACCGCCCGTCGGGTCGCCGCCCGCGACGTCCGGCAGCCGCCCCGCGGGGACCTCGCCGCGCCAGCGCCGCTGCCGCCACGAGCCGGCGGTCCGCACCATGACCTGCCGGACGTACGCCTCCGGCCGGCCCGCCGCGACCCGGTCCCAGTGCGGCCAGGTCCGGGCCAGTGCCGTCTGCAGGAGGTCCTCCGCGGCGCCCGCGTCGAGCGTGAGCATCCACGCGAGGCGCAGCAGCGCGGGCGAGCGCGTCGCGACGAACTCGCGGAACCCCGGCGGATCCTCGTCCACGGCCACCTCCTGCCCCCTAGAAGGGCCTGGACCCCGCAGAAGGTTGCCCGGTCGCGGGTGTCAGCCGGCCGACCGCCCACGGTAGTAGGCGATCTTGCCCTCGACGTGCGCGAGGTTCGCCTCGAGCTCGCGGATCCGGCGCAGGACGTCCTCGCGGTGCTCGGTGAGCAGGTCGATCCGGGCGCCGATCGTCGCGTCGTCGTCCTCCCCGACGAGGGTCGCGAACTCGCGCATCCGCCGGATCGGCATCCCGGTCTCGCGCAGGCACGTGAGGACGGCGATCCACTCCAGGTCGCCCGGGGAGTAGCGGCGGTGCCCGCTCGGCGTGCGCTCGGTGCTCAGCAGGTGCTCGCGCTCGTAGTAGCGCAGGGTGTCGATGCTCACGCCGGCCTCGCGGGCCGCCTCGCCGACGCTCAGGCCGTCCCGGGCCGCGGTTGGCTGGCTCATACGTCGACCGTAGGACCTGGAGCGCGGTCCAGGTCAACGGTCCGGAACCGACGGCGCGCCAGGGCTTGAGGTGGAGCGCGCTCCAGGTCCTAGCGTCGCGGTCATGACGCAGAACGAAACGCAGAACGAGACGCAGAACGACACGCAGAGCTGGACGGCGACCCGCACCCTCGGCCGCAGCGGCATCGAGGTGAGCGCGCTCGGCATCGGCTGCTGGGCCATCGGCGGGCCGTGGACCATGGGCGGGACCCAGGCCGGCTGGGGCGCGGTGGACGACGACGAGTCGGTCCGCGCGCTGCACGCCGCGATGGCCGCCGGGGTGACGTTCTTCGACACCGCCGCGAACTACGGCGCCGGGCACAGCGAGCGGGTGCTCGGCCGCGCGGTCGCGGGCCGGCGGGACGACGTCGTCCTCGCGACGAAGTTCGGGTACGGCGTGCGGGACGGCGAGCGGCACGTCGAGGGCCTCGCGGTGGCACCGGACGACGTGCGTGCCTCGCTCGCGGCGAGCCTGCGCCGACTCGGGACCGACCACGTCGACCTCTTCCAGCTCCACGTCGGCGACCTCGACCCGGCCGCCGCCGACGACGTCCGCGCCGTCCTCGAGGACCTCGTCGCGGCCGGCAGCGTGCGGGCGTACGGCTGGAGCACGGACGACGTCGCGCGGGCCCGCCGGTTCGCCGCCGGGCCGGCGTGCACCGCCGTCCAGCACCAGCTCAACGTGCTCGAGGACAACCCGGAGATGCTCGCGTTCTGCGAGCAGGCGGGGCTGGCGAGCATCGACCGCGGGCCGCTCGGGATGGGCCTGCTCACGGGCAAGTACGACGCGGGGGCCGCCTTCGCGCCGGACGACGTCCGGGCCGGCGGCGCCGCGTGGATGCGGTACTTCGTCGACGGCCGGCCGAACCCCGAGTGGCTGCAACGGATCGCGGCGGTCCGGGAGGTGCTCACGTCCGGCGGACGGACCCTCGCCCAGGGCGCACTGGCCTGGATCTGGGCCCGCAGCCCGGTCACGGTGCCGATCCCCGGCGTCCGGACCGTCGCCCAGGCGGAGGCGGACGCCGGGGCGCTGGCGCACGGGCCGCTGACGCCCGCCCAGCTCGCCGAGGTGTCCCGGCTGCTCGCCGCCTGACGCAGACCCGTTGCGGCGCATGACCTCTCAGGTGATCGGCGGCGCGAGAACGGTGGCGGCCCTGAGGACGAGGTGGTCGCGCTCGGGCACGTTCGTCGCCAGCCGCCCGGCCTCGGCGTAGGCCGCGGCGGCGGCGGCCCGGTCGCCCAGCCGCTCGAAGAGGTAGCCGCGGGTGGCGTGCCAGCGATGCCGCTCGCCGATGACGTCCCGGAGCCGTTCCGTCTCGCGCAGGCCGGCGGCGGGGCCGAGGACGTGGCCGACCGCCACGGCCCGTCCGAGCACCGCCGCCGGGTCCTGCGTGACGGGGTCGGCCGACAGCGCGACGAGGTCGTCGTACCAGGCGAGGATCTGCGGCCAGTCGGTCTCCTCGGCGGTGGCCGCGTCGTCATGGAGGGCCGCGACGGCCGCCTGCACCAGGTACCGGCCGCGCGGGCGGTCGGCGTCCTGGCGTGCGAGGGCCGCCTGGAGCACCCGCACCCCCTCGGCGATCATGCGCCGGTCCCACCGGGAGCGGTCCTGCCGGTCCAGCGTGACGAGCCGGCCGTGGGCGTCGAGCCGCGCGTCCCTGCGGGCGTGGTTGAGCAGCATGAGCGCGAGCAGGCCGGCGGCCTCCGGCTCGTCGGTGGCCAGCGTCAGCTGGCGGGCGAGCCGGATCGCCTCCGTGGCCAGGTCCCGCCGGCCCGAGTGACCCGTGGTGTAGATCAGGTAGAGCACCCGCAGCACCACGGCGAGGTCGCCCGCCCGGTCCAGGGGCCGGCCGCGGAGGGCGCGCTTGGCCCGGCTGATCCGCTGCGCCATCGTCGCCTCGGGGACGTAGCAGGCGTCGGCGATCTCGCGGGTCGTGAGGCCTCCGACGGCGCGCAGGGTCAGCGCCACCTGGGAGGCCGGCGGGAGCGTGGGGTGAGCGCAGCAGAAGAGCAGGAAGAGCGTGTCGTCCCCCTCCTCCGCACCGGACGGCGGTGGCTCGTTCGTCCGCTGCTCCCGGCGGTGCCGGGCCGCCTCGCTGCGGCGGGCGTCGACGAGCCGCCGTGTCGCCCCCGTGGTCAGCCAGCCGCGCGGGTCGCGCGGAGGGTGCTCCGGCCAGGTGCGCAGCGCCTCCACGAGCGCCTCCTGCAACGCGTCCTCGGCGGTGTCGAAGTCCTCGCCGCGACGCACGAGGGCGGCGAGCACCCGCGGGACGAGGGCGCGCAGCGCGTCCTCGTCCCACGGGGCCGGGCCCGCTTCAGCCACGGTGGCTCCGCCGTCCGGCGCTCAGGACATCACCTCGCGGACGTCGATCCACTCGTACAGCGGCGTCCCACCGGGTCCGGGCTCGGAGGAGACGTACGCGGCGAGCTCCAGGGCGCGCTCGTGGGACTCGACGTCGATCATGTACCAGCCGGCCACGAGGTCGCTGGTCTCGGGGAACGGGCCGTCGGTGGTGACGGGGGCGGCGTCCGGCCCGCCGTACCGCACCCAGGTGCGGGCGGGGGTGAGCGCCTGCGCGTCGACGTACTCGCCGTTCGCCTCCAGCATCTCGCTCACGTGCCGGAGGAACGCCATGTGGGCCTCGACGTCCTCCGGGGCCCACTGGTCCATGGGCGGCATCGGGCGCAGCGGCTCCGGTCCCCCGCGGTAGTGCTTGAGCAACAGGTACTTCGGCATCGTGGCCTCCTCGTTCGCGCGGCCCGTCGGTCGGGCTCCTCCGGAGAGCGGAGCGGCTGCCGGCTTCTCGACACGGCAAGGTTTCCATCTGCGGCCGGGATGCGGGCGCAGGGCACTCGCACGCACCGCATGACCTCGGACGTCATGGACGGCGTGCGCCCGGCCGGACAGGCTGGGCACCCCGGACGACGGACGACGAGGAGCCCCGATGACCTGGTCGACCGACCGCGCCGACGCGGGGACGCCGCCGCTCGGCCACCTGCTGCGCGAGTGGCGGCGCCGGCGGCGGCTCACCCAGCTCGACCTCGCGGACCTCGCGGGGGTCTCGACCCGGCACCTGTCCTTCGTCGAGACGGGCCGCTCGCGGCCGAGCCGGGAGATGGTGCTGCACCTCGCCGGCCACCTCGGTCTGCCGCTGCGCGAGCGCAACCGGCTGCTGCTCGCCGCGGGCTACGCGCCCGTCTACGACGAGACCGAGCTCGACAGCCCGCGGCTGTCCGCCGTCCGCAGCGCCGTCCGGCACGTGCTCCGCGGCCACGAGCCGTACCCGGCCCTCGTCGTCGACCGGTACTGGGACCTCGTCGACGCGACCGACGGGCTCGCGCTGCTCACCGCGGGCGTGGCGCCATCGCTCCTCGAGCCGCCGGTCAACGTGCTGCGCGTCGCGCTGCACCCCGAGGGGCTGGTCCGCCGGGTGCTCAACGCGGCCCAGTGGCGTGACCACCTCCTCGCCCGGCTGCGTCAGCAGGTCGACCTGTCGGCCGACGCCCGGCTCGAGGCGCTGCTGCGCGAGGTCCGCGGCTACCGCCTCCCGGACGCCGCGGACACCGCGGACACCGCGGCGTCGCCGTCCGGCGTGACCGTCGCCGGCAGCCGGCCCGGGGACCCCGCGGTGCCGCTACGGCTGCTCCACGAGGGCCGGGTGCTCGCCTTCGTGAGCACCGTGACGATGTTCGGGACACCGCTCGACGTCACCGTCTCCGAGCTCGTCGTCGAGGCCTTCTACCCCGCGGACGACGCCACGGCGGCCGCGCTCGCACGGTGACTCTGCGCGTCCGTCCGGTCGGTATCTTCACGCAGTGCCACGAACACGGTCCGCTGTCATGACCGAGCGCGCTTGACCCGGCACTGACAGTGGTATCGACCCGTGACCGCAGCGGGCTTCCTCCGCCAAAGACGGGATGGCTATGCTCGCCACGTCGAGGGTTCATTCGAGGCGAAACGGGACGGTCCCCATGGACGCGGAACCAACCGGTCACGGCGGGGTGGAGACGGCACGTCCGGCGATCGACGTGACCGTCGCGCACCCGGCCCGGGTCTACGACTACTGGCTCGGCGGCAAGGACAACTACCCCGCCGACAAGGAGGCCGCGGAGAAGGTCATCGCCCTCAACCCCGGCATCGTCGAGGGCGTCCGGAGCAACCGGGCCTTCCTCAAGCGGGTCGTGCGGTTCCTCGTCGGCGAGGCCGGCATCCGGCAGATCCTCGACGTCGGCACCGGCCTGCCGTCGGCGGACAACGTCCACGAGGTGGCCCAGGCCACGCAGCCCGGCACCAAGGTCGTCTACGTCGACAACGACCCGATCGTCAACGTCCACGCGCACGCTCTGCTCACGGGCGAGCCCGGCACGGTCGACTACGTCCACGCCGACATGCGCGACCCCGCGAACATCATGCGCGAGGCCGCCCGCACGCTGGACTACTCCCGGCCGGTCGCGCTGATCATCCTCATGACGCTGCAGTTCATCGCGGACGAGGAGGACCCGTACGCGATCGTCCGCTCGATGCTCGCCGACCTCCCCCCGGGCAGCTACCTCGTCGTGTCGCACCCGGCGGTCGACGAGAGCGGCGTCGCGAACCGGGCGACGGCGCAGTACAACGAGAAGGTCGCGACGTCGATGAAGCGCCGCACGCACGAGGAGATCTCGGCGTTCTTCGACGGTCTCGAGCTCGTCGAGCCCGGCGTCGTCACCCTCCACGACTGGCGCCCGGACGACGACCCCGACGCTCCGCGCACCAAGTCCCCGGCCCTGGGCGGGGTGGCGCGCAAGGCCTGACCGGACGCCTATGGCTCGGCGCGTGACATATATCGGCTGACTGACTATGGTTCCGCCATGGTCACCGAGATGCGCGACCCCACGGTCTACCTGCTCACCGCCCTGTCGAGCGGCCCGCGGCACGGCTACGCCCTCATCACCGAGGTCGCGGACCTGTCCGACGGCCGGGTCAGGCTGCGCCCGGGCACCCTCTACGGCGCCCTCGACCGCCTGCTCTCCGACGGGCACGTCGCCGTCTCCCGCGAGGAGGTCGTCGAGGGCCGGCTGCGCCGGTACTACGAGCTGACACCGGACGGCGCCGCGGCGCTCGCCGAGCAGGCCGCCCGGCTGCGCCGGCTCGCCGAGTCGACGACCGCGGCCCTGCGGCTGCGCGGGGCGACGGCGTGAGCGCGACGTCCCCCGCGGAGGCCGCGTTCCGCCGGCTGCTCCGCGTCTACCCGCGGTCGTGGCGGACGGCGCACGGCGAGGCGCTGCTCGGCGTCATGCTCGACGTCGCGGACGCCGACGGGCGCGACCGGCCGACGGCCCGGGAGGGGACGGCCGTCGTCCGGCACGCGCTGCGGACGTGGGCGGCGGTCGGCGGCGACCGATTGCGCCGCACCGGCATCGGGGGGTCGTTCTCCTGGATCGGCCCCGGGGCGCTGGTGCTCGGAACGACGCTGTCGGCGGTCTCGTTCCTCTTCGGCGAGTGGTTCCCAGGCGTACATCTCCTGTGGGGCAACGACTTCCACGCCGATCCGTTCGGTCCGTTCCCGTCGGCGGGGCCACTGCTCTACGCCGTCTGGCTGCTCGCGTTCGGTGCCGCGGCCACGGGCGCGTCCCGCAGTGCCAGGATGCTGCTCGCGCTCGCCGCGGTCGGCGGCCCGGTGCTCTGGACGGTCTGCGACCGGGTCGGGACGGCGCGCCCGCCGCTGCTTCTCATGTACGCACTGACGGTCTTCGCGGTGACGGCGCTCGTCGGCCTGCCGCGCCTCGACGGGGCGGCGCGGCGGCGGCTGTCGGTCGCCGCGGCCGGCACCTCGGCCGGCGCCGGCCTGGTGCTGCTCGCCGTGACCGCCGCCGGGGTGGCGCTGCCTGCGGCGGGGATCCCGGAAGGGTTCCCGTCGCGGCTGGACATCGCCGAACTGGGGAACCTCGACCTGTTCCTCGGCTGGGGCTTCTACCGGGTCTACGGGCTGGGCACGCTGGTCTGGCTGGCGTCGCCGGTCGTCCTGGCATGGCTCGTCGTGGGGCTCGCGACGGTGCGGCGGCGTCCGGCACGCGCGATGGCCGCGGGCCTGCTCGGCGTCCCGGCGGTGATGGTCGACCCGAGGACGCTCGGGACCCTCTGGCTGCCCGGACCGCTGCAGGGCTACGGGACGCTCCTCACGCTCGCCCTCGGCGTGCTCTCGATCGCGCTGTCGCTGCTCGTCGTCGGCGTCCGGACGGCCCGCGTCGGCGCCCCCTCGCCGGGAGCGACGGCGTGACCGCCCGTCCGGACGCACCCAGTGCCGACCCGACGCAGTGGCGCTTCCGCCGACTGCTCGCGCTCTACCCGGCGCACTGGCAGGCCGACAACGGCGACGCGATGCTCGGCGTCATGCTCGACGCCGCCGAGGCCGAGGGCCGCACCGGACCGACTGTGCGAGAGGCGGTCTCGACGCTCGGGCACGCGGTGACCCAGTGGCGGTCGAGGCTGGTCGCGCGCCGGCAGGACGACGGGGTGCTCGGCTCGTTCGCGGGGCTCGGCCCGGCCGCGGTGGTGAGCGGGGGCGTTCTCTCGGTGCTGAGCCTCTGGTTCGCCGAGTTCGGCCCCGCTCTGACCGGCGCACCGAGCGTCTCCGGCCCGGACCCCCTGCCCGGCGTCGCCACGACTGGTGTCATCGTCTTCGCGGCGTGGCTCGTGGCTCTCGTCGCGGCGTTGGCGGGCCGGCCAGGCCCGGCGCGCCAGGGCTTCGCCGTCGCCGCGGCCATGCCGGCCGTCGTTGCCGTCATGAGCGCCGTGACCGGGCTCCCGAGTCCGCGGGCGGGACTGCTCGGCGCGCTCACCGTGTTCGCCGTCGTCGGCGCGGTCATGTGGCCGGATGCCTCGCGCAGGCTCCGGTTCGCCACGGGTGCCGCGGTGGTCATCGGATCGACGGTCAGTGCGGCGCAGGTGGTGCACGCGTCGGCAGGCCTGCCCTTCGCTGCGCCCGCGTGGCGCTTCGTGGGCGACACCTTCTACTCGTTCTACGGCCTCGCCCAGCTCGGCGGGATCGCCACCGCCGGCACGGTTGCGGCGCTGGCCGTGGGCCTGGTCCTCCTGTGGCACCGGCCGGGGGTGCTGGTCACGGCCGTGGTCATCGGTGGCCCGTGGCTCGTCCTCACGCATGCCGGCATCTGGGCTCCCGGACCCGGCGTGTGGCTCCTGCGTCCGTCCGACCTGCTCGCGTTCGGCGCCCTGCTCTGCCTGCCGCTGACGCTCGGGCTCATGACGACGGCCGCTCGCCTGCACCGCCACGCTGTTCGCCGGTAGCACCGGAGCGTGGGAGGATCCCGCGGCAGATCGCCGCAGGATCCTCCACGTCGACCCGTTCCCCGGTCAGAGGTGCGCGGTCAGATCCCGCTCACCGAGCGGTGCAGGTCGCGCAGGCGGCGGAACGCCTGGCGCAGGTTCTCCGTGTCGCCCTGGCCGCCGCCCTGACCGTCGCCCGCGACGCCGTCCGGGCCGATCCCGGCCTTGGCCATCATCGCGTCGACGGCCTGCTGCACGAGGACGCGGCCCTGCTCGACGGCGTGCCGGGGGTCGTCGACGAAGTCACCGGCGAGCCGGCGCCACGCGTCGTCCGCGGCCGCGGTGTCCGCGCCGACCGAGCCGGTCGTCGAGGCCGGCACCGCCGGGGCGGCCGCCAGCTCCGAGCGCCAGCCGGGCTCGTCGTGGCCGTCCGGGCCGCCGAGCCGGGTGCGCCGCTCGTCTCCTGCCGCCCGGTCCGCCGCCCGGTCCGCCTCTGCCCGGTCCGCCGCCGCCCGCTCCGGAGAGGCGTCGGCCACGTGGCTGCCGGCACCGGCGGGCGGCATGCCCTCGTCGGTCGCCCGCTCGCCGGGCTGCCGGTCGTCGGTCGCCCACTCGTCGGGCAGCCGGTGCTCCCCGTCGACCGTGCCGTCGACCGTGGTGGCGAGCGGCTCGCCGGGTCGCGTCACGGGCATCGCGACGGTCCTGTCCTCGTGGGTGCTCACGGGCGGACCTCCCGGCGGCCGAGGGCCTCGTCGGTCGACCAGGTGCTGCCGCCCGGCGCCGCGCCGTCCCGGACGTCGACGACGTACGGGGAGTGGCTCGCGTCGTCGGCCGGGCGCCGGACGTCGGCGTCGGCGTCGGCCACCGTGCCGGTGAGCGCGCCGTACAGCGAGCGGTAGTGCACGAACGCCTGGCGCAGGTCCTCGGTTTCGGCCGCACCGGACTGCATGTGCCGGGCGTGCGCGTCGTGCGCTGCGCGGTAGTGCTCGACGACGTCCGCGTGGTCGGTGGCGAGCATCGCGGCCCGCTCCGAGAAGTCCTCGACCGGGTAGCCCCGGTCGCGCATCACGGACGTGACGAGGCCGTCGGCGTCGGCGACCGCCTGGCCGGGCTCGTCGACGAACCGGGCCTGCACACCGGCCCACTGCGCGTCGTAGCGGGCCTTGGCCTCGGGGTCGAGGTCACGGACGTCGAGCTGGTCGCGCCGGTCGGCGAGCTCGGCGAGCTGCGACTCGGCGGCGCGCCGGTCGCCGGACTGCGCGACGGCACGGTCGTACTCGGGCCCGAACCGTGACTGCAGGGCGGCGCGGCGCCGGCCCTGCACGACGGTCCAGGCCACCGCGGCGACCACCGCGAGGACGACGAGGACGACGAGCACCCAGACGAGGGGTCTCATGACGGTCTCCTTGAGGGACGGGCGGCGCGGGGCTGCGCCGGCACTGCCCGGTGGCGGCCGACGGTGCCCCCCGACACCGCCGACCGCACCCCGGGGCAAGGAGCCAGTACCCGGGACGCGGGCTCTCACACCCGCCGCCGGTCGCCCGATCAGGGCTCCGTCACGCAGCAGGCAGTTCGCGTGGGGCAACGGTGTGCCCGGAAGAAGTCGTGCGCCACCGACGAACCTTCGGGGCTCCTGGATCGACTCGTGCGCGTCGGTCGAGACGCAGTGAGAGACACGCAGTGAAGGGGAGAACCAGATGAGTGACAGCTGGCCGGGCCCGGCAGGGCCCGCACCGCGCACGGCAGCACGAAGGAACCGACGGCGACGGCCACAGACCCTCGTCGCCGTCGCGGCGACCGCGCTGCTCGCCGCGCAGGGCGCCGTCACGTTCTGGCCCGGGCTCGGCGAGAACGCGACCGCGGCCCCGATCGGGCCGGTCGGCTACGCGACCCAGAACGGCGGAACCACGGGCGGGCAGGGCGGGGCGACCGTCCGTGCGACGACCGGGACCGCGATCCACCAGGCGCTCTGCAGCAGAGCGGCCAAGGACACGCCCCTGACGATCGAGGTCTCGGGCACGATCACCGTCGGCAACACCGCCAAGGTGAGCGGCGCGGGCTGCACCACTGCGGCCGGCGTCGTCGAGCTCAAGGAGATCAGCAACGTCTCGATCGTCGGGGTCGGCTCCGGTGCCGTCTTCGACCAGGTCGGGATCCACATCCGGGGCTCGAAGAACATCGTCATCCGCAACGTCACGGTCCGGAACGTCAAGAAGTCCGGGTCCCCGACGTCCAACGGTGGCGACGCCATCGGCATGGAGAGCGACGTCCGCAACGTCTGGGTGGACCACGTCTCCCTCGAGGCGTCCGGCGGCGAGTCCGACGGTTTCGACGGTCTGTTCGACATGAAGGCCGGCGTCCAGTACGTGACGCTGTCCTACAGCACGCTGCGGAACTCCGGGCGCGGCGGGCTGATCGGCTCCAGCGAGACCGACCGGGCGAACAGCTTCATCACGTTCCACCACAACCTGTACGAGAACATCGACTCGCGCGCGCCGCTGCTCCGCGGCGGGACGGCGCACATGTTCAACAACTACTACGTGAAGCTCGGCAAGTCCGGCATCAACTCCCGGGCCGGTGCCAAGGCCCTGGTCGAGAACAACTACTTCAAGCAGTCCCAGGACGTCCTCGGCACGTTCTACACGAGCCAGGCCGGCACGTGGCAGGCCCGCGGCAACGTCCTGGACCAGGTGACGTGGTCCCCGGCCGGGGCCGAGACGAACCCCGCCGGCCCGGACATGCGGTCCACGGGCACCGTGTCGGTGCCCTACACGTACCAGGCCGACCCGGCGTCGTGCGTGCCCGACGTGGTGGCCCGCACCGCGGGCGCCGGCAAGGGCCTGGCGGTCTCCGACGGCAGCTGCAGGTCGACGACGCCCACCGGCGCCCCGGTCCCGCCGCAGCCCACCACGCCCGCTCCCGCCCCGACGACCACGACCGGCCCGGCTCCGTCGGGGACGAACCTGAGCCTGTCCGCCACGGCCAGCGGTTCCGGCAAGGCCTCCGGCACCAGCTACGGCAGCGTCGTCGACGGCAGGCCCGCGACCTTCTGGTCCCCCAGCACGAGCACCGGGGCCGTGTCGGTCAGGTGGACCTCGGCGCAGACGGTCGGCTCGGCCGTCGTCACCGAGGCCGCCGGTTCCGCCGGCAGCATCAAGGGCTGGCGTCTGCTGAACGGTGACACCGAGGCCGTCCTCGCGTCCGGCACCAGCGCCGGCACCGCGCGCTTCACGCCGACCTCGCTCGAGAAGCTGACCCTCGAGATCACCAGCTCCTCCGGCACGCCGAAGGTCGCCGAGCTCGAGACGTACGGCTCCGGGTCCGGCTCGGGGGGCGGCACGACGCCGAAGCCCGACCCGACCACCACGACCAGGACCCCGACCCCCACCCCGACCACGACCACGACCACGTCGACCCCGAAGCCGGGCTCGTGGCCGACCCCGTCCAGGACGGTGCAGCTGTCCAGCACCCAGAACGTCAGCAGCACGTTCGACGGCGGCCTGGCGCGCTACCAGGGCTGGGGCGGCAGCCAGAGCGAGAACCAGGACCCGCTGTTCGTCCTCTCCGACGGCGCGACCCTGAAGAACGTCGTCATCGGCAACAAGGCCGGTGACGGCGTCCACTGCACCGGCACCTGCACGCTCGTCAACGTCTGGTGGGAGGACGTCGGCGAGGACGCCGCGACGTTCAAGGGAACGTCGGCGTCGCAGACGATGACGATCGACGGCGGCGGCGCCCGGGGGGCTGCGGACAAGACGTTCCAGCACAACGGGCCGGGCACCTTCGTGATCAAGAACTTCCAGGCGTCCGACATCGGCAAGCTCTACCGCTCCTGCGGCAACTGCAGCAAGAGCTACGAGCGCGACGTCGTCGTCAGCAACGTCACGCTGTCGCAGGTTCGCGTCGCTGTCGTCGGGATCAACTCGAACTTCGGTGACACGGCCCGCCTCAGCGGGATCACGATCGTCGGCAGCAAGAACGCGACGATCTGCCAGCGCTACAACGGCACCTCGAAGGGCAAGGAGCCGACCGAGGCCGGCTCCGGGCCGGACGGGAAGTCCTGCCTCTACAAGGAGTCGGACGTCACGTACCGCTGATCCGCGGCCGTGAGCACGAGGGCCGTCCCACCTGCCGGGTGGGGCGGCTCTCGTCGCGTCGTGCCGTCACGCGTGCCGGACCGCCGCGGCGTCCTGGAGCCCGAGGATCTCCACGGCCTGCGCCCGCATCTCGACCTTGCGGACCTTGCCGGTCACGGTCATCGGGAAGCCGTCGACGACGTGCACGTACCGCGGCACCTTGTAGTGCGCGAGCTGGTCGGCGCAGAACGCGCGCACCGCCTCCGCGGTGAGCGGCTCCCGGCCCGCCTTCATGACGACCCAGGCCATGAGCTCCTCGCCGTAGCGCACGTCCGGGACACCGACGACCTGGACGTCGGCGATGTCCGGGTGGCTGTAGAGGAACTCCTCGATCTCGCGCGGGTAGATGTTCTCGCCGCCGCGGATCACCATGTCCTTGATCCGGCCGGAGATGTTCACGTACCCGGCCGGGTCCATCACCGCGAGGTCGCCGGTGTGCATCCAGCCCGCGGCGTCGATCGCCTCGGCGGTCTTCGCCGGCTCGTCCCAGTAGCCGAGCATCACCGAGTACCCGCGGGTGCACAGCTCGCCGGCGGTGCCCCGCGGCACCTCCAGACCGGTCGTGGGGTCGACGATCTTCACCTCGACGTGCGGCATCACGGTGCCGACGGTCGACGTCCGCCGGTCGAGGTCGTCCTCCCGGCGGGTCATCGTCGACACCGGCGACGTCTCCGTCATGCCGTAGGCGATGGTCACCTCGGCCATGTGCATCTCGTCGACGACCCGCTTCATGACCTCGACCGGGCACGGCGAGCCGGCCATGATCCCGGTGCGCAGCGTCGAGGTGTCGAAGGCGGCGAAGTCGGGGTGCGACAGCTCGGCGATGAACATCGTCGGGACGCCGTAGAGCGCCGTGCACCGCTCCTCCTGCACGGCCTGCAGCGCCAGCCCGGGGTCGAACGACGGCGACGGGATGACGACGCACGCCCCGTGGGAGGTCGCCCCGAGGTTGCCCATGACCATCCCGAAGCAGTGGTAGAACGGCACCGGCAGGCAGACCCGGTCCTCGACGGTGAACCCGAGCACCTCGGTGACGAAGTAGCCGTTGTTGAGGATGTTGTGGTGCGAGAGCGTCGCGCCCTTGGGGAACCCCGTCGTCCCGGACGTGTACTGGATGTTGATCGGGTCGTCGAACGACAGGGTCGCCATCACCTCGTCGAGCCGGTGGTGGTCGGCGCGGCCGCCCGCCTCGACGAGGTCGGTCCACGACGGCTCGCCGATGTGCACGACCTGCTCGAGCGCGGGGCAGTCGCCGCGGACCGCCTCGACCATCGCCCGGTAGTCGCTGCCCTTGTGCTCGACCGCGCTGACGAGCACCCGCATGCCGGACTGGTTGACGACGAACGTCAGCTCGTGCGCCCTGTAAGCCGGGTTGACGTTGACGAGGACGGCGCCGATCTTCGCCGTCGCGTACAGGACGAACATCCACACGGCGCAGTTCGGCGACCAGATCCCGACCCGGTCGCCCATCGTCACACCCAGCACGAGCAGCCCGAGCGCCACCTGGTCGACCGCGATGTCGAGCTCGTTGTACGTCCAGCGCCGCGACGTCGCGCACTCGACGAGCGCCTCCCGGTCGCCGTACCGGGCGACGGTGCGCTCGAGGTTCGCGCCGATCGTCTCGCCGAGCAGCGGGACGTCGGCGGTCGAGGAGGAGTACGAGGGCAGGGGCTTGCTCAGCACAGCGAACCTCCGGGGCCGGGACGTCGTCGTCGGGCGACGACCATCCTCACCCGGCGGGCGCCGCGCCGGTAGTGCAGTTTCTGGACAGCGGACGGCGGCGCGCGGCTCAGGCGGACCGGCGGCCGACCCGCAGCGCCAGCCGCACGCCCGCGACCAGCGCGGTGAGCGGCGAGAGGGCGGCACCGAGCAGGACGAGCTCGGCCGGGTGCAGCAGCACGCTCCCGCCGTCGCCGAACGCGAGGCCCTCGAGCCCGAAGAGGCTGCCGCCGCCGAGGTAGACCGCCGCGGCCAGCACGACCCAGAGCGCGAGCGGCCCGACGACGAGCACGGCGGTGACGCGCTTGTCGCGCCGGCTCCAGGCCCGTGAGCCCGCGGCGAGGGCGAGCCCAGCGAGCGGGGCGACCACCGGGACGACGAACCCGCCGCCGACGAGCGCGAGGACGGCGAGCACCTCCAGGACGCCCCAGCCGGCAGGCGCCACGGGCGGGGCGGACGCGGGCGCAGCGGACGCCGGCGGCGCGACGGGCACCGGGACGTGCTCGGCCGCGACGACGTCCTCCGGGTCGCCGAGCCGGTCGAGCGCGGCGCGGACCGTGACGTCGTCCGCCGCACCGCCGAGCGCTGCGGCGACGTGGTCGCCCAGCTCCGCGGCGAGCTCGGCGCGCCGGGAGGCGGGCACCCCGGCCGCGAGCGCCGCGGCGTCCAGCCGGGCGAACCAGTCGACGACGAGCGGGTGCGTCACCCCCACGGACATCACAGACCCCGGCGGTTGAGCCGGACGGCGAGGTAGGCCCCGGCGATGACGGGCCCGAGCACGGCGATGACGAGCACGGGCAGGACGACGAGCGAGCCGACGAACACGACGATCCTCCGGAGGTCGGGCGGGTCAGGGGGCAGTGACGGCAGGGGCGGCGGGGGCGGCGGGGGCGGTCTCGACGACCGCTGTCGAGCCGGTCGAGTCGAACGTCGTGCTCGTGCTCGTCGGCACCGCGACGAGGACGGCGCGGGCGCCGGCGACGAGCACGGCCACCGGCAGCAGCGTGAGCACGGTCGCGACGACCTTCTCCCGGTGGGTCCAGCGCTCGGAGACCCACGCGAGGACGAGCCCGACGAGCGGCCCGACCACCGGGACGACGACCGTCCCCGCCGTGAGCAGGAGCACCGCGGCGATCTCGAGCCCGCCCCACGGTGAGACCCGCGGCGCCGGCCACGGCTCCTGCCCGGGCGGGCCGGTCTGCCAGACGGGCGTGGCGGGCGTGGCGGGCGCGGCGGCCGCGGGTGCTGCGCCGTCCGCCTCGGCGGCGACGATGTCCGCCGGGTCGCCGAGCCGGTCGAGCGTCTCCCGGAGAGCGGCCTCGTCGCCCGCGCCGACCGACAGGGCGTCGCGCAGGTGGTCGCGGATCTCCGCGACGAGCTCCTCGCGGCGGCCGGGCGGCAGCGCCGCCGCCGCCTCGTCGAGGCGCGCGAGGAACCGCGTCACCTCCGGGTGGTCCAGGCCTACCGACATCATCCGCTCCTCCCGGGGCCGGGCTGCTCGCCCGTGCCCGCGCTGCTGGTGACGGTGCCGACCTGGCCGCCGTCCGTACCGTCGGCCGCCGTGGCGACCCGTCCCCTCCCCGGGCCGGGCGCCGGCGTCGTCCCGAGGACCCGGTCGACACCGTCGCGGAACCGACGCCAGTCGACGACGAACCGTTCCAACGCCGACCGCCCGTCGGCCGTCAGCGCGTAGTAGCGCCGCGGCGGCCCGGCGTCCGACTCCTGCCACGTCGTCGTGACGAGACCGTCCTTGCGCAGCCGCGAGAGCAGCGGGTAGATCGTGCCCTCGCTCGTGAGCAGGCCGTCGGCCTCGCTGAGCTCGCGGACGAGGTCGAACCCGTACCGCGGCTGCCCGCGGAGCAGGGCGAGCACGCAGTACTCCAGCGCGCCACGGCGCAGCTGGGGCAGCACCTGCCGTGCCTCACCCGGTTCCATGCGTCACAAGGTAGCCATCGGTACCGTGCGGCGCAAGCATCCGGTCCGGCCGGACGACGCCCGCCGGCGGCGCCCGTCAGCCGGCGCTCCTCGTCAGCCGGCCGCCCCGTCAGCCGGCCGGACGGCGCAGCGCGAGTGCGAGCAGGACGCCCGACACGGTCGCGGTGACGGTCTGCGCGACGACGACCGCGGCGCCGGAGACCGGCACCAGCCCGAACGGCGCGAGGACGGCGACCGCCACCGCGACCCGGGTCCACGGCCGCCACCGCGAGGACAGCACGGTGAGCAGCCCCCCGAGCGTCGGGAGCACGAGCGGGACGGCGTAGGCGCCGCCGACGAGGCAGAGCACGGCCCACACCTCCAGCGGCCGCCAGGCGGCCTCGTCGGCCACGCGCACGGGTGAGGACGGGCCGAGGGGTACTGCTGCCGGGGTCATGGCCGCTCCTGCCGACGGGGCGGACCACCGGGCGGGGTCCGCGGACGACGTCGGGGCGGCGACGGGCAGGTCTGCCCTGCCGGCCGGATCCTCTCGCACGGGACGCCTCCCGGACCAGACCCGGTAGCGTCGCGCCGTGCGCATCGGTCTCGTCATCCTTCCCCAGCGTCCGTGGTCCGAGCAGGCCGACCAGTGGCGGCGGGCCGAGGCGGACGGCTACGACCACCTCTGGACCTACGACCACCTCACCTGGGACCCCCTCGAGGGAACCCCCTGGGGCGCAACGGTTCCCACCCTGGTCGCGGCCGCGACGGTGACGACGCGGGCGACGCTCGGCACGTGGGTGGCGTCCCCGAACTACCGGCACCCGGTGCCCTTCGCGCGCGAGCTCGCGGCCCTGGACGACATCAGCGGCGGCCGCGCCGTCCTCGGCGTCGGCGCGGGCGGCACCGGCCACGACGCCCGGGTGCTCGGCGAGCCGGAGCTCACGCCCGGCGGGCGCGCCGCGCGCTTCGAGGAGTTCGTGGACGTCCTCGACATGGTGCTCACCGGGGCGTCGACGACCCACGAGGGGCCCTCGTACCGCGCCGTCGACGCGCGGACGACGGTCGCGTGCGTGCAGCGACCCCGGCTGCCGTTCGTCATCGCGGCCAACGGCCCGCGAACGGTCCGGCTCGCGGTCCGCCGCGGCGAGGGCTGGGCCACGACCGGCAGCCTGCGGCGCAGCGAGGCCGTCACCGACGACGCCTGGTGGGACAGCGTCGCGCGGCTGTCCGACCAGGTCGACGCGGCGCTGGCCGCCGACGGCCGCGACCCGGCGACGCTGCGCCGGTACCTGTCGGTCGATGCCGCCCCGACCTTCGCGCTCGTCTCGGCCGGCTACCTCGAGGAGGTCGTCGGCCGGGCCGCCGCGCTCGGCTTCACCGACGTCGTCGCGCACTGGCCGCTGCCGGGCGCACCCGTGTACGACGCGCCCGAGTCGGTCCTCGACGACGTGGCCGCGATGCTGCCGGACCTGCAGAAGGTCGAGCCCGCGGCGCGCTGAGACAGGCCCCGGGGCCGGCACCGGCCCGCGGCGCCGCCCGCACCCCGACCGCGTACCGTTGTACGGATGCCCCCCGCCCGCCGTGACGCACCGCGCAGCCTGGCCGACGACCTGCGCCGCCGGGACGACGGCGCGCTCGCGCGGCTCCTCGCACGACGTCCCGACCTCGGCGTCCCGCTGCCGGCCGACCTGACGACCCTCGGCGCCCGCGCGACGAGCCGGGCGAGCGTGCAGCGGGTGCTCGACGGGCTCGCCGCGCCGGCGCTCCAGGTGGTCGAGGTGCTCGCGGTGCTGCCCGAGCCGACGACGACCGGCGAGGTGAGCCGGCGCTGGGGGGCGCCCGCCGGGGACGTCCTCGACGACCTGCGCGACCTCGCCCTCGTCTGGGGCACCCCGCGCGCCCTGCGCCTGGTCCGGACGGCGCGCGACGTGCTCGGCGCCCACCCCGCGGGCCTCGGCCCGCCGCTCGCGGAGGCGCTCGGCCGCCGCAGCCCCGCACGGCTGGCCGAGCTCCTCGAGGACCTCGAGCTGCCCGCGACGGGCGACCCGGAGACCGCGCTCACCCGCCTCGCAGAGCACCTCGGTACCGCGGACGCCCTCGAGGCCCTGCTCGCCGGCGCGCCGGACGGCGTCCGGACCGTGCTCGACCGGCTCGTCTGGGGCCCGCCCGTCGGCGCGCTCCCGGACGCCGACCGCGCGGTCCGGACGGCGAGCGCGACCGGCCCGGTCGAGTGGCTCCTCGCGCACGGCCTGCTCGCCGTCGCGGACGCCGGCCACGTCGTCCTGCCCCGCGAGGTCGGCCTCGCGCTGCGCGGCGGCCGGGTGCACCGGACGCCGGTCACCGGCCCGCCCGCCCTGACGGTCCGGGACCGCTCGAAGGCCGCGGTCCGCGGGACCGCCGCCGGCGCCGCTGCGGAGGCGGCCCGGCTCGTCGAGGCGCTCGGCGAGCTGTGGGGCACGACCCCGCCGCCCGTGCTGCGCTCGGGCGGGCTCGGCGTCCGCGAGCAGCGCCGCACCGCCCAGGCGCTCGAGGTGGACGACGCCACGGCGGCGCTCGTCGTCGAGGTCGCCTACGCCGCGGGGCTGGTCGCCGACGACGGCGAGGCCGACCCGCACTTCGCGCCGACCCCCGCGTTCGACGCCTGGCTCGCGCTCGAGGTGCCCGACCGCTGGGCGGTGCTCGCCGGCGCCTGGCTGACGACGACCCGCTGCCCGGGCCTGGTCGGCACGCGCGACGAGCGGGACGCCGTCCGCACGGCCCTGTCCCCCACCGTCGAGCGCGCCTCGGCACCGGAGGTCCGGGCCCTCGTCCTGCGCACGCTCGGCGAGGCGAAGGCCTCGGCGTCGGACGCCGCCGCCGTCGTCGACCCGGCGTCCGTGCACGCCCGCGTCGACACCGCGGCGCCGCGCCGGACCGGCCGGATGCGGTCGCTGCTCGTCGACCGCGCGCTCGTCGAGGCGGCCTGGCTCGGCGTCACCGGGGCCGGCGCGCTGGCCGACCACGGCCGTGCCCTGCTCGGCCCGCCGGACGCCCAGACCGCTTCCGCCGCAGCGGGTCCGGGCGGTCGGCCGGCGCTCGACAGCGCCGACGCCCTCGCCGCGGCGGCCGGCGCGCTGGCCGCCGTCCTGCCCGAGCCGGTCGACCACGTCCTGCTCCAGGCGGACCTCACCGCCGTCGCCCCCGGTCCGCTCGAGCCGGGGCTCGCCCGCGACCTCGCCCTCATGGCGGACGTCGAGAGCCGCGGGGGTGCGACCGTCTACCGGTTCACGCCGGCCTCCGTGCGCCGCGCCCTGGACGCCGGCCGCACCGGCGACGACATGCTCAGCGGGCTCACCGCCTGGAGCCGGACCCCCGTGCCGCAGCCGCTGGAGTACCTCGTCACCGACACCGCCCGGCGGCACGGCCGGGTGCGGGTCGGCGCGGCCGGCTCCTACATCCGCTGCGACGACGAGTCGGCGCTGTCGGAGGTGCTCGCCGACAAGCGGGCCTCGACGCTGCGGCTGCGCCGGCTGGCGCCGACCGTCGTGTCCGCCCAGGCCGGGCCGGACACGGTGCTGTCGGTGCTGCGCTCGATGGGCCTGGCGCCCGCGGCCGAGAGCCCGGACGGCGCGCTGCTCCTGACCCGCGCGGACGCCCGCCGCACCCCGCCCCGGGCCCGCCCCCGGCCGGTCAACCCGCTCCCCCCGACCCCCTCGGACGTCGCGCTGCGCAGCGCCGTCTCCGCGCTCCGGGCGGCCGACGAGGCCGCCGACGAGCGGGCCCGGACGGCGCGCGCCACGATCCGCTCCGACATCGGCGAGGGCCCCGAGCTCGCGCCGATGGACCCGGCCGGCGTGCTGGCGATCCTGCGGGACGCGGCCGCCGACCGCAGGCCGCTGTGGATCGGCGTCGCGGACGCCGGCGGTACCGCCTCCCGGCGCCTCGTCGACCCGCTGCGGGTCGACGCCGGCCGGATCGAGGTCTTCGACCGCGGGGCGGAGCAGGTCCGCACGCTCTCGGTGCACCGGGTGTTCGGCGTCGCACCCGCCTGACGACGGTCCGCCCGGCCGCTCCGCTAGGGTCCGGGCGTCGGCACGAGGGGGGACGGTCATGGCCGGGGAGTCTGCGGGCGAGCCGCACGGGGTTCCGCCGTACGGGTCACCGCCCTCTGCGTCCGGGCCGCCGTCCGGGCCGCCGTCCGGGCCCTACGGGCCGCCGTCCGCGCAGCACGGGCCGCCGCCCGCGCAGTACGGACCGCCGCCCGGGCAGTACGGCGCGCCGGTGCCGTACTACGGCAGCCCGCCCGGCTACGGCCCGCCGCCCGGGTACGCGTTCCCCCGGCCCACACCCGCGTCGATGATCGTCCTCGTCGTGCTCTCGGCCCTCGCCACGACGTCCTGCTACTTCACCCTGGCGGGCCTGCCCGCCGTCATCCTCGGCGCGATCGCGCTGAGCCGGAACGCGACCGACCCGCAGCAGGCGCAGCGGCTCGCCCGCACCGGCTGGATCGTGCTCGGCGGCGTGTCCGCGTTCATCGTGCTCGCGGTCGCCGTCGTCGTCGCGGTCTCCGTGGGGACCGGCGGCTGAGGCCTACCTGAGCAGCTCGAGCAGGCTCGACGGCCGGAAGCCCGCGACGAACTTGTCACCGACGAAGACCGTCGGCACCATCCGGATGCCCTTCTTGGCCAGCTCGCCGAGCAGGCTCGGGTCGTCGGTCGTGTTGAGCTCGGTGTACGCGATGCTCTTGTCCTCGAGGATCTGTCGGTACCGGGCGCACAGCGGGCACCCGGTCGCCGAGTACAGCACGACGGTGGACATGGTCGGTCTCCTTGCAGGGGTGGCGGAGGCGGGCGGGGGTCAGGCGGTGGTGAGGGCCGTCGGGTTGCAGTCGGCGTCCCGGGGCCGGGGCGGCGAGGTGTACTGGGCGAAGGTCCGTCCGGGCTTGCGGAGCGCCTGCAGGACGCGCAGCAGCTCGTCGATGCTGCGGCCGACCCGGTCGTCGTAGAGGGTCTCGAAGCGGACGACCCCCTCGGGGTCGACGAGGAACACCGCCCGGGACGCGCGCCCGTCGTCCTCGAGGACGCCGTACGCCCGGGACACGACCTGCGACCGGTCGCTCGCGAGCGGGTAGTCGAGCGCCCCGATGTGGAACTCCATCCACGCGATGTGCGCGAAGACGCCGTCGGTGCTCACGCCGAGGACGTCGCAGTCGAGGTCGGCGAACTCCGGGAGCGCGGCGTTGAGCGCGAGCATCTCCGTCGGGCAGACGAACGTGAAGTCCGACGGGTAGAAGAAGAGCAGCAGCCAACGGCCCTGGTAGTCGGCCAGGGTCGCCTCGTGCTCGAGGGTGTTGGGGTCCTTCGTGGTGAGCATCCGGAAGTCCGGTGCCGGCCGGCCGATCAACATCTCGTCTCCTGGGAGGGAACGGGGCGGGGGGCAGGGACCGCGGCGGACTCCGGGTCACTGTGGTCGGGGGTGCTGGTGCGCTGCCCCGGGACACCGTGGGTGACGGGGTCGTCGACGGCGGGGTCGTGCTGGGCGGGGTCGTGGGGAGCGGGGTCGTCGGTCACGAAGTCGTCGGAGCCGCCGCTCGTGAGGCCGCCCTCGGCGGCCGCGTCGGCCGCCTCGCTCGTGGAGAGCCACCGCTCGGCGTCGAGGGCCGCCATGCAGCCGGACGCCGCCGCGGTGATGGCCTGCCGGTACCGGGCGTCCACGACGTCCCCGGCGGCGAAGACACCCTGGACGGACGTCGCCGTCCCGCCCGGGGTCGTGACGATGTGCCCGCTGTGGGTCCTGAGGTACGGGGCGAACAGCGCGCTCGCGGGCTCGTGCCCGACGGCGACGAAGAGCCCGTGGACGTCGAGCCGGACCCGGTCGCCGGTCGTGAGGTGGCGCAGCGTCACGGCGCTCAGGCACTCGGTCTCGTCGGTGACGAGCTCGTCGACGACGGTCGGCAGGACGATGTCGATCCGGTCCTCGTTGCGGACGGCGTCCTCGACGATCGACTCGGCGCGGAACTGCCAGCGCCGGTGCACGAGCGTGACCTTCGCGGCGATCCGGGCCAGCTGCAGGGCCTCGCTGAGCGCCGCGTTGCCGCCGCCCACGACGGCCACGTCCTGCCCCTCGTAGAAGGCGCCGTCGCAGATCGCGCAGTAGGCGACGCCGCGCCCGACGAGGTCGTTCTCCCCGGCCAGGCCCAGGGAGCGGGGCTTGGAGCCGGTCGCGACGATGACGGCGTCCCCGGTGAACAGCCCGCCGGCGGCGACGACGACGAAGGGCCGCCGGGAGAAGTCGACGTCGATGACGTCGTCGACGACGATCCGGGTGCCGAACTCCTCGGCCTGCTCGCGGATCCGCCAGGACAGGTCGGCGCCCGTGATGCCCGGTGCGCCCGGGAAGTTCTCCACCCGGGCGGACTTGGCGATCTGGCCGCCGGCCTCGAAACCCTCGATGCAGATCGGCTCCAGGCCCGCGCGGGCCGCGTAGAGCGCCGCGGTGTACCCGGCCGGGCCTCCGCCGATGACGACGAGGCGGCTGTGGTCAGGCTCCTGCACCTGCCACCTCCGTCGCCGTCCCGGCCTGCGCGTTCACGATCAGGTGGTCGGCCTCGGCCCGGGTGAACTTGAGCGGGCCACCGGACTCCTACCCTGGGTGGAAGCAGACGCCCCCGGCCGACGTTGGCACCGGACGTCCCCCACGGAAGGCACCACGTGACCGACGGACCGCTCATCGTCCAGTCCGACAAGACCCTGCTCCTCGAGGTGGACCATCCTGCGGCGGACGCCTGCCGCCAGGCGATCGCCCCGTTCGCGGAGCTCGAGCGCGCCCCGGAGCACGTGCACACGTACCGGCTCACCCCGCTGGGCCTGTGGAACGCCCGGGCCGCGGGGCACGACGCCGAGCAGGTCGTCGACGTCCTCCTGGAGCACTCGCGGTACCCCGTGCCGCACGCGCTGCTCGTCGACGTCGCCGAGACGATGGCCCGCTACGGCCGCCTCCAGCTGCTCAAGCACCCGACCCACGGGCTCGTCCTCCACGCGATCGACCTGCCCGTGCTCGAGGAGGTGCTCCGGAGCAAGAAGGTCATCCCGCTCGTGGGCGCCCGGATCGACCGGGAGCACGTCGCCGTGCACCCGAGCGAGCGCGGCCACCTCAAGCAGGTGCTCCTCAAGCTCGGCTGGCCCGCCGAGGACTTCGCGGGCTACGTGGACGGCGAGGCGCACGCGATCGACCTCGCCGAGGACGGCTGGGTGCTGCGCGACTACCAACGGCAGGCCGTCGACAACTTCTGGCACGGCGGCTCGGGCGTCGTTGTGCTCCCCTGCGGCGCGGGCAAGACGATCGTCGGCGCGGCGGCGATGGCCAGGGCCCGGGCGACGACGCTCATCCTCGTGACGAACACGGTCTCGGCCCGGCAGTGGCGCGACGAGCTGCTCAAGCGGACGTCGCTCACCGAGGAGGAGATCGGCGAGTACTCCGGGTCCCGCAAGGAGATCCGCCCGGTGACCATCGCGACGTACCAGGTCATGACGACCAAGCGGAAGGGCACCTACAGCCACCTCGAGGTCTTCGACGCCCGCGACTGGGGCCTCGTCGTCTACGACGAGGTGCACCTGCTCCCGGCGCCGATCTTCCGGATGACGGCCGACCTGCAGGCCCGACGCCGGCTCGGTCTCACCGCCACCCTCGTCCGCGAGGACGGCCGTGAGGGCGACGTCTTCTCCCTCATCGGGCCCAAGCGGTACGACGCCCCGTGGAAGGACATCGAGGCCCAGGGCTACATCGCCCCGGCCGACTGCGTCGAGGTCCGGGTCACCCTCCCGGAGCGGGACCGGCTGCTCTACGCGACGGCCGAGCCCGAGGAGCGCTACCGGCTGTGCTCGACCGCCGAGCAGAAGTCGAAGGTCGTCGAGAAGCTCGTGGCCCAGCACAAGGGCGAGCCGACGCTCGTCATCGGCCAGTACCTCGACCAGCTCGACGACCTCGGGGAGCGGCTCGACTGCCCCGTCCTCAAGGGCGACACGACGGTCAAGGAGCGGCAGCGGCTCTTCGAGGCGTTCCGCCAGGGCGAGATCACGGTCCTCGTCGTGAGCAAGGTCGCGAACTTCTCCATCGACCTGCCCGAGGCCTCGGTCGCGATCCAGGTCTCCGGGTCGTTCGGGTCCCGCCAGGAGGAGGCCCAGCGCCTGGGCCGGGTGCTGCGCCCGAAGGCGGACGGCCGCTCGGCCCGGTTCTACGCGATCGTGGCCCGGGACACCCTGGACCAGGACTTCGCGGCGCACCGGCAGCGCTTCCTCGCCGAGCAGGGCTACGCGTACCGGATTGTCGACGCGGACGACGTCCTGCAGGCCTGACTCCCGCCGCCCGGCCGGCGCCCAGACGACTCACAGGCAGTGGTCATCGGGCTCCGAGCCGGCCGGGGGACAGTCGCTCCATGACCACCCACGTGCTCCACGTCGTCCGGGCGTTCTCGGCGCAGCCGACGCTCGGCGACGCCCTCTCGGCGGCACTGCCGGGCGGGGCCGACGTGCACGAGGCACCTCTCGCCGAGGCGCTCGTGTCCCACGACGTCCCCGACGTCGTGTGGGTGAGCAGCGCCGACGCCCCGACCGTCGACGCGGTGCGGGCGCGCTTCCCCGGCGCGGCGGTGCTCGCAACGCTGCCGGCGCGGGCGTCGGCGGCCGACGTGGTCGTGCTCCTCGCGCACGGTGCCGCCCTCGTCCTGCGGGACGAGGGGGTCGTCCTCGCCGCGGCCGGGATCGTGTCGCTCGCGCGCCGTCGACGTCCGCTCGCGTCCACGACCTGAGCCTGCGGTGCGAGCCCCCGGTGTGCCGGGGATCACGTGCCCGGGGGCCCGGCGCCGACCTGGCGGATAGGTGAGCCACAGGAACCTCCCAGGTTCGGGCCCGACCGTTGATCCAGGACGCAGCCGCACCGGGCGGCCGCCCGCCACGCCTCCAGGAGCCTCACGATGACCATGACCGCTGACCGGCGGCCCCCCGGGACCGATGCCCCCCGGCCCGCGGCCGCTGTGCCGGTGCGTAGGTCGGTGCGGGTGCCGGGGTGGTGGCGTGACCTGGTCGGGTCGCTGACCTGGGCGAGCCTGCTCGTGGTGGTCGCGCTCTGGGTGGCCGGGGGTGGTCTGCAGGACCTGGGCGGGTGGGCGTCCGGACTGACCAGCCTCGGCCGCCTGACCGGCCTGGTCTCCGCGGACCTGCTGCTCGTGCAGGTGCTGCTGATGGCCCGGATCCCGCTCGTGGAACGCGCCTACGGCCAGGACCAGCTCGCCCGCCGGCACCGCCTCGTCGGGTTCACCTCCTTCAACCTCATGACCGCCCACCTGGTCCTCATCACCCTCGGCTACGCCGCCCAGTACTCGAACAACCCGCTCGCCGAGCTGTGGTCGTTCGTCGTGGACTACCCCGGCATGCTCCTCGCCGCCGCCGGCACCCTGCTCCTCGTCATGGTCACCGTCACCAGCATCCGCAAGGCCCGCAGCAAGCTGCGCTACGAGTCCTGGCACCTGCTCCACCTCTACGCCTACCTCGGCGTCGGCCTCGCCCTGCCCCACCAGCTCTGGACCGGCCAGGAATTCCTCAACAGCCCCGCCGCGACCGTCTACTGGTGGACCCTGTGGGCCACCGCCGCGGCAGCCGTCCTCACCTACCGGATCGGCGTCCCGGTCTACCGGACCCTGACCCACGACCTGCGCGTCACCGCCGTCGTCCGGGAGAACCACGACACCGTCTCGGTGCACATGCGCGGCAAGAACCTGGACCGGCTGCCCGTGGCCGCCGGCCAGTTCTTCACCTGGCGCTTCCTCACCGGCCCCGGCACCGGCTGGACCCGCGGCCACCCCTACTCCCTGTCCGCCGCCCCCACCAGCACCACCCTGCGGATCACCGTCAAAGACCTCGGCGACGACTCCAGTCGCCTCAAGAACCTTCGCCCCGGGACCCGGGTCGCCATCGAAGGCCCCTACGGCCGCCTCCACGAAGGTGTCCGCACCCGACCCAAGGTCACCCTGCTCGCCTCCGGCATCGGCATCACCCCGCTGCGCGCCCTGCTCGAAGCGCTGCCCGCCGCCCCCGGCGACATCACCCTGATCTACCGCGCCCGCGACACCACCGACCTCGTCCACCAGCACGAGCTCGACACCCTCGCCGCCACCCACGGCCACCGCGTCTACTACGTCCTCGGCCCCCGCGCCCACCGC